>DATCXR010000186.1:0-6920 GCA_036565685.1 Gemmatimonadaceae bacterium
GCGGCGACGGCGGCGCGGAGCTCTGGCAGCCGCGTCTGGTGCTGCGCGATGCGTCGTAGATCGGAGAGCGCGTCGGACTCGGGGCTTCCACCAGACTCGCCTGGAACGGTGGTGACCGTGGGCACCTTCGACGGCGTGCACCGCGGTCATCGTGACGTGCTCTCGCGCATAACCACGCGCGCGGAGGAGTTGGGTCTGAGGAGCGTGCTCGTCACCTTCGATCCGCATCCGCTCCAAGTGATCAACCCGGAAGCCGCGCCAGCGCTTCTCACGGTTGGCGCCGAGCGCCTCGAGATCGTGGCGGAGAGCGGCGTGGACTTCATGGCCGTCATGCCCTTCACGCCCGCGCTCCAGCGCTACAGCGCGGCGCAGTTCGTGGACGAGGTTCTCATCCGGCGCTTCCGCGTGCGGCACCTGGTGATCGGCCACGACCACGGCTTCGGCCGGTCGCGCGAAGGCGATGAAGACGTACTGCGCCGGCTCGGCAGCGAGCGCGGTTTCGACGTGGAGGTGGTCGAGGCGGTGGCCGACGCCGAGGGACGTCCGGTATCGTCCACCCTCATCCGACGCGCGGTTGCGGGCGGTGACCTGCGCCGCGCGGCGAAGGGGCTCGGGCGGCTCTACTCGGTGTCTGGCCGCGTGATCGAGGGAGACCGTCGCGGCAGGGAGCTTGGCTTCCCCACGCTGAACGTCGAGCTGCCGCCCCCCTCCTCGCACAAGCTCCTCCCGCCGCAGGGAGTCTACGCCGTACGAGTACAGACTCCATCGGGCCCCTTCGGGGGTATGATGAACATGGGCCCACGCCCGACCTTCGGCGACGCGGCGACGTCGCTCGAGGTGCACCTCTTCGACGCATCGCTCGACCTCTACGGGGCGTATGTGAAGGTGGAGTTCGTGTCCAGGCTACGCGATACGCGCCCCTTCGCGGACGCGAGCGCGCTGGTGGCCCAGCTCGCGATAGACGAGGAGAATGCACGCGCCGCGTTGACTCGATTGCACTAGGCCGGTAACGTTCAATACTCCGCCATAACCCATCCCACTTTCTTCGCAGCATGTCCAATCTCAGGACCCGGATCCTCATCCTCGTGGCGCTGATCGCGGCTTCGGTCTTCGCGCTCTGGCCACGAACGACCACGATACGCGAGCGCAACAGCGCCGGCGTCTTTCGCGACACCAGCTTCACGCGTGTCCCGCTCAAGCTCGGCCTCGACCTGAAGGGTGGGATGCACCTCGCGCTCGAGGTGGACGAATCCAGGCAGGCCGTGGCCAACAAGAGCGAGGCGATAGACCGCGCGCTCAAGGTGGTGCGCAACCGCATCGACGAATTCGGTGTCGCGGAGCCGGTGGTGCAGAAGGTCGGCAGCGACCGCATAATCGTCGAGCTCCCCGGCGTCACCGATCCGGAGCGCGCCCGCTCGCTCGTCGAGCGCTCTGCGTTCCTCCAGTTCCAGATCACCGACGAGACAGGCGCGCTCGACAAGGTGATACCCCGCATCGATCAGATCCTCAAGAACAGCGGTCAGACCGGGGCCGTCTCGCCCAAGGCCGCTCCGGGCGCGGACACCGGGAACAAGAGCGCGATAACTTCGCTCTTCTCACCCAGCGACAGCGACGCGAAGAAGGACAGCGGCGCGGCAGATAGCGCGAAGCCCGATACGGGTCTCCTCGCCGCCGCGAGTGGCGGTGCCTTCAGCAGTCTCATACAGCCGGGGCAGATGCCCGGCGAGTACTTCGTGGCCGACGAGAACGTACCCACGGTGACTCGGTACCTCGCGCTCCCCGCCGTGCGGTCGGCGCTCCCGCCGGGCAAGACCATCCACTGGGGTCAGTCCGATGAAGAGGGCGCCGGCGTCACCGCGCTCTACGTGGTGGACAGCAAGCCGATCATCACCGGTGAGTACCTCACCGATGCCAAGCCAGGGACCGACCCCATAGAGGGGAACATCGTCCAGTTCACGCTGAACACCGAGGGCGGCCGCCGCTTCCGGCAGGAAACTTCGCGGCACATCGGCGACTACATGGCCATCGTCCTCGACGATCGCGTGATGGGTCGGCCGCCGGTGATTCAGAGCGCCATAGGCACCCGCGGTCAGATCACGATGCGCGGCCAGCCGCTGCAGAAGACTCAGGACCTGGCGCTCGTGCTCCGTGCCGGCGCGCTGCCGGTGCCGCTCAAGGTGGTGGAGTCGCGGCAGATAGGCGCGAGCCTGGGGCAGGACTCGATTCGCGATGGCATCAACGCCGGCATTCTCGGTGTGGCGCTGGTGGTATTCATCATGGTCGGCTACTACCGCTTCTCGGGTGTGCTCGCCGTCGTCGCGCTGACGCTCTACCTGCTCTTCACTCTCGCGGTCCTCGCTGGATTCAGCGCTACGCTCACACTTCCGGGAATAGCCGGACTCGTTCTGTCGGTCGGAATGGCGGTGGATGCGAACGTGCTGATATTCGAACGAATACGAGAGGAACTTGTACGCGGGAAAACAGTTCGAGTTTCCATTGATGAGGGATTCAAACACGCGCTCCCCGCGATCATCGACTCCAACGTGTCCACCATCCTCACGGCGCTGGTGCTCTACCAGTTCGGTACCGGGCCCGTGAAAGGATTCGCCGTGACACTGATCGCCGGCATCTGCGCATCGATGGTGAGTGCGATCTTCGTGGTCCGTACCTTCTACAACATGTGGCTGCAGCGCGCGCATCGCCCACAGACGCTGAGCATCTAAATGTTCCGAATCCTACACGACACCCAGATCGACTTCATCAAGTTCTGGAAGATCACGACGACGGTGACGCTGCTTTTCGTGATACCAGGGCTGATCCTGCTCGCGTTTTCCGGCTATCGCTACAGTATCGAGTTCACCGGCGGCACGCTGATGCAGATCTCCTTCAAGCAGGCGCCTGAAGTCGCGAAGATCCGCTCCACTCTCGTGGAGGCGGGGATTCCGAGTGCGGAGATCGCGCAGTTCGGCGGCCCAACCGAGTTCGTGATCCGCGCGCAGAATCCGGAGGCGGTAGCCGAGCAGGCGCAGGGCTCCGAGGTAGTGAAAGAGGAGATCAGCGCCGCACTCACGAAGGCTTTCGGTGAGAACAGCTTCACTGTCACGAGCTCCGGAACGGTGAGTCCGAAGGTCGGCGGCGAGCTCCGCCAGAAGGCGGCGCTGGCGGTCTTCATCTCGTTCTTCATCACGCTCGGCTATCTCGCCTACCGCTTCGAGTGGCGCTTCGGACTGGCCTCGGTGGTAGCGACATCGCACGACATCCTCGCCACCCTCGTCTTCATCAGGTACATACACCTCGAGATCTCGCTCATCGTGGTGGGTGGTGTGCTGACGATGATCGGTTACTCGCTAAACGACACGATCATCATCTTCGACCGGGCACGCGAGGACCTGCGAAAGAAGCGAAAGGAATCGCTCAAGGACACGCTGAACCGAGCGGTGAACGAGACGCTCCCGCGCTCGGTGCTCACGCACGCCACCACGGTCGCCACGCTGATCGCGCTGGCGATCCTCGGCGGTCCCGTGATCCGGCCATTCGCGCTGGTCATGATCTTCGGCGTCGCCACCGGAACCTTCAGCTCGATCTACGTTGCCCCCGTGATCCTCCTCTGGATCGAGCGCAAGTGGCCGCGCAAGGCGGGCGAGCGGAGCGTCTCCGGGCCCCGCTCGGAGCGCGTGGGGGAGGGGAGCTCCTCGCGCAAGAAGGAGTCGCCGGTAGTCGCGACGCGGTGACGGTTCGGTCGCACTCGGCTCGCGCGACCTCGTGGCGCTCGGAGGGCCGCACCGGGTGACGGCCTACATCGACAGCCACACCCACCTGGCGGATCCGGCGTTCGATGCCGACCGTCAGGCAGTGGTGGAGAGAGCGCGCGACGCTGGCGCCGGGGCGCTCGTCTGCATAGGCGAATCGATCGAAGCGGCGGACAGGGCGCGCGGCATTGCCGCCGCCCTTCCGTATTTCGTGTACTGGACGGCGGGCGTCCACCCCCACGACGCCGCGAGCTTCGACGCGTCGCGCGACATACCGGCGATGACCGCGCACCTGGATGCCGGCGCGGTAGCGGTCGGCGAGTGCGGCCTCGACTACCACTACGACAACTCGCCCCGTGAGGCGCAGATCACCGCCTTCCGCGCGCAGCTCGAGCTCGCGGCCGCGCGCCACGCGGCCGTCGTGGTCCACACGCGCGACGCCGAGGACGACACCGTCGCGCTCGTGACCGAGGCCGGCCGCGCAGGGGTACGAGGCGTTCTGCACTGCTTCACCGGCTCGTCGCGGCTCGCCGATATTGCGCTGGACGCTGGATGGTACATCTCCTTCAGCGGGATCATCACCTTCCGCAAGTGGACGGACGAGGAGCTCCTCCGCCTCGTCCCCGACGATCGCCTGCTCGTGGAGTCCGACGCACCCTATCTCGCCCCGGTGCCGTACAGAGGCAAGCGCAACGAGCCGTCGTTCGTCCCGCGTACCATCGAGCGACTCGCTGCTGCGCGGGGCAGATCACCCGACTCGGTCGCGGCCACGACCGCCGCCAACGCTCGCACACTCTTCCGCCTGCCGAGGAAGGGGAGCGCCCCGCCCACCTAGCGGCCGGGCGAGCACGCTGCGTACAATTGCCGCCAACCCATGCCTTCAGTGAGGATCCGTTGACCAACGTGCCATCCGACATCGAGATCGCCCAGCGGGCGTGCATGCGACCGATCGCCGACGTGGCGGCGGAGCTCGGACTCTCCCCCGACGAGATCGACCCCTACGGCAAGTACAAGGCGAAGATCGATCTCGAGGTAGCCCAGCGTCCCGCGCGTGGACGGCTGGTGCTGGTGACCGGGATCAATCCCACCGCCGCCGGCGAAGGGAAGAGCACCACTCTCGTGGGCGTGACGCAGGCGCTGCAGCGCAAGGGGAAGAGCGCGGTAATGTGCATGCGCGAGCCGAGCCTCGGCCCGGTGTTCGGCATGAAGGGCGGAGCGGCTGGAGGTGGCTACGCCCAGGTGGTCCCGATGGAGGATATCAACCTCCACTTCACCGGAGACTTTCACGCCATAGCGAGCGCGCATGCGCTCCTCGCGGCGCTCCTCGACAACCACCTCGCGCAGGACAATTCGCTCGGACTCGACGTCCGGCGAATCACCTGGCCGCGCGCGATCGATATGAACGACCGCGTGCTGCGCGACGTCGTGATCGGACTGGGTGGCGTGGGCAACGGCATCCCACGGCAGGACCGCTGGGTGATCGTGCCCGCTAGCGAGGTGATGGCCATCGTCGCGCTGGCCACGAGCCGGGAAGATCTGGAAGAGCGTCTCGGCCGCATCATCGTGGGGTCCACCGCGGGAGCGAAGCGCGAGCCCGTGTACGCGCGCGACCTGAAGGCGGCGGGCGCCATGGCGCTCCTCCTCAAGGACGCGCTCCGGCCCAACCTCGTGCAGACTCTCGAGGGCGGTCCGGCGCTCCTGCACGCCGGCCCCTTCGGAAACATCGCCCACGGCTGCAACAGCGTGATGGCGACGAAGACTGGACTGGCGCTCGCCGACATCGTGCTCACGGAGGCAGGCTTCGGCTCCGACCTCGGGGCCGAGAAGTTCTTCGACATCAAGTGTCGCGCGGCGGGATTGAAGCCAGAGGTGGCCGTGCTCGTCGCCACCGTGCGCGCGCTCAAGCTGAATGGCGGCGCCAACAAGAGGGAGCTCGACAGGGAAGACCTCGGCGCACTGGAGCGGGGCCTGCCCAATCTCCAGGCGCACATCGAGAACGTGCGGCAGTTCGGCGTTCCAGTGATCGTGGCCATCAATCACTTCACGTCGGACACAGCGCGAGAGGAGGCCATGGTCGCCGACTTCGCCGCGGCCCAGGGCGTGCGCGTGGCGCCCTGTGACGTCTGGACGCGCGGCGGCGAGGGCGGAATGGAGCTCGCCGACGAGATCCTCGCCGCGCTCGATCGCGGCGGATCCAATTTCCAGCCGCTGTACGACGTGAAGCTGCCGATCCGCGAGAAGATCGACACGATAGTGCGGCGCGTCTACGGCGGCGAGGGAGCCGACTACTCCGCCAAGGCGGCGCGCACGATCGACTACCTCGAGTCGATCGGGATGGGCGAGACACCGGTATGCATGGCGAAGACCCAGTACTCCTTCACCGACGACCCCACGCGCCTCGGCCGCCCCCGCGGATTCCGCATCACCATCAACGAGATCCATCCCTCCTCCGGTGCTGGCTTCGTGGTCGCGCAGGCCGGCGACATCATGACCATGCCCGGCCTCCCGAAGATCCCCGCCGCCGAATCGATGTCCATCGCCCCCGATGGGAGCATCACCGGCCTGTCGTGAGGTGTGGCGGAGGGGTACGTTGGAGGGCAGAGAGAAAGCCGGCAGCAGAAGGCAGAAGGCAGTGAAGATCTCAGGGGGCGAGAGGCAGGGCTCGGAAACAGCTCATAAGGCCGTCTTCCCCGCGCAAGCGGGGACCCAAATTGGCATGCGGAACTCGGGTCCCCGCTCGCGCGGGGATGACTGGTGAATGCGTGTTTCGCGGGGATGACGTCCGCTCGTGTGCAGTTCCTGCTTCCTGCTCGCTGCTGTCTACTTTCTAACACTCACACATTACCCGGAGCTCATCACACGTGTCAGCAACGCAGGTAGCGACCAAGCAGGCCCCCGAGGCGATCGGGCCGTATTCGCAGGCCATTCGCGCCGGTGGGTTCCTGTTCACAGCGGGACAGATCGCGCTCGATCCGGCCACCACGAAGATCGTGGAGGGCGGGATCGTCGAGCAGACCGAGCGCGTCATGAAGAATCTCACGGCGGTGCTGCAGGCCGCCGGTGCCGATTGGAGCAAGGTCGTGAAGACCACCGTGTTCCTTGCCGACCTCGGTGACTTCCCCGTATTCAACGAGGTGTACGGCCGCTACCTCGGCTCCTCGCGCCCGGCGC
>DATCXR010000193.1:0-13444 GCA_036565685.1 Gemmatimonadaceae bacterium
GCGACCGACAACGACAGCGCTACCGGCGGCAGCGTGGCGAAGACGGACATCTACTTCATGACCGTCCGCCCCTTCGACCAGAGCTACACCCAATCGCAGGAGGCCCAGCAGCAGGGGCAGGGTGACGGGCAGGCTGGCAGCCCGGGCGAGCTTTCGCAGCGGCAGCGTGAGATCATCGCGGCTACGTTCAAGGTCGATCGCGACAGCGCAGCGATGTCGGCGAACGATCTCCGCGACAACTTCGCTACGCTGGTCTTGTCGCAGAGCCGCTTGCGCGCGCAGGTGGACACACTCGTGCAGCGCCTCGTCGGTCGCGGCATCGTGAGCCGCGACTCGACCTTCCGCGTCATCGCCGAGGAGCTGCCGAAGGCGGGCACGGAGATGCGGGCCGCCGAGCAGCGGCTTGGCACGCGTCGCGCTCGCGAAGCTCTCGGGCCCGAGCAGCGCGCGCTCCAGCACCTGCAGCGCGCCGAAGCGGCATTCCGCGAGATCCAGGTACAGTTCGGGAATGCCGGTGCTGGTGGCGGTGGTGGGGGCGCCGACGATCCGCGCGCAGAGGATCTGGCGGACCTGTTCGAGCTGCAACACGATCAGCTGCGCAACCAGTACGAGACGGAGCAGCGAGCGTCATCCCGGTCGTCGGACAATATCGTGGACGAGACCGCGGAGAAGCTGAAGCAGCTCGCCGCGCGCCAGCAGCAGGAGAATGAGCGGCTGCGGAATCGGCTCAACGCCGGGGCGCAGTCGCCGAGCGGCGGCGGGAGCGGGGGCGCGCAGCGTCAGCTCGCCGAGGAGACGGAGAAGGCGGCACGTCAGCTCGAGCGACTCGCGCGCGAGCAGCCCGGCAACCGCGAGCTACAGGAGAGCGCGCGCCGGCTCGAGGAGGCCGCGAAGGCCATGCGCCGTGCAGCGACCGGCGCGAACGACGGCGGCGTGACCCAGTCGGCGTCCGCGCTGCAGCGGTTGAACGACGCGCGGCGGCTGCTCGATCAGAATCGGGAAGGGCGCGGCGCGCGCGATGCGAACGATGTCGCGCAGCGGGGAGAGCGGATCGCGCGCGAGCAGCGCGCCATCGCGCAGGAGATGCGGCAGCTCGGTTCGAACGGTAGAGCAGGAGCGGGGGGCGCGCCGGGTGGGTCGGCCGGGGGCGACGGTGAGCGCGTGCAGCGGCTGATGTCGCGCCAGGACTCGCTCGCGAGCGCGATCGACACACTGGAGTCGCGCCTCGGAAAGCTCTCCCGCGAGTCGATGCGCGACCAGCCGAAGGCATCGCGCCAACTACGGAGTGCGGCCGACGATATTCGCCAGAGTCGGCTGTCGGATCAGGTGCGCTACTCGAAAGGGCTCGCACGCGATCCCTCGTCGGAATACGCGCGCGCCTTCTCCGAGCAGCTCACCCGGCAGACCGATTCGCTGGAGCAGCGTGTGAGCCGCGCCGCCGACGCGCTGCGCAGCGGGGGACGCGAGCAGCAGCAGGCGAATCGAACACTCGAGCAGGCGCGTGATCTCGTGCGCGGGCTGGAGTCGCTGGAGGATCGCGCGCGACAGGCGCGCGAGCAATCGGGCCGGCGGCTGCATGGCGAGTCAGGTCAGCAGGCAGCGTCGGGAAGGCGCGATGCCGAGGGTCGCCAGGGAATGCCCGGTCAGGAGGGCACGTCGGATCGGCAGGGGCAGGGTCAGCCCGGTCAACAGGGGGCCCCCGGCCAACAGCCTGGAGCTGCACGCGGCGGAGGCGGCGGAGGGATCGGAACCGGCGGCGGAATAGGCAGCGACGACGTCCGCCAGCTCACGCGTGAGTATCGCGAGCGACAGCGAGACGCCGAGGAGCTGCGCCGCGAGCTGCGGCAACAGGGCATGGATACCGGCGAGCTCGATCGTGCCATTCAGCGTATGCGCGCGCTGGGCGCCGAGAGCACCTACGAGGATAAGGGCGAGCTGAATCGACTGCAGTCGTCCGTCACCGAGAGCGCCAAGGCATTCGAGTTCGCGTTGCGGCGACAGATGCATGCGGACGATGCCACGCGCCCGGTGCTCGGCGCGGATCCGCAGGTCCCGGAGCGATTCAAGGCGCTGGTGGAGGAGTACTACCGGTCGCTGGGGAAGGTGAAGCAGCCCTGATGTGAGAGATCATGACAGTCGTTATCGGGATGGCTCCGGGCGGGGAACCTCGTACACCAGCTCCGCGAAGCCGCTCCCGATCGCGCGCGCCGAGCGCAGACGGAGCGGGGGTGACGTGATCTTTCGCGGGAGGAGCGGCTTCCCCGCCCCGAGAGTCACGGAGCCGATCTGAACGTGGATCTCATCGAGCAGCCCCCGATCGTGGAACTGCCCCACGAGGTCGCCCCCGCCCACGATCCAGATATTCTTCCCGCCGGCGGCTTTCGCCATCTCCTCGTGAACCGGGCGCACATCGCCGCGCACGAAGCGGATATCGGCGCCGGGAACCTTCGGAAGCTCGCGCGAGGTGAACACCCAGGCCGGCTGCTCGTACGACCACGGCTGCGGGTTGTCGGCGTCCTTCGCGATGTGGTGCCGCAGGATCCACTCGTAGGTCGTGGAGCCCATCGCGAGCGCGCCGACATCCTTGATGAAGCTCGGGTAGCTCGTGTCTTCGATATCTCCGAGCGGAAAGAGCCAGTCCAGCGAGTCGCTCGGATCGGCGATGAAGCCATCCAGCGTGGTGGCGGTGTAGTACTGGGTTTTCATGTATCGAACGCGACTTCGGCTGTCGGCCTGACTTCGATCAAGGGACCGAAGCTGTTCATGTTCCGGAAGGTGTGATTGTGGTGAGCGATGATCTGGGCCGCCATCAACACACCGTCGACGGTGGAGTGCGCGTCCGAAGCGAGAACGACACGGTATCCGAGCGCAAGCGCCTGCCGAAGAGTCGTGTCGACGCAGTATTCAGTCTGAAGTCCGCAGATCACCACTCGTTCCACATCCCGCTCCAGCAGCAGCTGCTGCAGCTCCGTTCGATGGAACGAGTTCGGAGTCGTCTTCCGCACCCGAAGGTCGCCAGTGACGGTGGTGAGACCATCGGCCAGCTCCCAACCGTGTGCGCCGGATCGAAAGGGACCCTCGTCCTCCTCGTGCTGCACGAAGATCACCGGTACGCTCGCCGCACGCGCGCGGCAACTCAGCGAGTTGATCCTGTCGATGACGGCGCCGATGCCGAACACGTGTTCGTCCCCCGTGCAGATGGCGCGCTGAACATCGATGATGAGGAGTGCTGTATTCATTGTGCTTCCGATTCGAGCCTCCGGATACGCTCTTCGCGGCACACTGGCGACTGTGGGCAAAGGTGTTCAAGCATGCAGGGATCGCGGCAGAAAATCCAACCGCCCGCCGCAGCCGGACTCGAGTGAACCCTCGAGATAAATGGGCCCGACCTCGTCCGGAGCCTCTACATAAACCGATCGGTGCGGAGCATTCAAGGCGAAGCTCTCGTCGATCGCCCCGAGGGCTATCGCAGCCACCCTCGGGCGATGCCTCTTCTGCTCAATACTATCAGCCCGATCCCGACCAGGAGGACGATCCCCTGCAACACGACCGCAGTTGGGCCGGCGAGCGTTGCGCCATCAACGAGAACGAACAGCCCGAAGTCCTGGACCAGGATACCTACGAGCGAGGCGACGAACACTGGCAATGCCCATCTCTTCCGGATCAGCAGCCCGATACATCCCAGTACACCACCGAAGACCGCGAGCGCGGTGCTCGCGACTGCCCAGCCAGGGCGAGCGTTGTAGAGGGCTTGCTGCGCCTCCGGCATCGTGGCGATGTCCTCCGGAGAAAGGCGCAGGTCAGCGACAAAAGCGAAGCATCCGAGCAGGTTCCACAGAAGTGCGACAACTGCGATGGCCACGAACCACTTCGGCAGCTTGTCCATGATCGTTCCCCTGTTTGTCGAGTCGTAGGTCGGATGCCAGCTGCTAGCCATGCTGCGTGCTGTGCTCGCCGCGTCGCAATCTACAATTCGGCCCGCCTGAACGCCTCCAGCATCTCCGTCTCGGATGGCGCGCTCAGGACGTTCCGGACTGCGAACTCCTCTGCTTGGGGATACGACGTGGCGCGAATGCGTTCCGCCGCTTGCGCGAGGTCGTAGGACGTCTGCTGCAGCTGGACCCCGGGTCCCAACACGATCCAACAGGCGCCGGTCGTCCCGAAGGGCATTCCCACACTACCCGCATTCACTACACGCGTCCGACCGATCTGCCGGTCGAACTGCATGTGGGTATGCCCGCAGATGGCCAACGATACCTGCAGCCCGTCGAAGAGAGGAACCAGGCGCTCTTCGGGGGTCAACCGCGTGAAGATTTCCGTTTCGCTACGCGGCGTGCCATGGCAGAACAGCACGCCGCCCAATCCGTCGACGTCCAGCCGGAGTATCCTTGGCCAACTCGCCAACTCGGACTCGTAGTCCGGCCGAAGCTGTCGCGCCGTCCAGCGGTAGACCTCGCGAACCGGCTCCGGGGGCCGGGCTCCGGACGTGGTGCCCCAGTAGGTCACGGCGTCTTCGGTGGGTGCCGTCATCTGGGCCAGCATCGCCAGCTCCCCGTTGCCGTGGATGAAGTGTACCGCCCGGTCGAGCTCCAGCAGCAGGCGCAAAGATTCCCGCGGCATCGGGCCGGGGACTACATCGCCGCCGACGACGACCGCATCGACGGCGGCCTGATGAATCACATCGAGGACCGCTTCGAGCGCGGGCAGATTCCCGTGAATGTCATAGAGCGCTGCGACCCGCATGGTCGACCTCGCGTAGCAATGGGGTCGGACTCCATTACCGTCGTCAATGGGGTCTGACCCCATTGCTACAGTGGCGCGCCTCCTCATCCCTTCAACAACGGGATGAGCACGGTCGCACCATCCATCAGTGCGTGCGCAACCGCGAACGGAACTATGCGGCGAAGCCGCAGATACAGAAGCGTTTCGAAGAGCGAGTTCGGCACCGATGCCAGAAGCCGATACTCCATGAATTTCGCGTCGAACGTCAACGGCATGAAAGAATGTTGCAGCGACCAGACGGACGCCACGACCGCGACTGCCACGCTCGCGCGCCGAGAGAGCACCTGGAAGCGTGGTAGCAGATAGCCATTGTAGGTCATCTGCTCGGTGAGCCCCCAGAGGAACGGGAATACCAGCACGCCATAGAGCGAAGCCCACATTGGCAGACCACTGAGAAAGTACGGCTGCTGAACTGCCCCGTACACGATCCAGCCCGCCGCGTACGTGCCTCCGAAAATGAACACGAGGCTCGCGGGGATGAGCGCCAGGCCGAGCAGGACATCGCGCCCCAGGCGCGGGCGCTCGAAGCCCACGAGATCGAACAGGCCGATGCCCTCGCGGCGCGTGAACCGCCAGAGCAGCGTCAGGCATCCGGCGTCGATCAATGTCGCGTACACAGGGAGCCACGGCTCGGCGTCATGCCACGGAGTCGGCGACGCTCCCAGAAAGAGGATGATCGCGACGACGGCCTGCGCTCCCACGGCAAGAGCTGCTCGCGCAAAGAGCATCAGTGCCGGGCCGCGCCACGTCAGCGCTCCCGCATCTCGTCTCCGAAGGAGGGCCTCGCGGGAATTCGGGTCCATGACCGAAATCCTGACTTCTCCTGAACCGATCCGCATGGGAGACCTTGACAATCTAGGCAATGATGCCGCATAGTAGGCCAGTACCTAGACTATCTAAGGAAGTCGCCAATGCCCGACAAGACCGAGCACCTGCACGGAACGCTGGACGCCCTGATCCTGAAGACGCTGTCGTCAGGGCCGCGACACGGCTACGCGATCGCGCGCTGGCTGGAGGACACTACCGATGGTGCGCTGGCCATCGAGGAGGGGTCGCTATATCCGGCGCTCTACCGGCTGGAGAAACGGCGCGTGATCGAAGCGGAATGGGGGACGTCCGAGCTGGGACGGCGGGCGAAGTTCTACGCGCTGACGCCGCGGGGTCGTGCGGAGCTGCGCCAGCGTACTGCGGAGTGGGCTCGCTTCGCGGAGGCCGTGTCGCGCGTGCTGCTGCCGGCGACGTGAGGTGGCGCGTTGAGTCATGAGGAGCACCGTCGCCCACGCCATCAGGTGCTGCGACCACGCGTGCGCGACGAGGTATCGGAGGAGCTGGCGTTCCACGTGGAGATGCGCACGCGCGAGCTGATGCGCGGCGGAATGGAAGAGGAGGCCGCGCGTGCGGAGGCAGTGGGCCGTTTTGGGAACCTGTCCGGCGTTGCATCGGAGTGCCGGCGTCTGGGCGAGGAACGGGAGCGCGAGATGAGACGAACGGAATATCTGTCGGAGCTGTGGAGCGATGTGCAGTACGGGGCGCGGCAGCTGCGCCGCGCACCCGGATTCGCGGCAGTGGCGATCCTCACGCTCGGGCTCGGGATCGGGGCGACCACGGCGATCTTCTCCGTCGTGCGCGGTGTGCTCCTGCGGCCGCTGCCGTACCCGGCGGCTGAGCGGCTGGTGGTGCCGCGCTCGATGGACCTGTCGACCGGCGAGCGCTGGCAGGTGACTTACGCCGATTATCAGGACTGGCGGTCGGCCGGCGTCTTCTCGCACGTGGCGCTCTACCAGCCGAGCAACGTGAATCTGGGCGGGGAGGGTCCGCCGGAGCGCATCGAGGGCACGTGGGTGACGGAGGATTTCTTCGCCACCCTTGGTGTCGCTCCGACGCTCGGACGGACATTCCGGCCGGACGAGTTCGCCGTAGGCTCTCCGCGGCGGGCGGTGATCTCGTACGGGTTGTGGCAGCGGCGCTTCGGCGGGGATCCGGACATAGTGGGCCGCCCCATCCGCGTGACGGGCGTGCCGGCGGAGGTGGTTGGCGTCATGCCGCGCGACATGGGATTTCCGTCCACGGCGGAAATCTGG
Source organism: Gemmatimonadaceae bacterium (assembly GCA_036565685.1). Taxonomy (GTDB): domain Bacteria; phylum Gemmatimonadota; class Gemmatimonadetes; order Gemmatimonadales; family Gemmatimonadaceae; genus JADGGM01. The sequence continues at coordinate 6,864 of DATCXR010000193.1, forward strand.
TTCCCGATCAAGATACGACCGGAGGACGTCGCGAGCTTCGAGCGACGGGACAACTACATCTTCGGGGGCATCGCTCGCCTGGCACCGGGGCGAACGATCGAGCAGACGCGCTCGCAGCTCGCGACGCTGGCCGCACGCATCGCGCGCGAGCTGCCGGCGACGAGAGCGAACATCTCCGTTACCGTCACACCGCTCGTCGGATGGATGGTGGGTGAGACGATGACCCGGGCGCTGTGGGTCTTCCTCGGCGCGGTCTTCTTCGTTCTTCTCATCGCCTGCGTGAACGTGGCGAATCTGTTGATGAGCCGCGCCGCGGCGCGTGGGCGCGAGCTCGCGGTGCGGGCGTCGATCGGCGCCTCACGCTCGCGCCTCGTGAGGCAGTTGCTGACGGAGAGCCTCGTGCTCGCGCTGGCCGGCGGCGCACTGGGCTTCGGGCTCGCGTGGCTCGGCGTGCGCCTGCTGATCGCGCTCGCGCCCGCGGACCTCCCGCGCTCCGCGGAGATAGGCATCGACCCACTGGTGCTGCTTTTCGCCGGCGGCGTTTCGATATTTGCGGCAGTCATGTTCGGGCTGCTGCCGGCGCTGCGTGGCTCGCGGGAAGATGCCGCGGCAGTGCTCAATGAGTCGGACCGCCGGACGACCAGCGGCGTGCATGGTCGGCACAGGCGCCAGCTCCTGGTGGCGACGGAGCTGGCTCTGTCCGTGGTGCTCCTCGTAGGAGCTGGGCTGCTGCTGCGCAGCTTCGATCGCCTGCGCGCCACCGATCCGGGGCTGCGCACCGATCACGTGCTCACCTTCTCGCTCTCGCTCCAGGGCGAGAAGTACGAGAGCGATGCCGTCAGCGAGGGAGCGTTCCGAACACTTCTGGATCGCCTGCGTGCGCTTCCGGGGGTCGATCGTGCCGCGATCACCTCCGCGCTCCCCGTAGGCGGCGGCGGCTTCTACCTCGGGCGCGCGTTCCTCGCCGAGGGACGCCCCGAGCCGCCTGCGGGCACGGACCTCGCCGCCCAATGGGTCGTCGCATCGCCGGATCTCTTCGGCACGCTCGACATCCCCTTGCTCGCCGGCCGCACCTTCACGCCCCAGGACGATTCGACGTCCACACCCGTGATGATCGTCAACCGCGAGTTCGTCCGGAAGATGTTCCCGGACGGGAATGCGCTGGGCAAGCGCGTCCGCTCCTGGCGCGACGAGAACGTCTATCGCGAGATCGTCGGTGTGGTAGGAAACGTGCGCTACTTCAGCGCCGGTGACTCGATCCGTCCGATGGTCTACGTGCCGCTGCCACAGAGCCTCTGGCACAGCATGGTCGTCGCCGTCAGCACTTCGCTCCCCCCGGCGTCGCTCACCCCGAGTGTACGGGCCGTCGTGGCCCAGCTCGACCCGGACCTGGCAGTCGACGACGTGCAGACGATGGAACAGGCGCTGAGCGACTCGATGGCTCGCAGCCGCTTCTCCGCCGCGCTCCTCGCGCTGTTCGCCGCGCTCGCGCTCGTGCTGGCCGTAGTGGGCACCTACGGCGTGCTCTCCTACGGCGTCACGCAGCGACGCAAGGAGATCGGCATCCGCATGGCGCTCGGCGCGCGGCCCGGATCGGTGCTCGGCATGGTGCTCCGCGAGGCGGGCGGCGTCGTGGTCGTCGGCCTCGCGGCGGGACTACTCGGCGCGTTCGCGCTCACGCGCCTGATGCGCGGCCTGCTGTACGAGGTCAGTGCGATGGACACCGCCACCTACATCGTCGTCGCCGCGATACTCGCCGCCGCCGCGATCGTGGCGAGCCTCGTCCCGGCGCGGCAGGCGGCGTCAGTAGATCCGGTGAGCGCGATACGCGAGGGATAGCGGCTGCGGATCGGAGGTGCTAACGGTGAAGGCCGGGGCGAGTTCCTCACCTCAGCCGCGACGCGCCGCCTCGATCGTGGCGATGTCGATCTTCGTCATCTGCAACATTGCATCGAACGCGCGCTTGGCGGCAGCCGGATCGGGATCCGTTATCGCCTGCGTCAACATGATCGGAGTAATCTGCCAGGACAGTCCCCATCTGTCCTTGCACCAGCCGCACGCGCTCTCCTGACCGCCATTGCCGATGATCGCGTTCCAGTAGCGGTCCGTCTCGGCCTGGTCGACCGTCGCGACCTGAAACGAGAACGCCTCGTTGTGCGCGAACGTCGGTCCGCCGTTCAGCCCGAGGCACGGAATGCCCATCACCGTGAACTCGACGGTCAACACGTCGCCCTTCTTCCCCGAAGGAAAGTCCCCCGGCGCGCGGTGGACCCCGCGAACGTACGTGTCAGGGAACGTGTCAGCGTAGAATCGGGCGGCGGCCTCCGCATCGCGGTCGTACCAGAGGCAGATGGTGTTCTTTGCCGGGTTCGCCATGTCAGGTCTCCATCGAGATACCGTGCTGCGCGAAGTGCGAATTTCTGTTGGCCAGCAGAACGCCAGAGCTCACTCGCAGAGCGGCGGGGCCGGAACCCCGCCCAGCGCCGGGGCGCTACGCCAACTTATCAAGCGCAGCGCCGCTCCGTTAACGCCGTTCAGCAACCGGTTGTTTCACTTCATACCGAAGCGCCACCACACCGCTCTGGTATGCCTTCGCCTCGAGCAGATGCAGCGCAACGTCCCGGTCGAGGCTCTCGAAAAAGGCGATGCCGTCACCGATCAAGATGGGCAGAATGGAATAGCGCACTTCGTCGGCTAGCCCGCGCCGCAAGCACTCGCCCGAGACCGCGCCACCGCCGACAAACCAGATGCTGCGAAAGTTCGGCTTCAGCCGCTCCTCCACGAAATGCTGGAGATCGCCCGCGTAGAACTCGACGGTACTTCTGGTCTTGCGTAGCTGACGACGGGTAAGCACGAAGGTCGCCTTATCGCCGTAGGACCAACCCAGCCCCTTGGCCTCGAAATCCAACGCGGTCTCATAGGTTCGCGAGCCCATGACGTAGCAGTCGATCGTCCGGAGGAACTCGGCGACGGACTCCGGAGCCATCACCTCGCCGCCTTCGAAACGATCGGACGTCCCCAGCCAGTCGACGCTGCCGTCCTTCCGGGCGATAAAGCCATCGAGGCTCGCCGCCATGTGGATCGTGACCCGGGAGTCAGCGTTTGCCATTGTTCCGCCCTGAGGTGGAGCTCGTCGTCGGCCCGTGCGCCCGATGGCTACCTTCTCGGCTCATACCGCATCGCCACGGCGCCTGAGCCGAATTCCAGCCGGCTCACGAGCTTCAAGTCGACGTACCTGGATAGCCCCGCGAACAACGTCGGCCCGCGGCCCGCCAGCCTGGGCTGCACCACGAACTCGTACTCATCGATCAATCCCAGCTCCGCCAACGCCAGCGGGAGCTTCACGCCTCCCACGAGCAGTCCCTTACCCGACGCCTGCTTGAGCTGCTGAACTGCCTTCCCCGGATCCCCGCGCACGAGCTCCGCGTTCCAATCGACCCGGCCCAGGGTACTCGACACGACGTACTTCTTCGCCGCGTCGATCTTCCTGGCGAAGGGCTCCATCCAATCAGGCCTCGCTCCCATCCGCGCCGGCGGCCGGAACGCTGCCTCCATCATTTCGTAAGTCACCCGCCCAAACAGGAGGGCATCGGCTTGGTCGAGGTTCTCGACCGCGTGACGGTGCAGCTCTTCGTCCGCGGGAATTGCCCGATGATCGCAGCACCCGTCCAAAGTGACGTTGATGGAATACCGAAGGGGTCGCATCGCGCAAGAGTATCATCGAAGGTGTAGCGCAGCAACGTACGCACTTTAGCTCCGCGCCTTCCGCTGCCACAGCGCATAGAGCTCGAATTCCGGCGCATCTCCTTCGACAGCTCGGAGGAAGCCTCGGGCCGCGTCGGGCGATCCGCGCGCAAGGGAAGCATGGCGACCGCACGCTGAGCTGGCTCTCATGAGAACTCCGCCAGCAGGCCGCTCGCGACGCGCTCCTGGGTCAGAATGCCAGATTGCGGACAATGCGCCAGTGCCCATCGGCCTCACGGTCCCAGACGGTCAGGTATGTCCCGCCGCTTCGCGCAGGTGGCCCAGCGCCGCGTTCGGGTTCCAAGTCGATCCATGCGTAGCCCCATTCCGCGATGCGCATCGGCCCGAGAACCGTCAGCCCGCCCTGCACCACGCCGCCGTCACGGATCGGCCGCAGGCGTGGAAAGCGCGCCGCGTACATGCGCCTGATCGCCTCACGGCCCCGCGTCACCGTACCATCCGGCGAGATGAACAGCCCACTGTCCGCGTAGGCCGCCGCGATGGCTCCCGCGTCGTGCTCCCGGAGACCCGGGAGCCACGCAGCATTCGCCGCGTCGATCTCGGGGCGCGCACTCGCGAGAATCGCGGCGGTATCGAGCTCGGCACGCCCCGTATCGCGGGCGGCCGGGGCTTCCGCCCCCTGCTGCGCGAGCAGCGCAGGCCCGAACAACAGGGTCCTCGCCAGCAGACCGAGCGGCAGGACGCGACCGGACCAGAACAGGATAGTCATGCGGCCGCGTTCGACTGAGGGTCGAAGATCGCTGCGCGGCAGGCTGCTTGCCGCCCATCAGTCCCTCTTCCGCCACGCCGCTTCGTCCTCGAGCGCGGCGACGAAGACTGCGCCCTTGTCGCGGTACACGTCGATGACGGCGGATTCGCCAGGCACGATGATGCTCGCTGGAATGCGAGCTCGCCAAGCTCACACATAGACTCCCTCCACGCCGGTCCGGTGCAACGGTTGGTCAGGCCGCAGTCCGCTGACTGCGAAGGCAGCGAAGAATCTGGATGCGACGACATCATCTAGAAGAACCCGCGAAGGAATGCCGCCGCTTCGTCCGAGATGCCGACGATCTTGTTCGTTGCCTGACGATAGAACTTGAAGTTGAGTTCGGTCTCGGGCCGACCGTCGTTCCAGTCGGAGTAGGACTCGAGCTCGCGCCGTCCCAGGCGCCGCTGCGCGATCGCGGTACGCTTTACGGTGATGCTCACGCGCGGCGTTTGCCGGATGATCCCGCTGGCCTTCGCTACCGCTTCGGCCGAGTTGACGACGCCGCTCGCGACGAGCCCCGGTCCGCCCTCGTTCTCGCTCGCAAAGACGAAGATCGTATCGCCTTTGGCGATCTGCTTGCCACCATACATCGTCTTCTGCGCGGTGAACTCGAATGTCGTCGCCCGCGTATCGCTAATGGTCGCTTTGATCGCGAAGGCCATGCTCCTCACCGCGCATCATGGGTTCCATGTCTATCCATAGGATCGGCCTGACGCGTTGCCGATAAGCTGCGGCCACCGAAGGCACCCTTCAGCTTCATCGGCTGGTCAGGCGGCACGTCACTGTTGCCGAAATCGCCACACACCAGCTGTATTCTGGTTGGCGTCCGAATAGCCACCGGTGATCAATACCTCGCCGCCGCGGAGAGGCGCTGCGGCAGCAAAACGATACGCCTCGGGCAGCCGGCCGGGAACTTCGCGGAATGTCCAGCTGGTGATATCGAGAAGCTCCGCCGCTCTGGCGCCGGAGGTAACCAGCATGTTGCCATCCGGAAGCAGAACCGATGTGCCAGCGATCTTGTACCGCCGGTTCGCCATTGAAGGCCCGCGGTCGAAGGTCGCGGTTCGAGGGTCGTAGAGCTCGGCACTCGCGAGACCATCGCCGCCGTCCGCCATACCTCCGGCCACCAGCACCTGTCCTGATCGAAGAACCGTAGCGGTGTGCGCCGCACGGGCCGTTCGGAGCGTTGCTACTCGCTGAATAGACTGCGCCGGATTGATCGAGCCGGACGCAGACCCAACGAGCAGAGCTACGCATGCCAGGCTGACGAATCTCACGATCGGAATGGAGAACATACACTGCCTCCTGTGTGCGACGGATCGAAGCCGCTGCCTTTCAGAAGGTTGGATGCCGCCGCCACCGAGAGCGTTTACGATGACTGGCAATGGCGCCGGTCGTTCGCACCGGGAAACTCACTGCTTTGCCGCCTGACGCCCCAGCCAAGCTGCAAGCGAATCAAACAAGAGTGCGCGCGCAGCGCGCACAACTCATATAGATCGCTTGCCAGCCTCAGCGTTCCTCAGGCCGCCGGGTAGAGGGGACCGGCCTTCGTGTCTCCCGGTCCGAGCGAGTTCCTCTTGACGTCGACAGGAGCGGCCGGTATACTACTGTAGACAGCTACAGAAGGCAGCCCGGAGCTCATCATGCCGTCCCGGCCACAAACCGACGCTCTGCGCGGATCGCTCGACCTGCTCATCCTCGAGACCCTGTCCATTGCACCTATGCACGGGCGGGGGATCAGCCAGCGCGTGCAGCAGATCTCGAAGGGAGTGCTGTAAGTGAACCAGGGGTCGCTCTATCCCGCCCTCCAGCGTCTCGAGAAAGAGGGCCTCGTCGCAAGTGACTGGGACACGACCGACAACAATCGGCGGGCGCGGTACTACCGGCTGACCACGACCGGACGCCGCGCCCTCGGCATCGAGCTCGAGAGCTGGCGGCGCTTCGCGGCCGGCCTCCAGGCAGTCCTGGACGCTCCCTGATTGCCCCGCAGGCGTCCTCACCTCGGAGTATCCCCACCATGACGTGGTTCCACGCGGCGCGAGCGCGGCTGCGGCTTCTCGCCCGGCGA
>DATCXR010000213.1:0-3082 GCA_036565685.1 Gemmatimonadaceae bacterium
ACCGCGACGGCCGCTCCAGCGCCCGGAGCCAGCTCCCCGCGCGGCGTCGAGCCCTGCCGTGGATCCGTGCGTGCACGTTCACGTGGCGCACGCTCGCGGCGAGCGCTCGCGGGCACCGGCGATGTGTAGCGCACCGGCTCGCGCCGCTCCGCGCGCCACGAGACGCTCGGCGCATCGATGGACGACAGCGCATCCCGGAATGCGGCGGCGGTCGGCCAGCGATCCTCGCGATCCTTCATGAGAGCGCGATCGATCGCATCACAGAGCGCGCGCGGCGCATCGGGACGGAGATCCCCGATGGGACGCGGCCGCTCGGTGAGATGCTTGAGAAGGAGCGCCATCGAGTTGCCCCCCGTGAAAGGCACGCGCCCGGTCAGCATCTGATAGGCGACCACACCGAGCGAGTAGATGTCGCTCCTCCCATCGACTTCGCGCTCGCCTACCGCCTGCTCGGGAGACATGTACGCCGGCGTGCCCACCGCGATGCCGGTCGCGGTCAGTCGGCCGCCCGCCTCCATCGCCCGGGCAATCCCGAAGTCGGTGACTACCGCGCGGCCGCTCTCGGCGTCGAGGAGGATGTTGTCCGGCTTGATGTCGCGATGGACCACGCCGCGTTGATGCGCGTAGGCGAGCGCGTCGCAGATCTCGCCGAGGAGGCGGCGGGTCGCGTCGATCTGCTGCCGCGGCTCACGGGCCAGAAGCGATGCGAGATTCCCGCCGGTCACGATCGCCATGACGAAGTAGGCGAGCCCGTCGCTCTCTCCCACGTCGTAGATGGGAACGATGTGCGCGTGCGAGAGCTGCGCCGAAGTCTGTGCCTCGCGCGTGAAGCGCGTCCGGATGGCGGGGTCGTAGGCCAGCTCCGGCGGGAGGACCTTGATCGCTACCGGCCGGTTGAGACGGATGTCGCGCGCGCTGTAGACCACCGACATCCCGCCGCGCCCAATCTCTCCTCCGAGCTCGTAGTGGCGTCCGATGGCGGTGACGACCCGGTCGTCGAGGGGCTCGCTCATTATCCTGCTCCTGGAACTGGGAACCCCGGGGCGTTACGATCGAATGGCTCCAGCCGCCGGGCACTCCGGGGTCGAGCGGCGGGCCGCGCGAGAGAGACGAGGGAGACTAAGAATGCACGACGACGGCCGATACCGCCAGCGGCGCCGGAGTCCCCAGGCTGCACCCCGTTGCACGGGATCGCTATCAACCGTCGCAACTGCCGGTGGCCGCAGCTGCTCCCGACGTCAGCTGCAGGGGATGGGTTTCGCATGGCCCGGACACCGCCCTTCTCCAGGCAACCGGGTCACATCCGCTCGAACTTCAGTCTCCGAACTCGCCCGGTCGTCACCCGCATCGCCGCGACACGATTCTCCCCGTCGCGCTCGAAGCGTACGGTTCCGATGCCGCGGCTCTGGAAAACATCGGCAGACACCGGCTGGAGCGGGTACTCCGCGCCGCGCCGGGAGACTGCCACGAGTGAGTCGCCCCGGGCTACGAGCTCATAAGCGGTATCGATCTCGCGGGAGTAGTAGCGCCCAACGTAGGACGCGAGCGCCTTCGCGTCTGGCGCGAACGACTCGAGCCGCTCGAGCACCCGCGGGCGCTGCCCCTCGGCGACGATCCTCAGCTCCCGCGCCGCATCAGGGTGACCGGTGAACCGGTACTCCTGCGCGCCTGGCCCCACGAAGCGATCGGCGCCCACGGGAGTGAGCGGAATTCCGGGGCCGGCCTGCATGATCAGAGTGTCGCCCCGCACCGCGAAGCGCCGAACCTCCTCGGTGCGTGTATTCCAGTACGCCCCTGCGTAGCGAGCGAGCTGGCCAGGAGAGAGGGCGATCGCTTTCGCCTTGGCGCCCGCGTTGTCGGGAAGCATCTCGCGGCCCAGATAAACCTCTGCCACCTTCCTCGTGAGCTGGCTCGGGTTGATGTTGGCGAGGTTGCAGAGCACGGCAACAGCAAGGCGCTGGTCCGGGAAGCGCACGACATCCGCACGGTAGCCGGCGTCCGCCCCGCTGTGCCCCACCGTCGCGAGCCCACGATACGTCCCCACGACGACGCCGCGTGCGTAGCTGATCGGTTCTCCATCTTCGAGCGCGCCCGTTGCGGTCAGCTTCGCGATGAGCGCCGGACCTCCTGTCTTCGCGTCGGCGAAGTTGCGCTCCCACTTCGACAGGTCACCGACGGTCGTGAAGAGACTCGTCGCTCCGTAAGTGTCGAAGACGGGGATGCTGATCCGCCACCCTCCGCCCTCGCGCGGCTGGTACGCCTGCGTGCGGCCGGGGACGATCATGGTGTGATCGTCGTGGAAGTGCGTGCTCGTCATGTCGAGCGGCCGGAAGATCCGCTCGTCGGCGAAGTCACGGAGCGACTTTGCGCTCACGCGCTTCACGATGATGGCGAGAAGCGTGTAGCCGGTGTTGCTGTAGAGGTATTCGGCGCCAGGCTCGAAGTTCAGTTCCTTCTGGCGCGTGACGACGTGCAGGACATCATCCTCGGTGATCAGATCATCCTCTCTCCAATCGGCGAGACCGAGAAGATCCCACTGGTCGCGCAGTCCGCTGGTGTGGTGGAGGAGGTGGTCGATCGTGATCGTCTTTCCGTACGACGGCAGCTCGGGGATGTACTTCCGCACATCGTCGCCCACCGAGAGCTTGCCATCCTGCTCCAGCAGAAGGATCGAGAACGCCGTGAACTGCTTCGATATCGAAGCAACGTGGAAGATCGACTGCGGCGTGATCGCGATCGCGTGCTCGAGGTTCGACATCCCGTAGCCGCGCTGATAGATCATCTCCCCGTCGCGGCTCACGCCGAGCGCGCAGCCGGGCGAATTGACGTGATCCCACCGGGCGAAGATCCGGTCGACGCGCTCGGGGATCGGACCGGATGCGAGCGAATCGGGCCGGGGCGCTGGCGACTGTGCTCCAGCCGGTGCCGGCGGAAGTGTGATCGACGAGAGCGCTTGCGCTGCGCACAATGCGGCGATGCAGAGGTGGCGCATGATTGTAGGGTTCGGCTCCGGAGCTCGCCCGTTGGAGCGAGCCACGTCAGGATTACCTGCTCGGCTCAGGGAGGGGCGTCACCATCCTGT
>DATCXR010000214.1:0-30683 GCA_036565685.1 Gemmatimonadaceae bacterium
GGCGGAGGTAGACGCCTCGCTGTGATCGCTGCATGAGCTCCGCGAGGCGGCTCCAGTTAGACGGACGGGCTCCCCAGCCGTGGCCACTTCGGCTGCTTCGTACGACTCAGCGGTTTCCCTTTGAAAGTGCCGTTGAAGGCCTCCTGCTTCCTGAGCATGAAGTAGACGATGCGAGCTAACTCCTTGGCCACGAGAGTGCGTGCCACGACGCGTGGCTTCCTTCTCGCTAGCCGCTGATAGTAGCTCTTGATCTCCGGGTAGTATTGGATCGCTCGGACCGCTGCATGGCTGAAGGCGATCTTCAGGTAGCGATTCCCATCCTTGGTTCGCTTGTGCCTCGACTTCCCGCCCGAGTTCCCAGCGCCGGGCACTAGTCGGCAGTAGGAGACGAAATCCCGTGCGCTTGGGAAGCGCTCTATTCCATCCACTTCGAGGATGATGGTGAAGGCGACGAGCTTACCGATCCCTGGCACCCAGAGCAGCCGCTGCACGTCGTCGGTGGGGATCAACAGCGGATGCAACTCCTGCTCGAGCCGCTTGGCCTGCGAGGAGAGGAGTTGCATCTGCTCAGCGAGCAGCGAAGTGCGGAGCTGCACCAAGGGCGGCAGTGCGTCTAGCGAGCTGACGTTGTACTGGGCGAGCAGTCCCTCTACGGTGTTCTTGCAGCGAACTTGCTGGCCCACCACCTGGAGCCGGGCACGGAGGAGATCGCGCGCCTCTCTCCATTCGGGACTGACCATGTGTGCCTCGGGGATGAGGTCACTCCTGAGCAGCTGCGCCAGGGTGGCCGCATCTACGGCGTCGGTCTTCACCTTGGCGTAGCTGATTGCCTTGATGTATTTGGAGTGCCCGAGCCGGAGGTCAATCCCCGAGGAGAGCAGGAGGTCGCTCAGCCAGTACCAGTTGGAGGTGGACTCTACGACAGCTCGGTGCGAGCCGGGGAGAGCGGCGAAGTAGGACTGGATTCTCGCTCGAGTAGTGGGCAGTTCAGCGTCGCGCACCGGGTGGCCCTCGGGATCCACGGTGGAGATGACGACGGTGCGCTTGTGCAGGTCGATACCCGAGTGCAGCATAGAGCCTCCAGGCGAGAGTCCGTGTGTGGACGTTACTCGGACCAGTTCTCTCTGGAAACATCAAATCGTTGCACCGGGCGAGCGCGATAATACTTCCATATGCGAGCCTGGCGAGTTCGCGTTGGAACAAACATCATCTCGCCTTGAAAGTCAGCGCTCGCCGGTGAACTTGGCGTTAGGGCTACAACGAGCTCTCTTGCTCGGTCGGGGTTGCCTCGTCAGATTATTGGTATGGCCTCGCCGATTATCGACTTCAGCCACCTGACGCCGGAGGAGCGCATCGAGCTCGCCGAGCAGCTCTGGGATAGCCTGGAGCCGCAGAGCGTGGTGCCGACGGCCGAGCAGACTACCGAGTTGCGGCGGCGCAGGGCAGAGCTAGAGGCGGACGGTGAGCCTGGCGAGCCTGCCCACCAAGTGCTGGATGAGATTGCAGAGCGCGGCGAGTGACGCCGCGCTTGTTCGTTCGGCGACCGGCCCGGGCCGACATCGCTGAGGCTTTCAGGTGGTATGAGGGCCGGAGCGTTGGTTTGGGCCACGAATTCCTGCGAGCCGTGCGAGTCGCATTTGCCGCCATCGAGCGTGCGCCGGAGCAGTTCCCGGTCGCAGTGGACGATATCCGAAAAGTTGGACTGCGGCGCTTCCCGTACATTGTTTACTACGTTGTGCTGCGGCGTGGCATCTCCGTCATCGCTGTGATGCATGGTCGTCGTCACCCGCGCCGCTGGCAGTCGCGCCGCTGAGCCCTAACGAGTCGTTGCACCGGACGAGCGCTCGCGGATCGTTCATGTGGGCGCCAGTCGAGATCAATCCGCAGCGGTCATCATCGCGCTTGGCGAGTCTGCGCTCGCCGGTGAACTTTGCGTTAGGCGCATACCGAATGATTCGGTGTGGGCTTAGCTTACGTTATGGCGCTGACGTTCGAGTGGGACCCGCGGAAGGCAGCGAATAATGCGGCCAAGCATGGTGTCTCATTCGACGAGGCCGCGACTGTCTTCGCCGATCCGCTCGGGCGGATCGTCGGAGATCCTCGGCATTCGGTAGGCGAGGAGCGCTTGGTCCTTCTCGGCAATTCGCACCGCCAGCGCCTTCTTGCCGTCATGTTCACGGAGCGCGGTGAGACGATCCGCCTTATCAGTGCACGTACCGCCACGCGCCTGGAGCGCAGAGACTATGACGAAGGATCAGTCTAAGAGAGCAGCCCGGAACGTCTCGGAGTCCGTCGAGGCGGACGACATTCTCCCCGAATACGACTTCAGCCACGGGCGGCCGAACAAGTATGCCGAGCGCTTCGCGGAGGGAACGAACGTGGTGGTCCTCGACCCTGACGTCGCGGCCATCTTCTCGAATCCCGCCGAGGTCAATGAGGTGTTGCGCACGGTGGCAGGCATTATCCGCAAGCACAAGCCGACGAAGCCTCGCTCCCGCCGTAGCGCCTAACGCCATTAGAGAGTTCCGGCGCAAGGGGGTAAGAGTTTCCCGGTGGCGGGGTAGTACCCGTCATCGTGCGTAGCGAGTTTCTCTCCTTCGCACATGTGCCCATGGCAGCGCCGATACTTGCCTCGCGGTGGGCGCCTCGGTGGCGGCCATACACCATTGCGGGCTCGCGACTCTAGAAGGGTCGGCCCCAGAGGTAATTCGGCGGCGCTACGGCTTGGGGTCCCAATCAAAAGCGGCGGAGGTAGACGCCTCGCTGTAAGAGCTGCACGAGCTCCGCGAGGCGGCTCCAGTTAGACGGACGGGCTCCCCAGCCGCGGCCACTTCGGCTGCTTCGTACGACTCAGTGGTTTCCCTTTGAAGGTGCCGTTGAAAGCCTCCTGCTTCCTGAGCATGAAGTAGACGATACGTGCGAGCTCCTTCGCCACGAGCGCGCGTGCAACTACGCGTGGTTTCCTCCTCGCTAGCCGCTGATAGTAGCTCTTGATCTCCGGGTAGTATTGGATCGCTCGGACCGCGGCATGGCTGAAGGCGATCTTCAGGTAGCGATTCCCATCCTTGGTTCGCTTGTGCCTCATCTTCCCGCCCGAGTTTCCAGCACCGGGCACCAGGCGACAGTAGGAGACAAAATCTCGTGCGCTGGGGAAGCGCTCTATCCCATCTACCTCGAGGATGATGGTGAAAGCCACGAGCTTGCCTATGCCCGGCACCCAGAGCAGCCGCTGCACATCGTCAGTGGGAATGAGGAGCGGCTCGAGCTCGTGCTCCAGCCGCTTGGCCTGCGATTGGAGAAGCTGCATCTGCTCATCGAGCAGCGAAGTACGGAGCTGCACCAGCGGCGGCAGCGCGCCCACGGAGGTGACGTTGTACTGGGCGAGCAGGCCCTCTACCGTGTTCTTGCAGCGAACTTGCTGGCCGACGATCTGGAGCCGGGCACGGAGGAGATCGCGTGCCTCTCTCCATTCGGGACTGACCATGTGCGCCTCGGGGATGAGGTCACTCCGGAGCAACTGTGCCAGGGTGGCCGCATCCACGGCGTCGGTCTTCACCTTGGCGTAGCTGATTGCCTTGATGTATTTGGAGTGCCCGAGCCGGAGGTCAATGCCCGAGGAGAGGAGAAGGTCACTCAGCCAGTACCAGTTGGAGGTGGACTCTACGACAGCTCGGTGTGGGCCTGGGAGAGAGGCGAAGTAGGACTGGATCCTCGCACGAGAGGTGGGGAGCTCGGCATCGCGCACCGCGTGGCCCTCGGGATCCACGGTGGAGATGACGACGGTGCGCTTGTGCAGATCGATACCCGAGTGCAGCATAGAGCCACCAGGCGAGAGTCCGTGTGTGGACGTTACTCGGACCAGTTCTCTCTGGAAACATCAAAACGTTGCACCGGACAAGCGCGAAGGTGCCACCGTGCGAGCGCTGCGAGAGAACGTCGTAGCACCGGCCGCATCGCACTTCGAGAGCCGGCGCTTGCCGGTGAACTTTGCGTTAGACGCCCCCGAGCGCGGGCCGTATATTGAGGTTCATATTTTCCGGAGCTGCCGATGCCGACCCTCTCGCAACCCCTGATAACTAGCAGTCCCGACCGCCTCGGTGGCACGCCCGTATTCGCCGGGACCAGGGTGCCGGTGCAGACGCTCATCGAGTATCTCGAAGCTGGGCACCCGCTAGACCAATTCCTGGACGATTACCCGAGCGTCACGCGCGAGCACGCCATCGCTGTACTCCAGCTCGCCAAGCAAGCGCTGGTCACTCCGGCCGCGTAGGGGCCGGGCGTGCGTGTCCTGCTCGACGGAAATCTGCCGCGGACCTTCGCGGCACTACTTCCGGGCCATCGAGTAGAGACCATTCACCAGCGGCGCTGGTCGGACCTGGACGATGGGCCGCTCCTGGATGCTGCCGAAGGTGAGTACGAGGCGTTCATCACGGCGGATCAGAACCTTCGCTATCAGCAGAACTTGCGTGGGCGCCGATTGCGTGTCGTGGTGCTTCGTGCAGTGCGCAACAGCTTACCGTTCCTCGCGCCGCTGGCGCCTGCGGTTCTTGCGGTGCTCGCGGAGATGGCGCCGGTAGAGCTGCGGCTCGTGGGCGTCTAACGAGCGCGGTGTGCAAGTTTTTCGACTTGCGACGAGTTTCTGGAAGCTGAGAGAGCCGAGGCCATGCTGCTGGCAGAGCAGCACGGCCACGGTGTGACTCAATATCTTCCGAAGCCATCTGGATGAGAGGTGCCAGAGATCTCTCGCCCACGTGCGCTTGCTGCTGTAACGCTCGACGAGTTGCGCGAGTACCGTCTCGATGCGGCGGCGCTTCTGTACTAGCCAGTGTGGCCAGGGTGTTTTCTCGTGCTTGGCCGTCTGAAAGGGAGCGATGAGCGAGACTCCATGCCGTAGCAGCTCCCCACGCAGCCTTGGGCTCCAGTAGCCTCGATCTCCGAGAGCGAAACCGTGAGTTGCTTCGAGAAGCAGCGGCGCTACGGAGAGATCGCTCGCATTAGCAGGTGCGAGATCGAAGGCCGTTATCACACCGGGCCAGGCGACCTTGAGGTGAGCCCGGAGGCCGAACATGGTGCCTGGTATGGTCGCATCCTTCCCGTAGCTCGAGACGCCTGGGAAGAGCCGACAGCGATGCGCACGAGCAAATCGGCAGACCGGTACCGGGAGCGAGTCGAGGATGGAGAGAGCTGGATCGTAGCGGACACCTTCGAGGAGTTGCTGCCAGATGGCTTCTTTCACCTTCCAGAGATTGGCCGCCTGACGCAGGAGGGTCGTACGGTGGACGGTCCTGAGGCGAGGGAAGAGATGAGGCCAGTGACGCCGGAAGTAGCGGTAGATCGCGTAGTCGGTCTCGAAGCCGAGGTACTCGCCGGCCACCTCCATCGCGATCACTTCACTGTCGAACAGTCGTGGGGCTGGTCCCCTCTGGCGCAGGCGCGCTCCGTGCAGCACGTTCTTCAACACATCGTCAGTCAGGCAGTAGACCGAGACGAGGAAGGTTTCGAGGTCCATGGTAGGCTCCGGTTGCTGTTGAGCGGTTTTCGTCGACAACTCAGCGCAACAGGATCCCTGCCATGGACCTCGAACTCATCTACACAGAAAACCTGCACACGGGGTTAACGAGACGGTGAAGCGGGTGAGCGCAAAGAGTGTGGAAGTCATCATGCTTGGTAGCCTGGCGAGATCGTCTCTTATTCAGCATCGTCCCGCTGATGGGTCGTCGCTTGTCACTTAGCTCTGCGTTAGGGAGCCACAGATTTCTCTACTAGCCGATAAGAAGCGATGAGTTCCGGTGTCGCTGGTGAATCATTCCCGAGCGTGACCCTGACGTCCCGATTCATGCTTCGCATTCCGCACCTGACGACCGACCGACTCCTGTTGCGCGGCTTCGTGCCAGACGACTTCGAGCCGTACGCGGCGATGATGGCCAACCCCGATGTGGCGCGGTATCTGGGCGACGGACGTCCGCTGACTTGCCCCGAAGCCTGGCGTCAGATGGCGATGTTTGCAGGGCACTGGGTGCTGCGTGGCTTCGGGCTGTGGGCTGTCGAGGAACGCTCCACTGGGCGGTTCATCGGTCGGATCGGCTGTCTCGAGCCCGAGGGGTTCCCCGCATTCGAGATTGCGTATACGCTTGCCCCCGAGGCGTGGGGCAAGGGCTACGCGCGAGAAGGGGCGGGTGCCGCGCTGTGCTATGCGCGCGACGTCCTGGGCCGCACGGCGATTACGAGCATTATCCGTCCAGCGAATACGGCCTCGATTCGCGTGGCGCAGGCGCTCGGCGCGGTGGCTGCCGAGACGGTTGAGTTCTTCGGCGCACCGTCCGTACTCTATCGCTACCCAGCAGCCTAGTGCCTCCGCCATCCGCGAGCGAATAGCGGTGTCGGGCTCTGGCTCCGGCTCCGTAACGAGTCGTTGCACCGGACGAGCGCGAACAGGCGTGCATGTGAGCGCCTGGCGAGTGTGTCTCGCACCGAGCATCTTCGCGCGTACGTAGTCAGCGCTCACCGGTGAACGCTGCCTCAGGCGGCGTCCCCGTCTCCTGCCAAATCGTTTGTTCTTTATGCATCGGCGAGGACAGACCATACGCTCCGCCATACTCCAACCCTCGGATGATCATGCATGCCGAGCACCGTTATCGAGATGAGGAGGTTCGCGAGATTCTCCGAATCGCTGCGCACTCCGATGAAATGCCGCCGCCAAGCATTGCCGGAGAAGGCGGTCTGACTCTTAGAGCTGTCCAAGAGATCGGAAAAGAGGCGGGCATTGACCCGCAGAACATCGCGGCGGCAGCCCACCACCTCGAGATGCGGGCGCAGTCGCTGCCGCCGGAGCGGTTCTTGGGTCTGCCGGTGTCAGTTGCCCGGGTAATCGACCTACCCAGACCTCTCACCAGCCACGAGTGGGAGATCGTAGTAGGCTATCTTCGGGACACGTTCACCGCGCCTGGAGAAGTTGGCGTTCAGGGTGGCACGCGTGAGTGGTCCAACGGGAGCCTTCGGGTTCTCCTGGAGCCTGCGGAGCACGGGCATCGTCTTCGCTTCAGCACTCTCAATCGCCGATTTCGATCCTTGGCCGGCATTGGTGCGGGGTTGCTTGCAACGGGACTCGTGTTCCTCGCGGTGCTAGTTCCGGAGGCGGTCTCCACTCACGGCTTGAGCGTTCCAGAGCTATTCAAATTGATTCCTCCCTTCATCGTCGCAGGTGGGGGCATAACGTACGTTGCCTGGGCGCGGTTGAGCTTGCGCCGCTGGGCGCTCGAGCGGGAGTCGCAGATGGAGCGAATCGGCCTGCAGGTCCGAGCCCTGATTGCAAAGCCACCAATAGTCGAATCAGAACCGTAGGTAGCCGTGGGGAATCGTCCAGCTACGCCGCCTGACGTTGGGTGAAGCTGACGAGAGGATCAGTCGGCGCGATGTCGCTGATAAGAACTCTTATTGCAGTTCAATTGTGTAGGCGCTGGCAGGGCTCGCACCTTACCCTTGGGAGTCAGGTGGCGCGCACGCCGAGCGTCCGTGGGGGCCGGGTACTCGCGGCGGCGCCGGCCTCCTTGTGTCCCGCCGGCGCCCGCGGCACACTTCCGGGCAGGGCCGGGTAGGCGCGAGTCGCCCCGGCTGATCTGCCGGCCCCATCACTCGGAGGTACCATGCGATCTTTCGTCGCTGGACTGGCCGCGGGTGCCCTGCTCGGCGCCGGGGCGACGCTCGGGCGTGGACAATGGGTCGCGCCGCCGCGTCCCGCGTACGCGTCGGCCGCGAGCGTCGCCGACACCCTCCGCGATCTCGGCGCCCGTAACGGCAATCGCCCCGTGCTCACGCTGGCCCCCTACATCGTGCTCGCTGAGCACCGCGTCGCCCCGCGCAACTCCGCCGAGTCCGCGTACCTGCACCCGGGCGAGGCGGAGCTCTACTACGTCCTCGCCGGCGCGGCGACGCTCGTCACGGGCGTCGGGGGGGACACCGTCCACGAGGGCACCGCGTTGCACATCGCCCGGGGCGACGTGGTCATCATCCCCGAGGACACGCCTCACTGGTTCAGCGCTGTCGACGACTCGATCTCCTACCTGTCGATGAAGGTCCCGCGTGGCCAGCCGGCGCGTAAGTGACGGGTGCCGCCTGACTACGTTGCAGTCGACGAGGGCTCTGCGGATGGCGCGGGCTGCGCCCGCGCTCCTATCTTGCGCCCTCGCCGCTGAACGCTGGACGGTTAGACAGCTACGATTTTCTCATTTCGCGACCTATGGCCTCACAACCTGATGGTGTCGTCTACGACAAGGCGAAATACCACTACGGCGGCGACTACCCCGACGACCTCCCGGACGAGCAGGCCTTCGTGCACACGGGCCTCTACCTCGGGTGGATCATCGACCGCGATTTATACTCGGAGGAGTTTCGCGAAGGGACTGCAGACCTCATCGCCGCCTTCAAGGCGCGGGAGGTCACCGGCCCCGAGGTCTACGAGTCCTGGGATGGCTGCCTGATCGACACCATGTTGAGCGCGGAAGGCAACGCGTTCTCCCAGGACTACTTCGACTTCGAGCGCGGCAAGTACCTCGCCGACTACGAGGAATTGCTTCTGGGAAACCTTCCCACGCTGTACCACGTGGCCAATACGTGGGAGAATTACGATCGGCTACGTGGACGCCTGGATCAGCGCTATGCGGAGTGGCTGAGAGAGCGCTCTGCGAAGCCGTGGCAGTTCTGGCGTCGGTAGGCAGCTTGCTAACGAGACGTTGCACCGGGCAAGAGCGGTACGGCGTCCACATGCGCGCCTGGCAAGACCGTCTCTGATCTGACATCTTCTCGCCTGGTGAGCCGGCGCTCGCCGCTTAGCTCTGCGTTAGATAGCGACTAGCGCTTCGATAGGGAGGGCGTTTGAGGCCGTCCACACTGGCGGACGTCACGGCGGTAAGCGAGGCAGCTGGCTGGCGGGTTTTCGTCAGATGTGCGCTCGCCGGGATCCTCCTCGGAGGCGTGGCTGGAGCCTGGCTCTTCTGGGGTGTGTTCGCGACCATCGGTGGACCGAGTCATGCGAGTGCCACCACCGGAGAATTTTTTGTGGCTGCGCTGTGGCCCGGCTTCCTGGTCGGCGCATTCGCAGGCGCGGTGGCTGGTGCCGGGTTGGGTGCCTGGCTGGGCGTGGCTACGTCGCGGGCCGTGCGCGCGGAGCTGCAGGGCCGGTTTCGCGACCGCGCTATCTAACCAGACGCTGCAGCCGGCGGCATCTTCAGGTCCAACCTGTGGTTGGCTGGCGAGTGCTGTGAATGATCGGCATCTTCGTCGTCGCTCAGTTGCGCGCCGCAGCTGAGGTTTGCGTTAGGTGGCGCCGGGCGCTGTTCGGACCCATTGGATCGTATGACCAATTATGACGTACCGCGACTCTCCACCGTGGACGACGATGGCTGGTCGCTTCAGAACGCCGAGGATCGCTTCGAGCGCGGAGACGGCATCTACTGGCTGCCGGACCGCTGGATCCGTGAGCACCTCGAGGAGTACGTGCCGGAGGGTGGCCACGCCAAGCTGCTCTTCGTGATCCGTGATCCCAGCGACCAGGCCAATCCCGTAATCGAACGGATGTGGGTGGCGCTCTCGGGCCGGGAGGGCGAATTCTATCACGGCCACCTGGCCAACGAGCCGCGCACTCATTCAACAGCGCGCGAGGGAATGGCGGTCTGGTTCCGCGCCGAGCACGTGATCGACTATGCGGGGCCGGACGGCGAAGATCGGGCAAGCGAGCGCGCCGATGCTATGCGGTGCTCTAGCCATGGTCTCAGCCATCGCTGCTATGTGTGCGAGCACCTGACGCCGGACTCGGAGGGCCGCGGATTCAATACTGCCAATCCGGACACAGCACGGCCGGATGCCTGGTGCGACAAGTGCCACGAGGAATTTACACGCGCCGGGAGCTGGGAGGCCGCGGAGAACGAGCCGAAGATCTGCATCGTGTGCGGTGGTTGCTACGACGCTCTCAAGGAACGCCATACACGGCCGCAAGGATCGCGACCCGCCATCTAACGAGTCGTTGCACCGCACAAGCGCGATAGGGCGTCCCTATGTGCGCCTAGCGAGTACGCGGGACAGCACGCATCTTCTCGCCCGGATAGTCAGCGCTTGCCGGGGAGCTTTGCGTTAGGAAGCCACCATGCTTTTCGGTCGTGCAAAGAAGCGGACAACCAAGTGGATCCCGGTGCGGCCGAAGAACTATCGCCGCATTGCTCTCTACGCCATCGGCGTGGCCAGTAGCCCAGTTGTCCTTGTGAACGGCCGACTGATAACCGACTTCTCGGAGGCCGGGCCACTCACGCAACGGAAAATCCGCGGCTACCGAGATTTCGAGATACGCGATGGCGACTCGTCGATCCTCGGCTTCCACGACCACCCCGACGAGATGTGGGTGACCGAGACCCACGCGGCAGTCGCGGACTACTGCGCCAGCCAAGGGTGGTTGAAGGTCCAAGGCCCGGCTTCTTAACGAGGCGCTGAAGCGGACGAGCGCGGACGGGATACCATGTGAGTGGCTGGCGAGTTCAAAGCAGATTCTGCATCTTCTCGCTCGGCGAGCAGTCGCTCGCCGCTTAACTCCGCGTTAGACAGCCACGAACATCCTACTGGAGGAGAGCATGGCGGCAAGCCCGACGCGGATGTCCGGACGGCGTGTGCGGGCGGGAGTCATTCTTACCCTCGCGGGCGTGGAGGCGGCGGTGACCGAGTTTTTAACTGTACAACCTCCCTAGTGGCACACTGCCAACGGACCGACATCTCTGTATGTCTTTCCCCCTGAAGTTCCAGTCCCTGATCGAGACAAACGCGAACGAGGTCGAGGCGCCCGACCATGTCTGGCTCGCTTACGCCGTCTGCGCCCTTACACCGGACGCCTGCGGGTGGGGCGGCTGGATGATCGAGGCCGCGTTCAGGGCATCCGCCGGTCACCACCCGATCGCGACGGGCGATCGGCTTCTCAAGGCGACCGACGAGCAGATCTGTCCCCGGTGCGGTCGCGCCACCTTCCGGACGGGGGTCGCGATGCGCTTCGTGCCCTCGGCCGATCAGACGCCCCGGCTTCGTGAGGAGATCGACTATGTTGTCGCCCCGATCGAGTACACCGATTGAGAGCTGCGCCTCAAACCCGCGGTCTTGCGATTCGCACCCTAAGGAGACGCTGAAGCGAACGAGCGCGAGAACTATGGAGGTAATCACGGTTGGATGGCTGGCGAGCGTCTCTATTTACCTGCCTCGTTCCGCTCGCGAGTCGACCGCTCGCCACGTTGCTCCGCGCTAGGCTCTACACTGGAGTCGCCGACGTGACCGATTTCATCTTCGAGTTCGCATTTCGAGTATTCTGGCCGTCGGCGTTAGCGGTCCTGGTGGTAGCCGGTGCAAGCGTCACAGTGTGGGCTCGGCGCCCGCGCCGGATGGCCACTCTGTCTCTCGTGATAACCGTGGCCGTCCTCGCGTGGTACGTTGGGATGCTCCACGGCCATGCGGCCGAGTCGGCGTCCAATGTTCTCGCACGCGACATCGTGGGCGAGTTACTCATCGGCGCGGCGGCTCCTCTGCTCGCGGCTGGTGCCGCAGGTGCCGTCCCCTCCCGCACCGCGCGTGTGTGGGCGGGCGTGGCGGCAGCTCTCGTGGGCATAGCTTGGGTGCTGGCGAGTCCCGTTCTCCTCCTGGTAATCCACTGCACCAGCGGTGACTGCCTGTAGTGCACGACAGACCGGCACGGGCGAGTTGTTGCACCTCGGCGCTGGCGGTGTACCACGACGAAACCTGACATCTCGATGAAGCGCTGCCGAAGCCGCGCGGCGCGCATGCACTCTCCACGCGTCTCGCGCGCGGCTTTGCAGCTTACCGCGCGCGTTATCCGGATATGATATGATCCGATCTGCCTATAGAGCGCAGCTCTCGCGGGGGCTCTCGTTCCCACTCGGAGCCGAGGTCCTCGTCAGGGGGCTCGGGGCCGCGCCTCACGCCGACGAGCTGTGCGTCGTGTTCGACAACGGACGAGGCGCGAGCGCCGTGGCGTTCCAGCGCGTCCTCGCGGCCGGCAGCCCGTACGTCGTCCTCTGGGTGGAGTACGTGCCGGCGCGATCCCTGCCATACGTCGCACCCGTCGGCCCGCCCGAGTCGTGGGAGATCAGAGTCTACCCGGTCGTTTCGGCGCAACGACAGACTGCGCGCCGGCTGCTCGAGCGGGAGGGGTTACCCGCCGTGAGGCAGTGGTTGGGGTCCTCCGTAGCCCCCGCGTGGGGGCGGGGGTACCGCCGGCTCGAGCTCCTGTTTGATCCGGCCACCGGCACGCTGACCCCGCGCGAGTTCCGCGAGCCTGGCGCTGGCTAACGAATCGTTGCACCGGACGAGCGCGCGCAAGACAGCCATGTGAGTGGCTGGCGATACTCGTTTGGATCAACCATCATCTCGCATGGAGAATCGGCGCTTGCCGGTGAACTTTGCATTAGCCCGCGCCGGTCATCGTTGCTGACTTCGCCGGCGTGTGGGACGCATCCGAGGCTCGAGGGACGCAAGGCTGGTGCTCGTCGCTTGACACGCATCGATAGCGAACGTGCAGGCTTCCGCGAGCAGTCGCTTCATCGTTGAGCTCCATGTTCATTCAGGTCGGGTAGAGGAGAGCCGATGGCTCTTGTCGTTCTTCTCAAAGGCGTCAACGTCGGCGGGCACCGGACGTTTCGCCCGAGTGTCTTGGCGCGGGATTTAGCGCGCTTCGACGTCGTGAACGTTGGCGCGGCGGGCACCTTTGTCGTCCGCAAGACGGTCAGCCAAGGACAGCTCCGCGCAGAAATCCGGCGTCGATTGCCGTTTACGGCCGACGTGATGATTTGCCGCGGCATGGACATCCTCCACGTGGTATCCTGCGATCCGTTTGCTGGTCAGGTCGCCGGGCCCAACATCATCCGATTCGTCAGTGTCCTGGCGGCGCGCCGACAGCCTGCGTCTCCAGTTCCCCTGAGGCTTCCTGTCGGCGGCCGCTGGGGGCTGAAAGTCCTCGCCTGGCACGGCCGCTTTGTGTTCGGATTGTACCGCCGGGAAATGAACGCCATTGGCTATCTCGGCCACTTAGAGAAGATCTTCGGTGTTCCTGTCACCACGCGCAATTGGAACACGATCGTGGCGATCGGACGAATCCTCGAGGACGCACACGCCGCGTGATATTGTGCGGCCTCCGTACTCACCGGTTTGCTGGCAGGGATTGAGCGATCCGCTGGCTAACGAAGCGTTGCACCGGACAAGCGCTCCATGGCGTCCATATTGGCGCCTGGCGAACGAGTATCGGATCGAGCATCTTCGCGCTTGGACGGCCGGCGCTCGCCGGTGAGCTTTGCGTTAGATGGCGACGCGCATCGATGAAGGGAAGGCGACATGGGCGTCAAGCGCTCCATTCATATCGTGGTGTTCGACGGCTTCGCCGACTGGGAACCCGCCCACGCCCTCGCCGAGTTGCGGCGGTGGGGAAAGCGCGCAGTTCGAAGCATCGGCTTCAGTTCAGCGCCTGTCGTCTCAATGGGCGGCTTGACCGTTGTTCCGGACGCGTCCCTCGACGTCGTCAACGCGGATGATATTGAGCTGTTGCTGCTGCCCGGCGGTGACATGTGGGAGGACGGGGCCTATCCGCATGCGACGCTCGAAGCGCTACTCACGCACCTCGTCGAGGCGGAGCGACCGATAGCGGCGATCTGCGCGGCCACGCTCGCGCTCGGCCGCGCCCGCATATTGGATGATCGTCAACACACGAGCAACGGACGTGACTATCTGGCGACCCATGTCCCCGATTATGCGGGTGCTGCACACTACATCGAGGCCGCCGCGGTGCGCGACAGGCATGTGATCACCGCAACTGGTCTCGCGCCCGTTGACTTTGCGCGCGCGATCTTCGCCGAGTTGCAGATCTTCACCGCGGCCGACGAGGCGCTTTGGTATACGATGTTCAAGTACGGCCGCCTTCCCGGGGCCGCCAACTAACGTACGCTGCAGCCAACGGCTGCTGCTCTTATTGTTCTCGCCCGCAGCTGAGCTGGGGTGTTAGGCTGTCACCCATGTTTCATGTAGTCGACAGTTCGCTCGATCTCCTCGCCGAGTGGCGGTGGTTGCTCGGCGGCCTACCACGCCTCGTGGGCTGGTCGGCTGCGGGCGACTCGTTCCTGCGCGATGCTAGCGGGAACGTGCTCCGGCTGGATACGGGAGCGGGAGAGCTCGAGCAGGTGGCGCCAAGCATAGAGGCACTCGAGCATGCGCTCAGCGATCCTGACCGAGCCACCGAACTCCTGCTCCTACCTGTGGTGCACGCCTTCGAGGAGCGTCACGGTGCCTTGGGGTCGAGCGAGTGCTTGGGGTTCACGACGCTTCCGATCTTCGGGGGCTCATACACTGTCGAGAATCGCTACCGGCTGGCCGTGAAGGAGCATGCCTCCTTCACTGGGGATGTGCATCGCCAGTTACGCGATCTTCCTGACGGGACGGCTGTGAGGATCAAGATTGTTCCGTAGCCAGCTTAACGAGACGTTGCATCGGACAAGCGCGAAGGGGCAACCACGTGCGTGGCTGGCGAGATCAGGCTGAGGCGAGCATCTTCGCGCTTGGCGAGTCAGCGCTCGCCGGTGAACTGTGCGTTATGCCGCCACGACCGACATCGTGTGTTCTGCCATGACTCCATCCGGATCGACGCTCGTTCGCTACGCAATCGCCCTAACCGGATTTGCCGTGACGGTCGGCTGCCATCACGCTTCGGAAATCCCCTGGCCGGTCGTCGAGCCACGACCCGACGCGGCACTCCTCATTGGAGAGATCCGCTCGACTCAGCACGGCCGCCCGGTGGAGCAGGCTCGGGTGCGCCTGATCTCGCTCGAGTCCAGTCGACGCGACTCGGTCCTGGCCGACCACTCCGGCCGCTTCAGCCTCGGGCCAGTTGCCGCCGGCGCATACCGTGTCCAGGTGTCCATGATTGGCTATCGGACCCTGAGCCAGGTTGCCAACCTGAGGGCAGGTGCGATTGATACACTTCGACTGCAGCTGCAGTATGACACTACTGGAGTCATCCGCGACTGCATATCACGCGACGGGCGCCACCTTGGGTCTCAGTTCTGCCGACCGTAGGTGGTTCGAGGATCGGGATCCGGCGGCATAACTAGTCGCTGCAGTCGACGGCGCGTTCAATGCCACCATGTGAGCGCCTGGCGAGTGTGAGGAACGAACCGCATTTTTTTTGGTGCCTGGCCAGCCGCGCATCGCGGCTTAGCTCTGCGTTAGACGACTATCACGCGTTCGATCAAGGGAAATTGTGAACGACGGCGAGACAGTCCTCTGGCAGCGTCTCGATGTGCCTGGACATGAGATCGCGACGGTTGCTCCGCGGTCCGACGGATGGCTCGTTGACGGAGTCGCGGTCTTCGTGGAGACAGGCGACCCGTGCCGCATCGAATACGAGATCCGATGCGACGTGCACTGGACAACTCGCCAGTGCTGGCTTCGCGGCTCGGTCGGCGCGAGACGCGTGCATTTAGAGATCGAGCGGAGCGTAGCTGGTGAGTGGTCTATCGAAGGTATGGAGATCGTAGCTCTACGCGGCTGCGTCGACGTTGATCTCGGGTTTAGCCCAGTGACGAATCTGCTGCCGATTCGACGCCTGGGATTGTCGATCGGGGCGCACGCGCGGGTGAGAGCCGCATGGGTTCGCTTTCCGGAACTGACAGTCGAGGTCTTGGAACAGACGTACGCTCGCGTGGCCAGCGATCGCTATCAATATGAGAGCGCGGGGGGAGCCTTTCGTCGTGAACTGGCGGTCGATGCATTCGGCTGTGTGGTCGAGTACCCAGGGCTCTGGCGCGCCGAGGCGGTGGCGACGCACGGCGCACCAGTCGCATAACGAGGCGCTGACCCCGACGAGCGGGCTATGGACTGTGGCCGCTGCGCGGCCATCTTGTAATACTGCTCGCGGGTTAGCTCAGCGTTAGGTGGCCGCCAGGATTTGCGGTAAGGTGAGATGAGCACGAGTGCGAAGGCGTGGCAGCGGGCACTCCTTGGCGCAGCGATTGGCGTCGGATTCGCCGTGCTGCCGACCCTTGCCCTGGCGGTCCTGCTTCTCGTCGATAGCCGGCATGTTCAGTCAACCGCCACGACGTTAGACGCGCTCATGGCCCTCGGCTTCTACCCGCTGGGGGCTGTGCTTATGGGCGCGTTACTCGGGCTGCTCGCGCCGCTGGGGCGCACGGTCTGGAGCGCGGCGCTCTGTGGCATGGTGGCAATAGCGCCGCTTACGGGCGCTGTGTATCTCTCGCTCGACGGCGCGCATGACGTGCCGGCGCTTGCCGGTGAACGTTGCGTTAGACTGCCACGGAGATCGCGGATGAACGAACATAACGGGCATGAGCTCACGAGCACGTCGGCCGGAGCTCCCGAGGCCGAGGAGGAGCCGATCCTCCGCGAGCTGGAGCGCCTCCGTGAGGGCGCGCGCGCCCGCGGCGGGACCGACGAATTCTTCACGCTCCTGCCGCTCGTGAGTGAGGCGGACGCCCTGGCGTTCCTGCGCACGGTGCCGACGGGCACGCTCGTGGAGGAGCTTCCACAGCTGGCTGCCGCCTGGCGGGTGGCGCATCCGGCGCGGCGAATGCAACCCGAGGACGATCGCGCCTGAGGCCATCTAACGAGGCGCCGAAGCTGACGCGCGAGTCATTCACAGATCTTCCCACCCGTCGAACACGGCGTAGCTTCGAGCACTTCGCGCCCGCTGACGCGCGCAACTCAGCTGGTGCGTTAGACACCCACAGCCTTCGATCCACGGAGAGTGATGGCGGATCACGTGCGTGACGAGACATCAAGCTGGGCCCTGGTGGGTCTAATCGTACTCTGGATCGCAGCCCTCGTCGGCGCCGCTGTCGTCGCTGAGACAGCGTGGGTGGGCGTCTTGCACCCGCCGCATCTTGCCTCCAGCGGTCAACTCTCCTGGCTTGGTGTGGTTCTTACAGAGGCAATTACCGCCGCAACTCCATACGTCGGCGCTTTCTGGTGCATAGTACTGATGTGCCCGCTTCTCATCATCACCTGGCTAGCGATTCCAGCCGCTGATCGCCGCACGTTGCCGATCGTTGCCGGAATCTTCGTGCTCGCCGCCTCGGCCGCCTTCGCCGGCATGTTGCCGACCACCGGCGTGCCATTCGCGCTCGTCGCGTCGCTCCCTGCGGCGCTCACGGCCGAGATGCTCCGGACCGTAATCACTGCCATGCTACGACGCATAACCCGTACGTCAGCTATCTCGGCGTCGGGTGTCTAACGAATCGTTGGCCCGGACGAGCGCATGAGAATTCCCTATGCGTGCCTGGCGAGATAGAGCTGGATCGAGCATCATCGCTCATGGATGGTCAGCCCTCGCCGATGAACTTTGCGTTAAGCCACGACGAGCTAGAATCAAACCGTAGGCTCCGCGGAGGGGCATGCGCGACTTTCGTGACGGTGCACTAGGAGCAGGCAGCGCCGAGTTCCGAGCCTGGCTCGATACGCACGCGGGTGGATTCTTTGTGAATGTCACCGGGCGCAGGCAAGGTCGCCTTCATCGAGGCAGCTGCGGCCACATGACATTCCGGCCAGGTGAGTCTGTGAACCTCGTCAAGCGGCCCAAGTGGACGGCGGACACACGCCGTGAGCTAGAGGAGCGTGCGCGGGCGGAAGGCATCGCGCTCCGTCCATGTCCCGACTGTAAGGCGTAGCCCACGCCCCCTGGCCGAACGAGACGCTGAAGCGGACGAGCGCAAGATCTGCTGGAAGCCATCATGGTTGAGCGCGTGGCAACTTCGCGGAACGATCACCATCATAGTGCCTGATGGGCAGGGCGCTCGCCGCGTAGCCCTGCGCTATGCAGCCTCTCTGACGTTGGGATATGCCAGCAGCGGACAGAATTGCCGAGAAGCTCCGTATGGCCCGCGAGAAGGATACCCTCCGGTGCCTTAAAGCCGCGGTGCGAGGTACCGGCTGGCGGATAAATCAGACTGCTGCGTTCCGGCAGATCGGGCAGCTCTTTGTCGTCGGGTTCCTCGACAGCTGGCGCAACGCCGACAAAGTAGCCATGAGCCTCGAAGCGAAGCCGATGGCGGTCGATCCGCTGTTCTGGGCTATCATGGACCTCGAGGCGAACGGGAAGGAGCCACTGTCGTTTCGAGCGTGGGGTGCATTCGTCTGTGGCAGTGTGCCCGTTGCGGAGCTGAACCTCACCGCGCCGTTGCCGCCTCCGGCAGATGCAGCGAGCATGTTTGTCACGTGGTTGGATGAGCAGGCAAGGGAGTTCGCTAACCACTATGCCGCGAATCCATTCTCAACGTTCGTGGAGGCAAATAAGAACCACCGTGAACGCGGGGCCTACGCAACGACTCTGATCTGTTCACTCATTCTCGAGGGGCGCATCGGCGACGCGCGATCGTTGACAGAGGCAATTGTGTCCGGCCGGCGTCGGAGTGTTGGCACCCATGTGTCGGAGGGAAAAACGTTCTATCAACGGGCATTGACGTGGCTCGACACGCACCCTGCATAGGGTCGCATGACAAGCATTCGCAGCTGTCAGAGCGGCCGGGATGTATCTCATGGCGCGGCTCGGCGGGGCCGCCTTGCGGCTGACACACAAGCCGTTACGCAGCAACGATTCCCTGTGCCAATCGAGAGCGAAGTGGCAGGCGGCCGTGCCTCGTGCCTGGAAGTGCTCCGCTACTATCCAGCTGCTGCGATGGTGAGATTCCGGATCTTGGTGCCGGACGATTCCAACGTGCCGACGCGACTTGGCTGGTCAGCCGCGGCGCGCGGCTGAGGTCTGCGTTAGGCCGCGATACACGTTGTCGTTAAGCCGCTGTGCGCGTAGCCGCGCAACGTAAGTTCGGCTAGTGCGTCTCTTCAGAGATGGATTGGACCTACTTGCGCACGCGCCTTGTGCGCGGCACACTTGCAGCCACGGTCGCCGCCGGGCTCATCGCCGTCGTGTCCTGGGTGTCGTTCGCTCTTGCGCTTATCAGCCTCATGTTCGCCTGGCCGGTCGCGGACCTCGTCATCGAGTGGCTCGGCGCCCGGCACGCGGGAGGCGAGCGCCGAGTGACAGTGGTGGGGCCGCGCTCGTTGCTCGCGGTCCAGCTCACCCTCTGGGTAGGCATCTCGGTGGTCGTGGCCATGTTCTCCCGCCAGAGCTTTTTGAGTGCCGCCGCTCTGGTCCTCGTCTGCGGTGCTCCAGCCGGTGGGCTACTCGGGATCCTCGCGGAGTGGGAGGACGGTCGGCTTGGCGGCTACCATAACCCGTCCTAGCTCCATCCCGCCCTCGGCCTAACGAGTCCAGCGGGTAGGCGCTTGGCACTCAGCCATGTGATGGCTTAGCGAGACCTACATCGCCCGCGCATTTTGGTGGCTGGTGGGCCGGCGCCGACTGCTGAATTCTGCGTCAGGCAGGCACGAACGTTCGGGGAGGATCAACGATGGTGCTGTGGCGTGCGAAGGTGCTCGCACTCGACCTGCGCTATGGTCGAGTCCCCGAGCGCGACAAGCTCGGATACCTGCTCATCGGCCTCGTGATCCAGGGGCTCATCGGCAGCGTATCGCGTCTAGGCACCGTGCCCTCTCTTGGCGAGGCGCTTGGTACCCTACTGGTACTCGTCATCAGCGTCGGGGGAACTGTGGCCGTGTTCCGCGTCAATGCACGCGGCGACGGGCGCCAGTTCCTCGAGCGCTTTCTCTGCCTCGCCGTGCCGGTGGGCGTTCAGATGTACGTGGGCTACGCTGTGCTGGCGTTGCTCGTGTACATCTTTATCGGAGGGTATTCAGTGGTGGCTGGCGGCAATACCGTCGCGTCATGGGTGGCGTGGTCACTCTTGTACTACGGGCCGCTCGTGTGGTTCTATCTCGCATTGCGGCAGCATGTAGCAGTGGCCGCTGGTGCGCCGGCCTCGCCGCCGCCTGCCTAGCGAGACGCCCAAGCGGACGAGCGCGAGAAATGGGGACGTCATCAGGTCAGGGTTCGGAGTGTGGCGAGTGCCTCACTCTTGCTGCATCTTCATGCTGGCGAGTCGTCGCTTGCAGCTTAACGCCGCGTTAGACCGCCACGACCATCTCGAAGATGGATGCTAAGCGACTTCTATCGTTCCTGGAGCAGCTCCACTCGCATCGAGTTTATCGCACCTCCTACGTTGCGTCGGCGCTTCGCGAGTGCGGCCTGGATGCCGAGATCAGCGCCGATGGCAACGCCGTCATCATCGGATTGGATCACCTTCAGGTCGTTGAACCCGAATGGGGTGAACCTGGCATCTCACCTCGATCGCTTGCTGCATTTGCGTTCCGCCGGGTTACAGGAGCGGAGCCGCATTCAGACATGATCGGTCGCGGATTCTGGCTTCGCGATGTTCTTTCACAGCTCCGTGTTGCGCTCACCTCGAACGAGGACCCGCAGGCGGTCTGACGAGCTGTTGCTACTGACAGATGCTTGGGATTCCGGCATGTGAGCGGCTGGCAAGATCGCGGTAGCCCATGCATCATCGTGGCTGAAAAGTCGTCGCCCGCAGCGGAACGCAGCGTTAGACCGCGCAACAACCATCACATCAGGGCGAGCGCATGAACCCCGAAGTCGACGCGCTGAAGCAGTTCTTCGCTGCGATAAATCGCAATGACATGCAGGCCATAACCAGGCACTTCGATCCACAGATTGTGCGCGTTGAACCCGAGGGGTTTCCAACCGCTGGCACCTATCGTGGCATCGCGGAGGTGCAAGAGCATGTCAGCACGGGGCGCGGAAAGTGGGCCGAAGGGAGCTGCGAGCCCGAGCAGTTCTGGATCAAGGGAGAGAAGGTCGTCGTCTACCTCCACGCGTGGGTTCGCCTGAAAGACGCCACCGAGTGGACTGGCGGCCGGTTTGCCGATGGCTTTGTTTTCCGCGACGGCAAGATCACCGAGTACCGCTCCTTCGGTGAACGAGTGCAAGCGCTCGAGTGGGCCGGCATCCAAGACCAGGAGCTGAGTTGAGTCGCACGCAAGTAGCGTCAGCGACGCTGCCAGCGCGGCCTACCGAGGCGGTGCAGCTGACGGGGTGCACCCGGATCCGGCCGTCGCGGTAAGTTCGGTGAGGTACGGCCCGTCAGGTAAACTTCGGCGTCAGGTGGGCACGGGCGTCTACTGGAGGACGGTGCGTGTGAGCGAAGCTGTGAGCGCGGCAGCGCAGCGGAGTGCCGTGGAAGGTCTGGCCGCGCAGGGGAACGTCGACGAGGCCCTCGCCCTCGGGCGTTCCATCGCCGAGGCCTGGTACCGCTGCCAAGCGCTCGCGGCGGTCGCCAAACGCATCTCTGAGCCCGAGCGGCAGGCCGCTATCCTGCGCGAGGCGTTCGCCGCCGCCGATGCCACCGGCGAACGGAACCGCGTCGTCACCGTCGCCGCGTGGCCGCTCAAGCTTCTCGCCCAGCGGGATGATCGCACCTGGCTCGAGCGCGAGGTCCATCGTCTCCTCGATGTCATCACGCCCGAGCCGAGCGCGGCCCGTCGCTCGGATGCGCTCCTTTACATGCTCGGCGCGCTGGCCACGGCGCCGCAGGATCTCTTCCTGCTAGTCTTCGACCCCTTTCTCGCGGCCTCGCGGGCGACCGCGCAGCGGAACAAGGGGGAGAGCAACATCGTGCAGGCGCTGCCGCTGCTGGCGCAGCTCATACCCGAGTGTGCTGCCGACGTGGCGGCCGCGCTCCGGGGCCCGACCCTCCGAGCACGCGGTGTGTCCGCGGTCGCGGCGGCCAGGGAGGGCGGGGCGATCCCCTGTTCGTGGCCGAATATCTGAGGCGGTCGTGAATGGGGTAGTCCGCGAAGCGCCCACCTAATGAGACGCTGCACCGGACGAGCGCGCACAGGCAACCATGTCGGTGGCTGGCGAGATCACGCCGTAGCAGCCATCGTTGCGCCTGGCGGGCGGGCGCTCGCCGGTGAACTCGGCGTTAGACGGCTCACAAGTATCTCGTGTTGTCAGACATTCAGCGTATCTCCGCGCAACTCGCCGCGATCGCGGAGCTCGATCACCTGCTGAGGGAGCACCGCTTGCCCTACTGGCTGTTTGGCGGCTGGGCAGTCGATTTCCATGTCGGGCGAGTTACACGCGAACACGCCGACGTCGACATCGCCGTTTGGCTTGGTGATCGCAGTCGTTTGGCTGCGCTCCTGAGAGGCGGTGCCTGGAGCCACCAACCCGAAGTCGGCGAAGATGGCTATACCTGTTACTACCGTCATGGCGTTCGTCTCGAGATCGCGTTTCTCTCGCGCGACGCGAGTGGGGATATCTACACGCCTCTAGAAGCCGGTCGCGGCGAGTGGCCGCACGACAGTTTCGGAACTGCAGTCGCGCAGCTTGGCGGCGTGCATGCCTGCCTCGTAAGTCGCGAGTCTCTCGTTATTGACAAGTCCGTCGCGCGTTCAGACCCGGAAACCAGCGCGAAGGATCGATCCGATGTTGCGAGCCTTCTGCACCGAACCTAGGCCTCTCGATGCCGCCGCCTGACGATCGCATGGACGGAGCTGAGCGCGGTCTCGAAGGCCGGGGCAAGCGAGTGCGTGACGGCCATCAGATCCGGCTCGGCGGTGGGGGGACGCGTGCCCCGTTCTCACACTCCGCTCGGTCGATCCATTCGGCGATGGCGCGCCCGATTTCCTCGGGGTGATCCTCTTGAAGGAAGTGCCGCCCACTCCCGAGGCGCACCAGCCGGCAGTTCCTCAACGATGCCGCAAACTTCTCAGCAAAGGCCGGCGAGACGAGCGCGCCCGGGTCTCCGACGAACAGGAGCTTCGGATAGGTCGAAATGGCCAGCGCCGCGTGAGCCGCCGCGAGGGTGCTCCAGACGTCCGCTGGCTCGCCGGCGATCGGCAGTTCGTTCGGTAGCCGCCAGGTCGGGCGCCGCGACGCTGGGGTCGGAAACGGGGCGCGGTACACAGCCATCTCGTCGTCGGTGAGGGCGCGCGCGACGGAGCCTGGCAGCACCCGCTCGACGAATGCGTTTCCTTCGAGGATCATCGCCTCACCTTCACCCGGTGCGCGGAAGCGACGGAACGTCTCGCGCGCGGCGGGCTCCTGGTGAAAGTCGTCCCACGTCGGCATCGGGCGGATGAATTCCATGAACGCCAGCCCGCGTACCAGACCCGGCCGTCGTGCCGCGAGATCAAAGGCGAGTGCGGTGCCCCAGTCCTGCGCGACGAGGTACGCCGACGTGATCCCCTGCGCGTCCAGGAAGGCCTCAAGATAACGCACATGGTCGGCGAAGCGGTACTCGACGGCGGGTTTCCCCGATTGACCAAAGCCGATCAGATCCGGTGCGATGCAACGGGCCACCGGCGCAACGTGGGGGAGGATGTGACGCCAGATGTACGAGGACGTCGGGTTGCCGTGCAGGAAGAGCGCGACGGGCGTCTCCGACACGTTCGGCGCGTCGGTAACCGGGGCGCCGAGCTCCCGGTATGCCATCTCGGAGTCGAGCACCGATACGCGAGGGAGCGTGAGATCAGGCAGGCGGTGGGCGAGTGTGCCGGATGCGGCCCCGGTCATACGGGCCGATGTGGTAGCGGTGGCGGTCACGGTTCGGCGGGCTTCAGCCCGGTTGGAGATGAAGGAGATGTGGCGGATGAGGTAGCGAACACGGTCTGGAACGCGATGGCCTTGAAACGTTCGAGCGCGGCCGGCGTGCGGTCGACCTTCATGCGGAGGATGGCGCCCTGCCAGGAGGCGAGGAGGAAGTCCGCCAGCTCGTCCGCGGGCATGCTTGCAGCGATCTCGCCGGCCCGCTGCGCTTCGGCAATGCATCGCGCGAAGGGCACTCGCCACTCGGCGTAGATCGCGGCCAACTGCGCGCGTAGCGGTTCGCTGATCGGCGCGGCCTCCAGGCTGAAGTCGCCGATGAGGCAGCCGCGCGTGAAGTCGTCGGCGGCCAGACGTTCGGTGATGAGGTCCAGGTATCGCCGCAGGCGCTCGCGTGGCGTGAGGCTCGGGTCGTCGAGCGCCTGGCGCACCAGGCCGCGGACGTGGGCGAAGTACCGATCGAGCACCTCGCCGGCGAACGCCTCCTTCGACCGGAAATGATTCGTGAAGGAGCCCTGGGGCGCCGCCGCTTCGCGCATCACGTCGCGCACGCTGGCGCCGACGAAACCGGCGCGGAACATCACCCGAAGGCCGGCGTCGAGGATCTGCTCGCGGAGAGAGGGTCGTGGCATGACCAGATATTAATACGTCCGTACGTATTGCACAAGATATGATGGCTCGTGTGTACCGTCGCCACCTTGCACGTGTCGCGGGGTGCGAAGCGGCCGGAACGGACGCTATCCGACCTGCGACCGAACCAACGGCGTCGGCGCGCGGGTATCCGCCACGATCGGCCCCGCGCCGTTCCAGGGTCGAGCATCTCACTCTAACGAGACCCTGCAGCCGACGGCGCCCTTATGGCCAACACGTGAGGGGCTGGTGAGCTCAAGCCGAGCGTTGCATCATCATGGTCGCTCACTGGCACGCCGCAGCTGAGCTCCGCGTTAGGCAGCTACCGAGATCTCATCCACTTGCGAGGAGGACAACGTGCGCACCTTCATGGCGTTTGCGGTTCTCGGTTTGTTCACTCTGCCTGCCATAACCAATGCGCAAGATCCTTACACTTGCCCGAGCAATGGTAGCGAGGTTCAGCAGCTACGGGTCTACGAGATCAATCGCGGCAATAGGGATGCCTTCCATAGACGCTTCCAGGATCATGCTCTACCCATCATGAGACGGCACGGTTTCAGGATCATCGATATGTGGGAAAGCGACACAGGAGAGATGCTCGAGTTCGTTTATGTTCTAGCCTGGCCTGACAAGGCTACTATGGAATTGCGCTGGAAAGAATTTCTTGCGGATCAAGAATGGATTGACATCAAAAAGAAAACGGCGGCAGAGAGTGGCGAACTCGTTCGGGAGGTTGTAAGAAGTCAGCCATTGGTCCGCGTGTCTTATAGCCCAGCGTGCCCTTCGAGATGAGTCGTACACCGCCAAACCGGACGTGAGAACGCCACGCATGAACTTTCGACTACGAACATCGGGTTGCCTGTTCTTGCTCTTGTGGTCGGGACAGGGTTTGGCCGCGCAGCCAGCCACACGACCTGCCGCAGGTCCGGAGCACCCACAAGAAGGCTCGATCTCAGGGTACCGCTACCTGACTTTCGTGACTGGGAAGCCCGAGCCGGGTGAGCAGCTTCCGATGATCGTCGGCCTTCATTATTCTGGCGCGAGACCAGAAACGATCCTCGGTGATTTCGAGGGTATCGATTTCCCGGCTCGGATCGTTCTACCCCAAGGCAGGTACCCGCGCCGGGCCGCCTACTCGTGGTTCCCCTCCGACTACGGAGCGCTGGAGGCGGCCGAGCAGAAGAGGGTGACTTTCGACATCCTGAACGAAGTGTCGGCCTTCATCGATTCGGCTTCGAAGGAATACCCCACCCGCGGGAAACCCATCATCGTAGGGACATCCTACGGCGGCGACCTGAGTTTCCTGCTCGCCATCCATCATCCCGAGCAGGTGCTAGCCGCTTTCCCGGTGGCCGCTCGGTTTCTTCCGGAGTGGATGCCAGGAGCCGACGGCTGCGAGCCGGAGTGTCCGCTGGTGTTCGTCATGCATGGCGACGAGGACCAGACCGTTCCGATGGAGCCCACCCGCCGTGCGGTAAAGCTGCTGGCCGGTATGGGCTTGCGCGTCGAATTCCACCGGTACGCCGGCGTCGGTCATGATTTCAGTGACCGGATGAAAGAGGACTTCGCCGCCGAGGCCGAGAGAGTCCTCGCGGAAAGAGCTCGGTGAGTCGCCGCCCACTCATCGGTCGTTGATCGCCCGCGGCTGGGCCCGGGCGTTATCCAGCCATCAAACTTCATCACGTATGAGTTCCCCATCTCGCCTCCTTATCTCCTCGGGCAGTCCGCTCGAGCCGGTGATTGGCTTCTCCCGGGCCGTGCGCGTTGGGCCGTTTGTGAGTGTTGCGGGAACGGCCCCGATCGCCGTCGGCGGCGGGACGGCGGCCCTCGGCGATCCGGCCGGGCAGGCGCGCCGGTGCCTGGAGATCATCGATGCCGCCTTGGCCGAGGCGGGGGCCGCGCTCGCGGACGTCGTGCGAACGCGGGTCCTGCTCACGCGGATCGAGGACTGGCCGGCGGTGGCAGCGGTGCACGGGGAGGTGTTCGGGGGGGTGAGGCCCGCCTGCACGGTCATGCAAGTGGCGTGTTTCATCGACGCCGAGTGGCTCGTCGAGTTTGAAGCGGACGCCATCGTTGGCCCAGTGGCGTTCGCAGCGGCGGGTTAACGAATCGTGCAGAAGCGGGGGCTCGCAGTTTAGCTTGTGCGTTTGATCGCTACCGGCATCCTCATCCAAGCGGGCGCTTAACAATGATCGGTGTCGCACTTGCAGCGACGTGTTTGTTCGCGTGCCTCCCGGTGACAACCGATACGGTGGTCGCCGTTTCGGTCGCGCAAGCACCGGTGCTCGATGGGCGTGTCACCGATCGTGAGTACGGCAGACCGACGCTCCAATTTGAGACTGGAGTTGGCGAGGTGCGGGTCTGGCTCGTGCGTCACGGCGGCTTCTTTTACGTGGCCGCGACGATTCCTGATTCGACATTCTACTGGGGCGATGATTTCGTGGTCAGCCTGGCGCCCGGCGGCCGCGGCGCGTCAATGCTGGACGTTGGCGACCGACAATGGTATCTCCGCCGAACTCTCGATAGCAGCGTCGTGCGCCTGGTTGCCGACACGGCTGGGGGACGGTGGTCTGTGCCTGGTCAAGAGCAGCCAATGCTCGGCGCGACTCGGCATCATGCCGACTGGGACATCGCCTCGACGTCAACGCCAACTGGGTGGGCGATCGAGCTGCGTGTTCGAGAAGCCGCGGTTCATCCCACTGGCGCTGCCCCGCGGCTGGCGCTGCGGACCTACAACGATCGACCGCACGGCTGGTGGAGCTGGCCAAAAGCTCCGCTGGAGATGCCGCCGCAGCAGGTCGAGCGAAACCCGTCGCTCTGGATTCCTATCAAGTTTAGATAGGCGCAGGTGATGAAGCCGCAGCTCCGACATCGCGCGCCAGCGATCTGACGAGCAGTGCGCCTGGCGGGCGGTTTAGGGAGTGTGCATGCTTTTCATGCGCTCTTATTTGATTCGCCAGCAGGTGAGCTCGGGCGTAAGGCTGCTACAAGCAAACTATGACCACTGAGATTCGTCGCCGCCTTGCCGCACTCCTCTCCGGCATCGCCGGAGCATTCGTCGCGCTCAGCGCGAGCTTGTGGCTTCGGCAGGATGCCTGCCTGGACGCGGGCGGCCGGTGGCTGGCAGTAGAGCGCGCGTGCGAGCTACCGGCAGGCGCCTCACCGCTTGCATCCCCGGCTCGCTTCTACATTCTCGGTGCGGCGGCCGGGCTGCTGGTTGCTGGCGTGCTTTTGCTAGGGTTCACTTTTATCGCCGATAGAGCTGCGGCGCGCCGGTCGGTCTGACAAACTATGCTCTTCCGGAACCGCCATCCGATGCCCAAGCGGTCTAACGGAACGTTGCCCCGGACGAGCGCGACGGGGCGTCCATGTCGATGGCTGGCGAGCGAATTTCGGAGCAACCATCATTGTGCTTGGCGAGGAGGCGCTCGCCGGTGAACTTTGCGTCAGATGGCCACGACCTCTCGATGGGGAGAGTGACGCGCATGATGCGACTGCGCTGGCTGCATGTGCTGCTGATCCTGGTCCTTGGCGCTCTCGGGCCTGTGTTCGCGTGGCACCTCGACCCGTTCCTCCGCTACCGCGTGCTGATGTGGGGAGACAGGACGCACCCGGTCTTGCACCTGGTGTTCGCACTCTGGACCTCGGCGGCGGACCGGCCGCTCACGGTGCTGGGCTTCCTGCTGCCGCCCGTGTTGGCGCTGAATGCGCTGGTGTGGTATGCGTTGCTGGGGCCGCGGCCGTCCCCGCGGCGCTGGCCATCACCAGCAGCTGGCAACGACGACCCGGCCATCTAACGGCTGCCTGTTGCTGACGCACGCTT
Source organism: Gemmatimonadaceae bacterium (assembly GCA_036565685.1). GTDB lineage: Bacteria > Gemmatimonadota > Gemmatimonadetes > Gemmatimonadales > Gemmatimonadaceae > JADGGM01. The sequence continues at coordinate 28,017 of DATCXR010000214.1, forward strand.
GGGATCCTTTCACTCGAGTGGCTGGACAGTGCCCGCTAACCCGACCATAATCTCGTCTGGGCAGTTGTCGCACGCAGTAAAAGCGACGCATCAGGACGCGATCAGCTTTCGGGAGGACCCAAGCACTGACCATTCCGGTTTCGACCGCCTCGGCCGAACACTACACGTGGGGCGACGGGTGCGACGGCTGGCACCTGGTGCGCAGGGCGGATCTCAGCGTCATTCAGGAGCGCATGCCGTCCGGTACGGCAGAGGTGCGGCATCGCCATCTCCGGGCCCGGCAATTCTTCTACGTCCTCGCGGGGCAGCTCGAGCTGGAGGTCGAGGGCACCCGGCATCGGCTCGAATCCGGCATGGGTCTGGAGATTGCGCCGGGGGCCGCGCACCAGGTCTGCAACCGCGGCGCGCACGAGGCGGTGTTTCTGGTCATCTCGCAGCCGCCGAGCCATGGCGATCGGGAGATCGTGCCTCCCGCACCCTAACGAAGCATTGCACCGGACAAGCGCGAACTGGCGGCCACGTGATTGGCTGGCGTCGAGCGCACTTTCCAGAAATGATGGACAACGTCGTCTCGCGGCGTGGGCGCGTCGTACGTGAGCTCACCTCCAGCGGATCGTCAGCGCGCATATCGCGCCGACGCCAACTCGATCAGCCTGCCGATGAGCGCGTCGTACGACATGCCGTCCGCGGCGGCGGCACGAGCGAACTCGCCCGCCTCCTCGAGGTAGCAATTGGGATTGACCTCGATGACATACACCTCGCCCGATGCAGTTGCCCGCATATCGACGCGTGCATAGTCCCGCAAGCGGAGTGCGTGAAAGGCGTCGAGCGCCGTCGTCCGCAATAGCTCGTCGAGCTCAGGAGCCAGATCCTTCGATACGAAAGTGCGCGTGCCTGCGTACTCGGCACCCCCTCCCTCGCCCTGGTCGCCCCACTTGGCTGCCCAACTCGCGATCCTTGGCCGATCCGTCGGGAACCCGGTAAAGTCCATCTCCATCGGCGGTAGCGCGCGCGCGTCGGCATTGCCGATCACGCCGACGTAAAACTCACGTCCGTCAATGAACTGCTCGACGAGTGGTGGTTGATGAAAGCGGCCCTGCACATCTCCCATTTGCTCGAGCAGCTCCTGCACATTGTGGACGACGGAGGCGTGGGTGATCCCGATCGACGCATCCTCCTGCGGTGGCTTGACGATCAGCGGAAAGGTGAGGTTGCCCGCCCACTCCACATCGCCGCGATGCACGGTCGCGAACTGCGGGGATCGTACTCCGTGAAACGACAGCACTTTCTTGCTGAGCGCCTTGTCGCCGGCGAGCATGAGGCCCGCCGGACTCGACCCGGTGTAACGCAGATCCAGAAGGTTGAGGAGCGCGGCGACATTCGACTCGAGCGCACTCTTACCGTCGAACGCTTCGGCCAGGTTCACAACGAGCTCCGGCTCCGCTGCCCGCAGTGCCGTAGCCAGCGCGACGACATCGGAGAGCACGACCTGAAAGGCGGTTTCGTGGCCAGAACGCTCCAGCGCACCGGCGATCTGTGCCAGCACGGGATCGGCCGGCGGCCCGAGCGCGTCCTCCGAGTGCAGGATGACGATCGTCATCGTTCGATCCGCCAGTGCATGATGACACCCATGATGAACGCCGTCACGGCGATCAACGCGCCAGCAGTGTCGGTCGGGGCGGCGAGGCGCAATTCGTCAGCGCGATCAGCGAGTCGGCTCACGAGCGCGCGCACCGTTGCCGTGCTCTCGCCACTCCAGTGCGCGACACGACCGACGAGATATCGCTGGTGCGCGCGCAGGAACGACGCTCCACCGGCCGGCGCGTCTTGCGACGAGGCCGGGGGTAGGATGCTGAGGAGATCGACGTCGAATTGTCCAGGGTGCGGCATGGGCAGTGCGTCGCCGAGGGGGTGATAGTGCTCGGCGAGCGTATGGTGCAAGTCGCCCACGTCGGCGTCTTCGTCGCTGGCATCCGGGATGTCCGGAACGGATGAGCCGACTTCCGCCATGACGCGGTCGACGTATTCGAGTTTCTCCAGCGCGCCCCATCCCTCGTACGCCGCTCGCCAATCCACGTTTGGCGTCAACCACACGGCGAACGTCTCGGCGAAGTCCTCGTCCGGATGCTTCTGGGCATACCAGCCCAACACGTGTCGGACGTATGACGTCGAGAACGGGTCGGGGAAGTAGTTGTCTCGATATGGCTCGGCAAACGAGCCGAACGTGGTATCCCAGTCGCTCCGGTCGTAGAGACGATAGGCGTAATTGAAGGCATGGCCGGCCTCGTGCCGCAGGTAGCGCATCGATTCCGTCTCGTCCTCCACGTCGCCCGCAAGGTCTTCCTCGATCCGACGCAGCCGCTCGTCGGCCAGATAGAACGGCACGCCGATGCGCGCAATCCCATCCGGGCATCCCCACTCATCGCTGAGGTAGATCGGTGGTCGAAACACCAGGCCGCGGTCAGCAAGCTCCGCATGCAGGCGATCCGCCAACCGCTCGAGCATCGTACCCTGCAGCGTTAGCCCGAGACTCGAAATCGGTCGATCGAGCAACGCCGCTCGCTCGCGGTCCCATTCGCGCGCTTGGTCACCCATCGATTCAGTCATCCTGACCTGTCCCACTAGCAGAATGCGCGCCATACCTCCGCACGCCAACACACTGGCCTC
>DATCXR010000020.1:0-2792 GCA_036565685.1 Gemmatimonadaceae bacterium
CGCGGTGGAACGCGTGCTCGAGGCTACCTGAGACGCTGGAGGACACATGAGTGGCTGGGCGCAACGCATCGTGCGGCGCGTTCGCGCGCTCCTGCACGGCGGGGAGATCGATGGAGATGTGGACGCCGAGATGCGTCTGCACGTCGAGATGGAGACGGAAGAGTTGATTCGCACGCAGGGGCTTTCGGCAGAGGAGGCCCGGCGAAGAGCTCTCCTCTCCTTCGGCGGAGTGGAGCGGTACAAGGAAGCACACCGCGACGCGCGTGGCGTCCGCTGGGTCGAAGAGCTTACTCAGGACCTCCGCTACGCCGGTCGCGGTCTGCTGCATGCGCCCGCCTTCTCTATCTCCGCCGTGCTGGTTCTGGCACTTGGCATCGGCGCCAGCACAGCGGTGTTCAGCGCGGTGGACGCCGTGCTCCTCTCTCGTTTGCCCTACCCGCACGACGACCAGCTGGTTCGCATCTACAACCAGAGCGGACCCCGCAATCGTTGGACTCTCTCCACGGTGGACCTTCACGCGCTCGAGGAGCAATCGCGAACGCTTTCCGCGGTGGGCGCCCTGCGGGGCAGGCGGGTGGCTGTGTCGTATGGCAGCGCCGCCGAGCGACTGGCGACTGGCTTCGTGACTTCGGGCTTCCTCGATGCGCTCGGCGTCCGGCCGGTGCGCGGTCGCAGCCTCGAGGCGAGGGATGATGCGGTCGGCGCTCCGCCCGTCGTGGTAGTGAATCATCGCTTCGCGACCGAGGCGCTGGGCGGCGACGCGAGCGCCGTGGGGCGCAGCATCATGATCGACGGGGTTGCACATACCGTGGTCGGCGTGCTCCCGGCGGGGGTGAACGATCTGGCCGGAGTACACGCTCAGATCTGGGCGTCGCTGCAGCTCGAGCCACCCACCCGGCGAGGTCCCTTTGGGTTGTACGTGATCGGACGCCTCGCGGATGGCGCGACGCTCGATGCGGCCCAACGCGAGCTGGTGGGAATCAGCCAGCGCGTCTTCCCTCTGTGGAGCGCCGGCTTCCAGGATTCAACGGCGCATCTGGTGCCTGTGTCGCTGCGAGCGGATATCCTCGGAAACGCGGGGCATACGCTCGGGCTCCTCGCGGCGGCCGTGGCGCTCGTGCTGTTGATCGGCGTAGCGAACGTCGCCGGATTGATGCTGGTGCGCGCGACGAGCCGATCGAGGGAGATCGTGCTGCGCACCGTGCTCGGTGCCACGCGCGGAAGGCTGGTTCGGCTCCTCGTGACAGATAGCGTTTTGCTGGCGGTAGTCGGCGCGGTGGCGGGCGTCGCGCTCGGTGCCGCCGCGCTCGAGCTGTTGAAGACGATCGGGCCGGATGTCCCGCGCCTCGACGAGGCACGGCTCGATGCGAGGACGGTCGCCTTCGCCGCGGCAGCGGCGCTCTTCGCGGCGGTCAGCATCGGCGCGTATCCCGTGGCGCTTCTTATAAAGCGCGACGCCGCTCCCGCACTCCGCGACGGCGATCGCGCCGTCGGTGCCGGGCGACGCTCGCACGCGGTTCGCGGCGCCTTCGTGGTCGCGGAGTTCGCGCTCGCGCTCCCCGTGCTGGCCGTCGCCGCACTCCTGCTCAACAGCTTCGTGCGACTCCAGCGAGTGAACCCGGGGTTCGATCCGGAGCGTCTCGTATCCATCCACGTGTCGCTCCCATCGGGGCTCTACCCGAACGATTCGGGCGACACGGCGGTGAGAGGCTATTGGGCGCGGGCCTTGCCGCTCGTGCGCTCTGTTCCCGGAGTCGCGAACGTGGGGCTCGGTGCGGCGCTGCCGCCGTACGATTGGGGAGACTTCAACAACTTCGATCTCGTCGACCGGCCCGTTCCGCCAAATACCCCACAGCCGGTCGCACCCTGGGTGGGGATCGGGGACGGGTACTTCGCGACGCTCGGCGTCTCACTTCTGGAAGGGCGTCTCTTCACGCCGGCGGACACGGGCGTCGCGCCCGTCGTGGTCGTGAGTCGCTCGTGGGCCCAGCACTACTACCCGGACGGCACCGCGATCGGCCGGCAGATGATATCGGGCGGCTGCATCGAATGTCCACGGACGACCGTCGTCGGCGTCGTAGGCGACGTGAAGTACGATGGGTTGAGCGGCACCGGCGACGCGGTCTATGCGCCCGTCACGGAGGGGTGGCCGCTCGACCTCAATCTTTTCGTCAGGACGTCGGTGCCGCCGGCGCAGGTAGTGAGTCGTGTTCGTGCCGCGCTCGCGTCGGTGGACCCTGGGATTCCGCTGAACGAAGTCGTCGCCATGGACGAGAGAGTCTACGAATCGATAGCGGAGCCGCGCCACCTGACCGCGCTGCTCGGCGGCTTCGCGGCGGCGGCGGTAGTGCTGGCGGCGGTGGGAATCTTCGGGATGCTCTCCTACACCGTGAGCGCGCGCCGCCGCGAGATCGGCGTGCGCATGGCACTCGGAGCCACGGGGCGCACGGTGGTCGGGATGATCGTGCGGCGCGGGATGGGGCACGCGATCGCGGGCGCCGTGCTCGGGCTCGTGGCCGCGCTGGTGGGAACGCGGTGGCTCGCGAGCACGCTCTTCGACGTGGATGCCACGGACCCGCTGACGCTCGGCGCCGTCACGCTGCTTCTTCTCGCAGTGGCTTTCGTCGCGTGCTGGCTCCCGGCGCGCGGCGCGGCGGGGATCGATCCGGTGGAGGCGATTCGGATGGAGTGATGGCGGGGTCTGGCGTTTATAATTCGCCATGCAGAGCAATTCCGACTCATGGCGAAATCGCCTCCTCGAGGATGCGGACGACATCCGCCGCCTCCTCGAG
>DATCXR010000021.1:0-7671 GCA_036565685.1 Gemmatimonadaceae bacterium
GGCTCGGTCACTTTATGTCGGTGTCAGAGTGGGGCGGCCGGGTGGACTCGAAACCCGCGTCGCGCGCGTACTCGAACAGCATGTCCTGCAGGAGCCGCCGGCCGCGGAAGAGGCGTGAGCGTATCGTACCCACGGCGACTCCCAGCACCAGCGCCGCCTCCTCGTAACTCTGCCCCTCGACATCCACGAGAACCACCGCGCCGCGATAATGTGCGGGGAGCACGGCCAGCGCCCGGTCGATCGCCGCCCCCAGGTCCATTCGTTCGACGATCTCCGTCACGCCCGACTGCTGCGCGCGCCAATGTGACGTGGCGGTCGCCAGCGACTCGAGCTCGGGATCATCGTCCAGTGCATCTACATAGCGCGACTCGCGCTGAATGGTTCGCAGGAATGTATGGTGGCAGATGGTGAGCAGCCAGCGCTTCGGGTCCGCGTCGGTCCGGAACGTATGCCACCCACGCATCGCCTGCAGGTAAGTCTCCTGCACGAGATCGTCCGCGCGCACCGCGTCGCGCGTGAGCGAGCGGGCAAAGCGTGCGACGTCGCCAAGGTGTGGCATCGTGAGCCGCTCGAACGCCGCCGCGTCGGAGACGGTGCTCGGCGGCGTGGCAACCTCTGGCGCAGCGGTCACGCGATCGTCCATACAAACTCCCGGCCCGGGCATTGCCGCCCGCGGCCGCCTCGGCGATCCGGCCAACGACGCGACCGCACTCTGCGCAGCCACACCTTCGAACGACATCGCCGATCCTGGTGGATGCCGCGTGAACGAGGCGCGAGCGCGGTTGGTTCCCTTAGGCTGAGCCCGAGGATACCCGAACGACAAACCCCGCACCCTGATCAGGTTGCGGGGTCCTGGAGTAGCAGGGGCGGGACTCGAACCCGCGACCCCAGCATTATGAGTGCTGTGCTCTAACCGGCTGAGCTACCCTGCCGTTCTTCTCGCCTCCCCACCCAACTTGCTACGCGGGCGTAATCTAACCGCTACCGTAGCGCGCTCAAAGTCCCGCCGGGGAGGGCGGCATGTACTCGGGACGACCGGTACACGTGCACGTCTTCGCCGCGCGGCGCGGGAGCACGATCGTGGATGCACGATGGCCCTGGCCAGCAATACATCACTGACCAGGGCTCATCCCCCGCCCCACCCTTCCACCCAACCCTACGGAGTGACCACCACCACGCCCACGAAATTCGGATATGCGGATGGCGGATGGTTGGCGCAGTGATACTTGTACGTCCCCGCCGTGTTGAACTTGAACGTGAACGACTTGCCGGCGGAACCGCCACCGCCGTACGGGTCGCCGCCGGTCGGACCCGCGAGCTGGCCACTGTCCCACACGTTGTCGTCACTCACTACGTGATGCGCCGACTCGCCGTCGTTTACCCACTGGATGCTGGAGCCCACCTTCACGGTCACCGTCTCCGGCGAGAAGACGAAGTCCTTGATCGTCACGTTCTTCCCGCCGGTGGGAGGAGGTGGATCTACCGTATTGTTGTTTCCCGTTGGCGACGAGCCGCCGCAGGATGCCACGATGGCGAGCAGGCCGGCTGCCGCCAGACGCGCGAATCGCATTTTCACTCCCCCCCTTTTGGGTACCCAGAACTTCCAACGGGGCGCAAGCTGGGAAGCGGACCAACCCGCGACAATCGAAGTGGGGTGAAGGGTGTGCCGCGCGCGGCGACGGTAAGGCGCCCCGGGGCGAACGAGGCATGGCCCGCTCCGGCTCACCTCGTTGCAACCCTGAGGCGATAGACGGTGTCTACAGGTGGAAGCAGGCGCCTCGTACACCCCCTCGCCGCTGCGAAAGCGCGTGCCCCCGAAACCGGAACAGCGCCCTCACGTAGTGCTTCGGGTAGCGCGCGGCGCCCCGCTCCGCTAGACGACCGCTCACATTCGGGGAATCCCATGCCCAACCTGAAGCTCGCCTTCCGGACGCTCATCAAGTCTCCGTTCGTAACGCTCGTCGCGATTCTATCGCTCGCGCTGGGGATCGGGGCCAACGCGGCCATCTTCTCGCTCTTCAATCAGCTGCTCCTCCAGCCGCTCCCGGTAGCGCACCCGGATCGGCTCGTCAACCTCTCGGCCCCCGGGCCGAAGCCCGGCTCCACTTCGTGCAACCAGGCCGGCGACTGCGAGGAGGTTTTCAGCTACCCGATGTTCCGCGATCTGGAGCGCGCCGGGAATCTCCCCTTCACGGGAATCGCCGCGCACCGCGCCTTCGGAGTGAACGTGGCGTTCGACGACCAGACTTTCAGCGGTGATGGGATGCTGGTCTCCGGATCGTACTTCCCCGTACTCGGACTCAAGCCGGCGCTCGGCCGGCTCTTCACGCCCGCCGACGATCGCAACGTGGGCGCCAACTACGTGGCGGTGCTCAGCTACGACTACTGGCAGTCACGGCTGGGGGCGAGGAAGTCGGTGGTGGGTGAGCCGATCATCATCAACGGGCAGACGATGACGATCATCGGCGTGGCGCCGCGCGACTTCGACGGGACAACTCTCGGATCACGCCCGCAGGTGTTCGTGCCGATCACGATGCGTGGCCTCATGGAGCCGTACTACCAGAATGCGGGCTTCGAAAACCGCCGCTCGTACTGGGTATATCTCTTTGCACGCCTGAAGCCCGGCGTGTCGCTGGAGCAGGCGTCGAGCGCGATGAACTCCATCTACCACCCGATCGTGAACGACGTCGAGGCGCCGCTCCAGGAGGGGATCAGCGACCAGACGATGAAGCGCTTCCGGACGAAGGACATGGTCGTCGCCGACGGGCGCCGCGGACAGAGCTCGGTGCATCGCGACTCTCGCACGCCGCTCATACTGCTCTTCGGCATCACATCCATCGTACTGCTCATCGCCTGCGCCAACATTGCGAACCTTCTCCTCGCCCGCGGCGCGGGCCGCTCTCTCGAGATGGCCGTGCGCCTCTCGCTTGGTGCATCGCGGCGGCAGCTCATCACGCAGCTGCTCACCGAGTCGGTGCTGCTGGCCATCATCGGCGGTGTGGTGGGCGTCGTCGTCGCCTACTGGACGCTCGCCCTCGTCACCAGTCTCCTCCCGAACGACTCGGCCACGAGCCTCGACGTTCATCTCCAGACATCCGCGATAGTCTTCACTGCAGTGCTCTCCCTTGGCACGGGGATACTCTTCGGACTCTTCCCGGCGCTCAACAGCACGCGCCCCGATCTAGCGTCGGCCATCCGCGATGGCACGGGGAAGCATTCGGGCACGCGCTCGGCGGCGCGCTTCCGCAGCACGCTAGTTACGGCGCAGATCGCGCTCTCCATGGCGCTGCTCATCTCGGCGGGGCTCTTCATCAAGAGTCTCCGCAACGTGAGCGCGGTGGATCTCGGCCTGCGTGTCGAGGATCTGGTCACCTTCTCGATCTCGCCCTCGCTAAACGGCTACGACAACACACGGTCGCGCGCGCTCTTCGATCGGGTGCGCGAGGAGCTGGCCGCGCTCCCCGGCGTTTCGGGCGTAACGGTGGCGATGATCCCCGTGCTCTCGGGAAGCAATTGGGGGACGGACGTGTCGGTGGAAGGCTTCAAGAAGGGCCCCGACACCGACGCGAACTCCCGCTACAACGAGGTGGGCCCCGGCTTCTTCGATGTGATGGGCATCCAGCTGCTGAGCGGTCGCGAGTTCACGCAGTCGGACGAGGCAGGGAGAGCGCGCGTAGCGGTGGTTAACGAGGCGTTCGCGAAGAAGTTCGGGCTCGGCCGCGATGCCGTGGGGAAGCTCATGGGCGACCGCGGCAACGACTCGCTCGACGTACAGATCGTCGGCATGGTGCGCGATGCGAAGTACTCGGAGGTGAAGGATGAGATACCACCCCAGTTCTTCGCGCCGGTGCTGCAGGACACCACAACCGGCTTCCTCACTTTCTACGTGCGCAGTGCTCGCGCCGGCGGAGCGGAGCAGCTCCTGCGCGCGGTTCCGGGTGTGATCAAGAAGCTGGATCCGAACCTTCCGTTGGAGAACCTGAAGACGATGCCGCAGCAGGTGAAGGACAACGTCTTCCTGGATCGCATGATCAGCACTCTGTCCGCGGCGTTCGCCATGCTCGCCACGCTTCTGGCGGCGGTGGGACTGTATGGGGTGCTCGCCTATTCGGTCGCGCAGCGCACTCGTGAGATCGGCGTCCGCATGGCGCTCGGCGCCGACGCCCGCCGCGTGCGCGCCATGGTGCTGAAGCAGGTGGGTCTGATGACCGTCGTCGGAGGCGTGGTCGGCATAGCCGCCGCCATAGCCATAGGCCGCGCAGCGCGGTCGCTCCTCTTCGAGCTGAAGGGTCACGACCCCATGGTGATGGTGCTCTCGGCCGTGGTCCTCACGATCGTCGCCCTCGGCGCCGGCTACATCCCCGCCCTCCGCGCCTCGCGCGTCGAGCCCACGCAGGCGCTGCGGTACGAATAAAGAAAGCAGAGAGCAGAAAGCAGTGAACGGCTGGAGGGTTCAGGGTTCAGGGTTCAGGGTTCAGGAACTGCCTTGGGGCAGAGATCCCGATCGCCGGGCAGTACCTGCCCCCTGCACCCTGCCCCCTGAACCCTAGGGTTTCACTGCTCTCTGCTTTCTCCCCCCTCTAATCCGCTGCTCCTCCGTCTCCAGGTTGGGGAGGAAAGCGGTAAGAAGTCCGACTGCGGGGAGGTAGGCGCAGACGTGGTAGACGAACTCTATGCTCGTCTGGTCGGCGAGCCAGCCGAGGAAGGCGGCGCCTATGCCGCCCAGGCCGAAGGCGAGGCCGTAGAAGAGTCCGGAGATCATCCCCACCTTGCCCGGCACGAGCTCCTGCGCGTACACCAGAATAGCGGAGAAAGCGGAGGCGAGGATCACTCCGATCACGACGCTCAGCACCGCGGTCCAGAAGAGATTCGCGTAGGGGAGCAGCAGCGTGAAGGGGAGCACGCCCAGGATCGAGCACCAGATCACGTACTTTCGGCCGATCCGGTCACCCACGGGACCGCCGATGATCGTTCCCGCCGCCACTGCGCCGAGCAGGATGAAGAGATGCAGCTGCGCCGACTGCACCGACACCCCGAACTTGTGGATCAGGAAGAAGGTGTAATAGCTGGTGAGACTCGCCAGGTAGAAGTACTTCGAGAAGACCAGTGCCATCAACACCGCAAGCGCCTGCTTCACCTTGCGGGAGGGAAGCGTCTGGGTGGCGACGGCACCCCTGCTTCGCGGCGCAACCCGCGCTATCCCGTACTGCCTGTACCAGCCGCCCACGTTCCACAGCACGAAGATTCCGAGAAGTGCGGCGACGGAGAACCAGCTCACACTCCGTCTGCCGAACGGAAGGACGATGAACGCCGCGAGGAGAGGACCGACCGCCGAACCCGCGTTGCCACCCACCTGAAAAAGCGACTGCGCGAATCCGTGGCGCCCGCCCGAGGCCATGCGGGCCACGCGCGACGATTCCGGGTGGAATACCGAAGATCCCATCCCGACCATCGCCGCGGCTAGCAGCAGCACGCGGAAGCTCGGCGCGAACGCCAGGAGCACGAGTCCCGAGAGTGTGAAGCTCATCCCCGTGGCCAGCGAGTACGGCTTGGGGTGGCGGTCGGTGTAGAGCCCTACCAGCGGCTGCAGGAGCGACGCGGTGAGCTGGTAGGTGAGCGTGATCATCCCCACCTGCACGAAGTCGAGACCGAAAGAGGTCTTGAGCATCGGGTAGATGGCGGGGAGGAGCGACTGCATCATGTCGTTCAACAGATGGCAGAAGCTGATCGCGCCGAGCACCAGGAAGGCGGTGCGGCCGGAATCCTCGCGGCTGCGCGGGAAGGTTGCCGTCGTACTCAATCATATCTCCGGAGAATGCATCACTGCGCGAGCGGGCAGGTCGTCTCGTGGACGCGCGAGACCGGCCCATCGTCTCCGACGTGAACGCAACCCCTGGTACGGCCGTTCCCGGGGCGATCACGCGAGGCGGCGCGCGTCTTCGAGGAGCGCGGGCGTCATGGCCACGCGCGCGTCACCGCTCCCTCGAGGTAGATCGGCTCGAGGCCCCCGGCCCAGTAGTCGAGCGCATTGCGATCCGGCTGCGACGTCTCTCGCGTCGTCCGAAGGATGACCCCTCCTTCCAGCGGCACGAACTCGATCCAGCCGATCCACGTGCCGTCCACGCGCTGCTGTCCGTAGACGAACGCCTCGTACGTCCTGCCATCATCGCCGCGGACGAGCGCGGAGTGCTTGTGGATGAGCTCGCGCACGCAAGCTCCACAATGCAAAGGTAGCGCCGGTCGTGGCACACCATGCTCGGAGCCGTTACCGCACGCGGAGGCCGCTCTAGCTCAGCCGGCTGCGATGAAAATCGAGAATGGCGTCGGCTACGGGCGCCGGATCGTAGCGTACCGGATCGGTAGCGGGGAGACCGGTCTCAGCCTCGGCCGCGGCGATCGCGGCGCGCGCCTCCTCGTCCGAGAGATCGAAGGTATTCAGCGCGATGGCTATCACCTTTGACGACCGCAGCGGCCGCGCGACGTACTCGTGCATCTCGACGAGATCGGCGAGGGGCGGGATCTTCACCCACTCCTGCTTGTTGATCGCCTTGCGCGACGGCTGGTGGCAGAGCACCATGGCGTGCGGAAGAGAGCCGTGCAGGAGTCCGTAAGTGACGCCCGAGTAACTCGGGTGGATGATCGAGCCTTGACCCTCCACGAGCACGATGTCGGCGGTGGACGCGGCCTGGACGACGAGCCGTTCGGAGGCACCCGAGATGAAGTCGGCGATCACCGCGTCCACGGCGATCCCCCACCCTTCTACCAGAATCCCGGTCTGGCCGGTGGCCGCGAACGCCACTCTCTCGCCGCGTGCGCGGAGCGCGTCGCGGAGCTGGACCTGGGTGGTCATCTTGCCGATGTTGCAGTCCGAGCCCACGGTGAGCACCACCGTGGCGGCCACGTCGCGGACGCGTCCGGCGGCCACGCGGAGATCGCGGGGTGGCCGGCGGAGGTCGAAGATGCGGGCTTCACCTTCGGCCGCGGCCGCAGCCAGAACAGGGTCGTCGGCGAGGAAGTAGTGCAACCCGCTCCAGACATCCAGTCCCCTTCTGAGCGCTTCGCCTATCGTGACGCGCCAGGGGGCCGGCAGCTGACCGCCGGTTGGTGCCACTCCCACCAGCAGTGCCGTAGCACCGAGCTCGAGCGCCTCATCGAGGCCGGCCACGACGGGTATGTCTCCGCCAAAGCCGAGTACCGACTGCGCGGTCTGGCCCACACGCGTGGAGTCCATGATCGCGACGACGCGATCGGGCGAGTACCGGATGCAGCCGTTAGCGGTCTTGGATGTGATGGGGCCGAAGGCGCCTTCGGCGAGCGCTACGAAGCGCGTCGATGGCTCCATCTGCATGGGTATGGAGGGCTCCACGATGGTCTGTGCGCGGGCCGATTGAGACATGTCGATGAAGGGATGTCGGGTCAGGGGCCGGCGCGCCAGGGGTTGACAGCATGCGTGAGGCCATCGTGCCCCATGCGTCGGGTTCCATTTTATGCAACTCAGTTGCAGCTTCTGATGAAAAGGTACGCGTCTCGAAATCGCCGCGCAAGCAGCCGAAAAGTCGTCCCGGGCTACCCGTCCGCCAGCCGCGGCAGGCTGCTGGCCTGCGAGCGGGCATCCGAGGAAACGCGCGGTCCACACATGGAACCGCCGGCGATCGCGATCGCCGGCGGTTC
>DATCXR010000246.1:0-4712 GCA_036565685.1 Gemmatimonadaceae bacterium
CCGGCGGATGTCTCCGCGGTCACCGCGCGCGGCGACCGCGCGTCAGAGGAATTAGTAGCGAGTCGCTACTATTATGCTCCGTCGTGCGATGCCGCCGGCGTCGGGGGCGATCCAGAGGCCGAGCCGGTGGTAGCCGTGAGCGCCGCCACCGGCGCGGGGCTTGGAACGCTCGCCGATGCGCTGGCCCGGCTCCTGGCGGAGCGTTACGGGGAGCCGCACGGGAGCACTCGCGGCGACGTGCGCGGCGACCGATCCACGCCCCTCCTCACGCGCGAGCGCCATCGCGTGGCCGTGGAGCGCTCGCGCGGCGAGGTGGCCGACTTCGCGCGCGCCTGGCGCGAAGGATCGCTCCCGGCGACCGTCGCGGCGGTGCACCTGCACGCGGCAGCGACCGCCCTCGAGTCGCTCATCGGTGGCGTGGATGTAGAGGACGTGCTCGACCGGATCTTCAGCGACTTCTGCGTGGGTAAGTGAAGACATGGCACACATCTTTCCCTGTACGCCTCCGGAGGAGGGTGCAGGAGACGATGATGACCACGTTGAAACAGATAGAGCTCAGCTGCCCGATATGTTGTAACCGCTTCACATCGCAGGCGGTTCTGTCCACGAACTCCTTCGGTGGCAAGCGTACGGACTTCCATGAGCGTGCCGCCGGCGCCCAGCCCCTGCCCTATTTCATCCACGTCTGCTCCCGCTGCGGGTACGCGGGAAGCGAGCGTGACTTCAGCGACGAAGCGGACGTGAGCCCGCTCCTGAAGGAGCACATCTGGGACGAGCTGGCCCCGAAGCTGGCCGACGGTGTGATACCGGGATCCGAGAAGTACGAGTTCGCGGCCAAGGTAGCCACCTGGCAGGGCGCCGAGCCCCGGCGCGTGGCCGACCTGCTGCTCCGTGCGGCGTGGTGCTGTGTGGATGAGGGGGACACGGAGGCGGAGCGCTACTTCCGACGTGATGCAGCGCTGACCTTCGAGCAGGCGCTCGCATCATACGATGGTGTGGATCGCGAGGAGCGACCCGTGCTCACCTACCTGGTGGGCGAGCTCTGGCGCCGGGTGGGCGACCTGCGGAGAGCCGCCGAGTGGTTCGACCGGGTGGAGGAGGAGGTGACCGACCCCATTGCTCAGCAGTGGGTTCTCGAGGCGGCGCGCCAGCAGCGCGACTGCCCGCGGGAGTGGTTCGGGTAACTCCGCCAGCTGTAGCGGACTGGACAGAAAGACCGAGGGGTGGTGGGCGCGGTGCCGGAGGGAGTATCTTCGGCCACATGAAAGAATATCAGGCCGTCCTGCTGCGGCTCTCGCGCCGTAGTCAGGACGATGAGGACGCGCTCACCGATCTTCTGAACGAGAGGAGTCGCGCCGGGTGGGAGCCCGCCCTGATGTCGCAGGACACCCAGCGACTGACGGTCGTGTTCCAGCGTATGCCCGGCGGCGAAGGCAGTAATGCACCCTCCTGAGCGCATGATCATGCGTGGATACTGAGCCCCTCCGCTCTGACACCCTTCACGTGCACATCCTTCCAGAATAGGCGGCCGCTCCCGTGGCCAGGGGGTATAGATTGACTACCCACATCGCGTCGTGCGTATGCGCACGGTGCTCGGCTCAAAGACCGTGACCACGGCGGCCGCGTCGGACCGCCGGCCACGCGTAGAGGCCGCGGAGCGAATCCTCCGCGCCGCGGTGCGCTGCATCGTGGCATCCGGTGCGAGCGCTCTCACGATGCATGAAGTCGCCGAGGAGGCCGGGGTGAGCAAGGGACTCATCCACTACCACTTCCACGACAAGGAGACGCTCCTGGCGCGCGTGGTGGAGTGGATGACTCGGAGCCTCGTGGCGCGCGAGCGGGCGGCGCTCGCCGAGTCCACGCCGAGGCACGCCATAGACGACCTCTGGGCGTGGCTCTCCGCGGAGCTCGAACGCGGTCACGTGCGCGTGCTCATGGAGCTCACCCAGTGGCGAGGCGCGCTCGTGAAGCGCGCCATCCATGTCTCGAACCTCGAGCGCCGCGACGCGGCCGCAGCATCGATCGAGCAGCTCTTCTCCCTCCTCACTCTCCGCCCCCGCGTCCCCGCCGGTCTCCTTGCCGACGTGGTCGTTCCCTTCATCGACGGTCTCGCCGTTGCGACCGGAATCGACTCCGACTTCAACGCGCGCGCGTCATTCGACGTCTTCTGGCTCTCGCTCCTGAATCTCACCGAATAGCCATCTCCCGCACCACGGAGCGCCGCCGGTCGCGTCGAGGACGCTTCATCTTCGGACTCGCGACACTGGTTTTCCTGGCCTGGGCAGGAATGGTGGCAGCCGTCCTGCTGATTGGCAGGCGCGACGAAGCGCGACAGGCCGACGCCATAGTGGTGCTCGGCGCCGCGCAGTACGAGGGACGTCCATCCCCGGTACTTCGCGCCCGGCTCGATCACGCCCTCGATCTCTACCAGCGCGGCCTGGCGCCCGTGGTGATCGTGACCGGCGGAGTCGGCGTGGGCGACACCACGAGCGAGGCCAGGGTGAGCCGCAACTACCTCGCGAAGCACGGCGTGCCAGACAGCGCCATCATGATGGAGGCACGCGGGCTCACCACCAGCCAGTCGCTGCACGCGGTGCGCACCATGGTGGACGCGCTCCCCGGTCGATCGGTGCTCCTGGTGAGCGACCCTTTCCACATGCTCCGCCTCTCGATCCTCGCGAGCCGGCTCGGCATGGAGCCCTTCACATCTCCCACGCGTACGAGCCCGATCGCGGCTAGCCCGCTCGAGCAGCTCAAGTACGTGCTGGCCGAGTCGGTGAAGGTGCCGATGGTCATGCTCTTCGAGCCAGGCCTGGAGTGAGCGGCCCGGCCATTTAGTAGCGTATTGCTACTATGTGGCCGCACGCGCTCTCGGCGGGGTGCAAGCCGGGCTCGGCCGGCAGCGACGGAGGCACGGCGGCGGCGCAATGGAGGCGCAGTGGAAACGCTGAGGCCGCTCGGCCCTGACGGGACCCTGGCGGCACGAGCGTTCGTTTCCGGATGCTCGCGCGTCGCGTTCGCTCACATCTTGCTGCTCTTGCTGCCGTCGTCATCGCTACTCGGCGCCCTCATGGAGCGGCCGATCTCTTGTGTTGTGCGATCATCCCGGGAGGTGAGACAACGCTTCCGTAGCGCGCGTCTGCCGGCGCCGTTCTACTGACCGACATCCATCTGCTTGCGCGCTGCAGTCTCTGTAGGAGCCGTGGTTTCCCGGGGAGTTTCCCCTCTGGAATTGGAGAGCAGATATGAAACGAGCCGCGTTGTGGTGTGTCGCCCTGCTGGTGTCCACGGCCGGTGGACTGGGAGCGCAGGGACTGACGATGCAGACCAGCAATGGATGGACGTTCTCGTTCTCGGGCAACGTCAACGCCTTCGCAGTCTACAATGATGGAAAGGTCGACCGTGGCGGAAACATCACCGGCGGCCTGATTTCCGCGGAGAAGGCGAGCCGCATACGAACCGGCCTCCTTCCCGGCTACGCCACGCTGTCCGCGACCGGCAAAGAGGGCGGTCTCGATCTGGGCGTGCACTTCAGCTTCGCGCCCCAGATCCAGAGCAACAGTCTACACGACAACTTCGGTGCGCAGATCGACATGCGCGAGGTGTATCTCACCGTGGGCGGCTCGTGGGGACAGATCCTCGCCGGCCGTGAGATTGGACTCTTCCAGCGGCAGAACATCCTCACCGACATGACACTCTCCGGCACCGGCGCGAGCGGCGGCGTGGTGGGCGCGGCCGGTACCACGCTGGGACGCATCGGTCTCGGTTACATCTACCCGAACTTCAACGGGCAGATCACCTACAGCTCACCCGCCGGGAAGCCGGCGCAGCTCTCGGTCGGAATCTTCGATCCGAGCGTAGTCTGCCCGCAGGACGGCTGCAGCAGCGCGAGCGGCGCCGCCTACTCGGGGACGAAGATCCCGCGCGTGGAGGCGGAGCTCACCTGGTCCAGCACCTTCGGTGGGGGGACAGCCGCTGCCACCGATAACAAGAGCGCCAACAGCCTCCTCTTCTGGGCCAACGGCATGGTGCAGAAGACCGATCAGTTCGCGACCGACGTGCCGGGCGACAACCCGAGCATCACCTCCACTGGCGTGGGCGGCGGGATCAAGCTCGCCATCTCCGGCCTCTCCCTCGTGGGCTCCGGCTACTACGCCGACGGCGTCGGTACGACTTTCATGTTCGGCCAAGGTACCGGCGCGCTCGATGCGACGGGGGAGAAGCGGAAGTCGTACGGCTACATCGGTCAGGCGACCTTCCAGCCCACGGGCTCGAGGTGGATGCTCGGTGCAAGCTATGGCGACAGCCGGCTGAAGACGACCGACAACGATCCGGCCGATGCCCTGAACGATCTCGTCGAGAGCAACCGCTCCATCGACGGCCTGCTCACCTTCCAGTGGTCGAAGGCGCTCAAGTGGGTGGCCAACTACACGTGGGCCACCTCGGAGTCCTTCTCGGATCACAAGGTGAAGACGAACCAGATTGCGAGCGGCTTCATGCTATTCTTCTGAAGTCCCGCGCTCGTCCGACGTGCCGCAACGTATTCGCGCCCGGGAGAACCATCCCGGGCGCGAATTGTATTACGGCCAAGGGCTCCGGTGTGCCCCTCGGTGCGTCCGACTCGTCGTATAGGAGCCGGTACCGATCCCGCTTTCCAGACGATGCATCTCTCGAGAATCCTCTCCGGGGCCGGGCGTCTCGCGCGCTCCGCG
>DATCXR010000254.1:0-10716 GCA_036565685.1 Gemmatimonadaceae bacterium
TCAGGAGGCAGGGTTCAGGGTTCAGGAACTGCCTCGGATTCGAGCTTGCTCCCATTGAGGTAGTTTCTGAACCCTGAACCCTGCCTCCTGAACCCTTCACAATCCATCCCAACTCCGCACCGATGTCTCCCCTCCCCCGCAACGCCACTCCATACGACGATGTACTCGGAACGATCGGCTCCACTCCGCTCATCCGGCTCAATCGGGTGACGCGGGGGATCGCGACGCCGGTGTACGGGAAGGCGGACTTCTTCAATCCGGGCGGGAGTGTGAAGGACCGGATCGGGCTGCCGATCATCGAGCAGGCGGAGCGCGAGGGACGGCTCGGGCCCGGTGGAACGATCGTGGAAGGGACGAGCGGCAATACGGGAATCGGGCTCGCCATCGCGGCGGCGCTCAAGGGGTATCGCTGCATCTTCACCATGCCCGACAAGATGTCGCAGGAGAAGGTGCGCCTCCTCAAGGCGTTCGGCGCGCAGGTGATCATCACTCCCACCGCGGTGCCGCCCGATCATCCGGACAACTACGTGATGACGGCGAAGCGGATCGCCGAAGAGACTCCCAACGCGATCCTCGCGAACCAGTTCTACAACCAGGCCAACCCCGAGGCGCACTACGGCACCACGGGCCCCGAGATCTGGGAGCAGACCGAGGGGCGCATCACGCACTTCGTCGCCTCGGCCGGCACGGGCGGCACCATCACGGGAGTGGGTCGCTACCTCAAGGAGAAGAATCCCGACACAAAAATCGTGGCCGGCGACCCCGTGGGATCCATCCTCGCCGACTACTGGCGCAGCGGTGAGAAGATCGAAGGCGTGCCGTACAAGGTGGAAGGGATCGGGCAGGACAAGGTGCCCGGCACGCTGGACATGAAAGTCATCGACGACTACCGCACGGTGAGCGACCGCGACGCCTTCGCCATGGCGCGCCGCCTCACCCGCGAGGAGGGACTCTTCGTGGGCGGATCGTCGGGGCTCATCACGCACGTCGCGCTCGAGGTGGCGCGCGAGGTGAACGACCCCGAGGCGCTCGTCGTCACCTTCCTCTGCGACACGGGCGAGCGCTACCTCTCGAAGCTCTACAGCGACGAGTGGATGCGGGAGAACCAGCTCCTCGAGCCCGACCGCGTGAGCATCGCCGACCTCGCCGAGATCAAGCCGCGCTCCGCACCCGCCATCGTGGCCACCACGCCGGGCGCCACCGTGCGTCAGGCGCTCCGGCTGATGAGTCTGCACGACGTCTCGCAGCTCCCGGTAATGGATGGTGACGATTGCATCGGCTCCGTGAGCGAGTCGTCCATGTCGGCCCGCGCGCTCGAGGACACCAAGCTCCTCGATGCCACGGTCAGCGACGTCATGGACGCGCCCTTCCCCGTGGTGGATGGGGCGCAGCAGCTCGAGAGTGTGGTGAAGCTGCTCAACAAGACGAACCCCGCCGTACTCGTTCGGCAGAACGGCCGCATCGGCGCCATCGTCACACGCTCCGATGTGCTCCATTTCATGATGGCACGATAGACGCCTGTAGAGTCGGTCGACCAGACTCTACATCGGCCCTTCAACCTCGGCTCGCTCATGAGCACGTCGTCGTCCTCCCTCTCCTCCACTTCCACCCGCGCGACGGACACGGCGCCGGAAGACAAGGAGGAGCAGCTCAGCGCTGGGGAGGTGCGCGAGCGCAAGCAGCGCATCCTCACGCACGGCACGCCATCCATCACCTCGAGCATCGCCGACGCGGTGGTGATCAAGGACGAGAACGTCTTCCTCGTCACCAGCCGCGATGGCGGCATCCCGCTGAGCCGGGGGCACGGCTTCGGTCTCTACTATCACGACTGCCGCTACCTCCGCGGCTACGAGCTCTGCATCGCCGGCGCGTCACCCACGGTGCTCGCTTCCACCGCCACGAAGGGCGACTCCGCCATCTTCCAGCTCGCCAACCAGGACATCCGCAGCGCCGACGGCCAGCTCATCCCGAAGGAGACCATCGGCGTGAAGTGGGCGCGCTCGCTGCACGGCTCGGTGCCGTCGCTGCACGACTCCTTCACCTTCGAGAACTTCGGGCTGAGCGACGTGGCGTTCTCCATCGCGCTCACTTTCGGCGCGCAGTTCGAAGACATCTTCGCCGTGCGCGGCCTCTTCAGCGAGAAGCTCGGCGACGTGCGCGCGCCGGAGTGGAAGGACGACGCGTTGGTACTGGCGTACGATGGCGCGGACGGCCGCAGGCGGAGTGCCACGATCGAGCTCACACCCGCACCGGTGACGCGCGAGCAGTGTGGCGCGCGCTTCGACCTGAAGCTGGCGTCGCGTGCCAGGGTGACGATCGATGTGCGCATCCGCCTGACCGACGCGCCGGAGGCCGGAGTCGATGGCGAGGCCTCCGCGCCCGACGCGCCGCGAGAGCCAAAGCTCCTCGGCGACGTCAAGCTGCGCGGTACCGTGGACAGGCCGGACGAAGTGAACGAGGGGGACGCGAAATCGGGCCCCAAGTTGCACAGCGACAGCCTCCTCCTCAACGCAGTCATCGAAAGGTCGATCGGTGATCTGCAGATGCTGCTGAGCAGCATCGATGGGCAGGAGTTCTTCGCCGCCGGGATCCCCTGGTTCGCGACGCTCTTCGGGCGCGACAGCATCGTCACCGCACTGCAGACGCTCGCCTACGAGCCGGCCATCGCGCGCCATACCGCGCGTCTCCTCGCCCACTATCAGGGCGACCGCGTGGATGAGTGGCGCGACGAGCAGCCGGGGAAGATCCTCCACTCGCTGCGCGTGGGCGAGATGGCGCGGCTCGGAGAGATCCCGCACACGCCCTACTACGGGTCGGTCGATGCCACGCCGCTCTTCCTCATCCTGATAGGCCGCTACGTCGCGTGGACCGGTGACATCGAGCTCTTCGTATCTCTGCGCGACAACGTGGAGCTCGCGCTTCACTGGATGTCCACCGACGCCGACCAGAACCACGATGGCTACATCGAGTACGCGAGCACCTCCGAGCGCGGGCTGATCAACCAGGGGTGGAAGGACTCGGGCGATGCCATAGTGGACAGCGACGGCCACCTCGCCGACCCGCCGATCGCACTGGTGGAAGTTCAGGGCTACGCGTACCAGGGGCGCATGCTGATAGCCGATCTCTACGAGCGCACCGGCGAAGCCGCTCGCGCTAAGGAGCTGCGTGACGAAGCGGCGACGCTGCGCGAGCGCTTCAACCGCGACTTCTGGATGGAGAAAGAGAATTTCTACGCGCTCGCGCTCGAGAAGGGCGATGCACAGCTCACCGTCATCTCCTCCAACCCCGGCCACGCGCTCTGGGCCGGGATCGCCGACGACGACAAGGCGCGCGCCGTGGTCGATCGGCTCATGCAGCCCGACATGTACAACGGCTGGGGGATCCGCACGCTCTCGCACGAAGAGAAGCGCTACAATCCGGTGGGCTACCACCTGGGTACCGTGTGGCCGCACGACAACTCGATGATCGCGGTGGGCTTCCGTCGCTACGGCTTCGATCGCGAGGCGCACCAGATACTGTCCGGTCTCGTGGAGGCAGCGATGCACTTCGACGGCTACCGCCTCCCCGAGCTCTTCGCCGGCTTCGCGCGCGATGAGTACGACGATCCCGTCCGCTACCCGGTGGCTTGCCACCCGCAGGCGTGGGCGGCCGGCAGCATCCCCTATCTGATAGAGGCGATGCTCGGTCTCTCTCCCAACGCCTTCGAGAAGCGCCTCAGCGTGGTGCGCCCCATGCTTCCCGAATTCGTGAACCACATGGAGTTCCGCGACATCGCCGTGGGCGCCGCGCGCGTGTCGCTCCGCTTCGAGCGTACACCGGAGAACACGACGGCCGTGACGGTGCTCGATTCGGAGGGCGAGCTGGAGGTGGTGGTGGAGCCGGCGACGGAGGGAGGGGGGAGACAGCAGACGGCAGACACCAGGAGGCGGTGAACGGCAGGGGGCAGGGGGCAGGGTGCAGGTCCTGAGGGCGACAGGAAATAGGGAACTGCTTCGGGGTAGAACGGACACAGTAGGAGGCCGTCATCTCCGCGAAGGCGGGGATCCATGTTCGAAGGGGGGTGCGGAGATGAGGAGGTCGGCTTTGTCGCTCCAGCTGCTCGTAGTCGTGGCGGGGATGCTGGCGGCGTGCAACGACTCGACGGGCAATGGGAAGATTCCACCGCCGCCGCCCGATTCGACCGAGATCGTGCTCACTCCCGTGGCGACGGGGCTTTCGCAACCGCTCTACCTCACGGCGCCAGAGGGGGACGCGCGACTCTTCGTCGTCGAGAAGACCGGGGGTATCAGGATCGTGAAGGATGGAGCGCTCTTGCCAACGCCCTTCCTCGATCTCGGCGGCGCGGTCTCCACGGGGAGCGAGCAAGGGCTGCTCAGCATGGCGTTCCATCCGGACTACGCCTCGAACGGCTTTTTCTACGTCGACTACACCGACGTCGACGGGAACACGCAGGTGGTTCGGTACAGCGCGCGCGCCGGCGACCCGGACGTCGCCGATCCCGCATCGGCGAAGACGATCCTCACGGTAGAGCAGCCATTCGCCAACCACAACGGTGGGCTCCTCCTCTTCGGGCCCGATGGGAAGTTGTACATCGGACTCGGCGACGGCGGCAGTGGGGGCGATCCGCTCGGCAACGGACAGAGTCTGGGTACACTGCTCGGGAAGATCCTGCGCATCGATGTCGACGCGGGCGATCCGTACGCGATCCCACCCGACAACCCCTTCGTCGGACGCGCCGGCGCGCGCGGCGAGATCTGGGCGTACGGCCTGCGGAATCCCTGGCGCTTCGCCTTCGATGCCTCGACCGACCGCCTCTACATCGCCGACGTGGGACAGAGCGCGTGGGAGGAGGTGGACGTCGTCCCCGCCGATGAGGGCGGCCGGAACTTCGGCTGGAACGTAATGGAGGGCACGCACTGCTACGCCGCGTCGAGCTGCGACCAGACCGGCCTCACCCTCCCCGTCCTCGAGTACGGCCACGACGACGGCTGCTCCATCACTGGCGGCTTCGTCTACCGCGGCTCCCTCGTCTCCGGCATCGCGGGCCAGTACTTCTACTCCGACTACTGCTCCGGCTTCCTCCGCTCCTTCACCTTCGACGGCACCGCCGCCTCGACCCCCACGACCTGGAACGTCGGTGACATCGGCAACGTCCAGTCATTCGGGGAAGACGCCGCGGGGGAGCTGTACATCCTTTCGACCAACGGGACCGTGTACCGGGTGGAGGAGAAGTGAGAGAAAGCAGATAGCAGAGAGCAGAAAGCAGTGAACTGCTTCTGGGGTAACAGCCCTCACCACCGATGTAGTTCACTGCTTTCTGCTCTCTGCTTTCTCATCTCACACCGTCACTACTTTCTGCTCCCTGCCTTCTGCTTTCGTTTCCATCTGCTGCTGGCCGTCGCGTCGATGCTGATCGGCGCCGAGTCCGATCCCGATCGTACGGCGGCGCGAGCGCGCCGACTTCGGGAGCTCGACCGTGAGCACGCCGTTCTCGAAGTGCGCGGCGATCGAATCCGCATCGACCGTCTCCGGCAGCATCACGCTGCGCTCGAAGCGCCCGTAACGCCGCTCTATGAGGTGCGACCCCTCGCGGTCCTTACCGCTCTCGCGACGGAACCGCTTCTCGCCCGATACGGTGAGAAGATTATTCTCGACCGTGATCTCGAGGTCTTCGGGGCTCACGCCCGGCACTTCGAGAGTCAGCCGGATCTTGTCGCTCGTCTCCTCGATGTCCATCGCGGGTACATACTGCGACCGACCGTTGCCGCCAAACGGCATCCCGGTAACCGCAGAATCGAACACCCGGTCGATCTCGCGACGCAGATCGCTCCACGGCTCGAACAGCGTCGGAGCGACGAAGCGATTCCCGAGCATTGGAAGCATATGCATCCCTCCTCTGTTGAACAGATTGGGGTTGATCCGTTGTGCGCGGATGCTCCGAACCGTTGCAGCCCGCCGGCCGTCCGGAGCGCTTCCAGCCGACAGGCAGCCTGACGGGAAAGCATCAAGTGTGCCCGCTAGAGCTTGCCAATTCGGCAAAAATCAGCGGTGCGCGGTGTCGACTCGACAGAGGGAGCGCGTCGTTCCGACAGACTCGCGTTCGGCGTGCTCGTAGCCGGCGTGCATCCAGCTCGCGTAGCGCTCTCTAAGCCGCGGGGAGCGAGATCGTGAATACACTTCCCCGTCCCACCTCGCTCTCCGCTATCAGCTCCCCTCCCATCCCCCGCGCGAGGTCGCGGCTTATCGCGAGGCCGAGTCCAGTGCCCTCGCGCGCCGCCGTGGGGTCGGAGCGTACCTGCACGAATGGTTCGAAGATGGTTTCCAGCTTCTCCGCCGAGATACCTACCCCGGTATCGCTCACCGTGATCAGAACGAGAGGGGGCTTATCTCCGTCCGCGGGCGAGCGCTCCGCGTTGATGCTGATCCGCCCCCCGGGCGGCGTGAACTTGCCCGAGTTGGACAGGAGGTTGAGCAGGATCTGCGAGAGCTTCTCGCGATCCGCCATCACGCTCAGCCGCGAGCCGGTGTCGAGTACCGCGAGGATGATGTTCTTGGCGCGGAGCTGAGGCTCGACCATCGGCGTCACCTCGGCCACGAGCGGCGCGATCGGAACGGGCGCGAGGTCGTACTCGAGCCTACCGCTCTCGAGTCGCGCGAAGTTGAGCAGGTCATTGATGACTCCGAGCAGGTGGCGCTGGCTGCGGCGCACCCGTTCGAGATCCTCGCGCTGTGAGTCGGTGAGCGGACCGCGAAGACCCATGAGCAGGAGCTCGGCGTACCCGCCGATCGCGTTCAGAGGTGTCCGCAACTCGTGGCTCATCATCGCGAGGAACTCGCTCTTGGCCTTGCTCGCACGCTCCGCGTCCGCCAGCGCGCGAGCACGCTGCTCGATCAACTCGCGGACCTCGGCCTGTCGCGCGCGGGCGCGAATCGCCGCGCGCACCGCGCTCACGAGCGCCGCGACGCGCACCGGGCGGTCCAGCACAGTCAGGCTGACGCCATCGGTGAGGCGCTCGGCGACCGCTGTGGGCGCGCGCGAGCCGGCCCAGTGACGCTCCAACGGAGCGCCGCGCGAGCTGGCCAGGAGGATCATCGGGAGGTCCGACCATGATGGCTGCCTCTCGAGGGTACGCGCCAGGCGGGCCGCCCAGTCCACCCCGAGAGCGTCGTCCGTCGCCACGATGGCTCCAAGCCGGGGCGCACCACCGCCGACCTCCGATTCGACGTCGGCAATCAGCGCGTCCGGGTTCGCCATGGTTCGAGCGGCGATGCCGGCCGCGGCCAGCGCCTCCGAGATGAGTACCCCGTCGCGCCCGATGGGAGCTAGCAGCAGCACCCGGAGAGAATTTCGGGAATGATTCTCCTCCCGCGAAGGGCTGACGGTGCCGCTCGATCCTTCGCTGTCGCCGTACTCCCGGTTCGGAGGAGCCGCGTGTTCGCTCTCCGGCTCGTCAGCGACCGGCATGGTCCCGCAACAGCCCGGCCCCACCACCCGTGTACATCGGTACGCCGAGCAGAACGCCCTGGAACTCACGCAGCGGTTCGCCGAGCTGCAGGCCGCCTTGGTCGATGCGGAACTCGCGAATGGTTGCTTCGTGGGCCGCGCTCCGTTGCTTGACCGCCGATACCGCGCGCCGCACCTGTCCCTGCGCCTCGAAGTAGCGGAGCAGGACCACCGCGTCGGCGAGGTAGCTGATGTCGGTCGCATCGTCGGGCGGCGAGCCGAAGATCCCGCGCTGCGCCAGCGTGATGAGCGTGGTGACGCCCCTGCTCCCGAGATAGCTGAGCAGCTCGTGAATCTTGCTGGTGATCTGCCGCTCCTGAGCCATCGCCTGGGTCAAGCCGTTGAGGCTATCGATCACCACCAGGCGTACTCCCGCATCGGCGGCACTCATGAGTCGCGATGCGAACTCGCCCGGCGATACCTCGGTGGGCTCGAGCGAGGTGGCCGATATCTGGCCCGACTCCACGTATCGCCGGATGTCCATGCCCAGCCCGTCGGCTCGCTCGAGGAAGGTGTGCAACCGCTCGTCGAACAGATAGATGCACACTCGTTCGCCGCGTGAGGCGGCAGCGGCGGCGTACTGGGAGGCGAGGACCGACTTGCCCGTTCCCGGTGCCCCCATCAACAGCACGCTGGCCCCTCGCACCAGTCCACCGCCGAGGAGGTTGTCGAGCGGCGCCGAACCACTACTGGTGACGTCCCGCCCGCCGTCGAACGGCTGCATGCCGAGCCGGATCCGCGGGAATACTTCCAGCCCTCCGGTACGGATTACGAAGTCGTGGTAGCCGGAGTGGAATCGCACGCCGCGGAGCTTGGGCACGCGGAGCTGGCGACGTTCGGCACCGTGCGCGAGCACCAGTTGCTCGAGCCGTATCACGCCATGCGCCAGGCTGTGGAGCGGCATCTCGATCCCTTCGGTGGTCTGGTCGTCGAGCAGTAGCACCGTGCTCCCGCGCGCGGCGAAGAACTGCTTCAGGACAAGGATCTGCCGGCGGAACCGCAGCGGATCGCGCGCGAGCAGCCGCATCTCCGAGAGAGAGTCGAGCACTACCCGCGTCGGTTGAACCTGCTCGACGCGCGCGAGCACCGAGCTCACGGTATCCTGAAGCTCGACTTCGGAGGGGTGAAAGACCGTGTACTGCGACTCCGGGCTGGTGAGCGCCGACGAGGCGACCATATCGAGGAAGTCGATCCCGTCCAGCGACCAGCCGTGCGACTGTGCTACGCCCTGCACCTCCTGGTCGGTCTCGGAGAGCGTTACGTAGAGCCCCCGCTCGCCGTGGTCGCGTCCGTCGAGAAGGAACTGTAGTGAAAGCGTAGTCTTTCCGCTCCCGGGCTGCCCTTCCACCACGTATAGCCGCTCGGCCGGGAGACCTCCGCCAAGTACGTCATCGAGCCCGGGGATCCCGGTGCTCAACGTTCGCGGTGCCGCGCCGCCGTTCGTTCGGAGATCGAGGTGCTCCAGGTCGCGCAGTATGGCCTCGGGGGCGAGGCCGGGCTCTCGACTCCCATTCGTGTGCTTCTCGACGTTTTCCATCATGCTCCAGGTCGTCCCGGCGCCTCCAATCGCTGGGCACTGTCCATGAATAGTTCGTGTCGTCGAGCTGGAGCTTTTGCAAAAAAAAAGCCGTCCCGCGGGCGGCGCCCGCGGGAGATTTCCCACTGGCTACTGCTGGTGGTTACGGGCCTGTCGCACCCTGGTCACCCTGGTCTGGTCCCTCGTCTCTGCCCTACTCCCGCGCCTCTTCGGCAAGGCGGGCGAGCAGCTCGAGCGCCTGACGCGGCGTGAGATCATCCACGTCCACCTCCTTCAACTTCTCCACCACCGGATGCGGCTTCGCGATCTCGAAGAGGGCGAGCTGTTCTCCTGAACCCTCAACCCTGCCTCCTGAACCCTGCTTCACGAGGTGCCCTCCCTCGAGCATGCGCAGCACCTGGCGTGCACGACGCAGGACGGGCTCGGGAAGCCCGGCAAGACGGCCCACCTCGATGCCGTACGATCGGTCGGCGCCGCCGGGCTGGAGCTTGTGCAGGAAGAGCACCTCGTCGCCGACCTCCCGCACGGCGACGTTATAGTTACGAACTGCTACTAATTCGTCGGCGAGCTGCGTGAGCTCGTGATAGTGCGTGGCGAACACCGTCTTGCACCCCACCGCATCGTGCAGGTGCTCGCTCACCGACCAGGCGATCGACACGCCGTCGTACGTCGAGGTGCCGCGGCCGATCTCGTCGAGCAGCACCAGGCTCCGCGCGCTCGCCGTGTGCAGGATCGCACTGGTCTCCGACATCTCCACCATGAACGTCGACTGGCCGCGCACGAGGTTGTCGCTCGCGCCGACGCGCGTGAAGACGCGGTCCACGATCCCGATCCGCGCGCGCGACGCAGGGACGAAACCGCCCATCTGCGCCATGAGCACGATGAGCCCCACCTGGCGCAGCACGGTGGACTTCCCCGCCATGTTCGGACCGGTGAGGATCACCATCCGCGCATCGTCGGTCAGCACGAGATCGTTGGGGATGAACTTCTCGCGCGGCATCATCCGCTCCACCACCGGATGGCGCCCACCCACTATCTCCAGCTCGAAGCCGTCGTGCATCTCCGGCCGCACGTACCCCTCGTGCTCGGCCACTTCGGCGAGCGTCGCGAGCACGTCGAGCTGCGCGAGGATGGACGACGCGCACTGCAGCCGCTCGACCGCCCTCCCGGTGCGCGCGCGCAGCGACTCGAAGATCTCCCGTTCCCTCGCCTCTATACGCTCGGCCGCGGTGAGCACCTTCTCCTCGTACTCCTTGAGCTCGGGCGTCACGTAGCGCTCCTCGGTCGAGAGCGTCTGGCGTCGCTGGTAATGCTCGGGGACGAGGTGGCGGTTGGAGTTGGTGACGCTTATGAAGTAGCCGAAGACCCTGTTGTAGCCCACCTTGAGCGAGGAGATCCCGGTGCGCTCGCGCTCGGTGCTCTGGATGCGGGCGATCGCGTCCTTCCCTCCCCTGCGCAGCGCGCGCAGCTCGTCGAGCTCCGCATCCACACCCTCGCGCACGCTCTCCTCATCGCCGATCGCGAGCGGCGGCCGCTCCACCAGGGTGCTCGCGATCTCGCCGGCGATGTCGGCGCACGCATCCCAGCGCGCCAGCAGCGGCGCGATCACGCCCGCAACACTCACGCGGCTCGCCGCCTCCTCGACGGCTGGGAGCCGCGCGAGAGAGGCGCCGAG
>DATCXR010000256.1:0-1020 GCA_036565685.1 Gemmatimonadaceae bacterium
GGGAGCGCCGCGAGCCAGTCGCGCTCGACGCCCGCCGGCGGATGCGCGAGCGCGACGTGCACCACCTCCGGCGACGCCACCGTGCTCCACCGCGCGAGCGACTCGCGCAGCGTCTGCGATGACGTACCCTCCTCGGGTCCATGCCGCCGCGCACGGATCACCTGGACGAGGTACCAGGCCAGGAGCCCGATCACCACCGCGCGGAGGAAGCCCTCCGCGTAGCGCGAGAGCTTATCGCGTGAGGGCATAGACTATCAGATTGACCGCGAACTTCGTCGGGTCCTCCTGCATGAACTTCTTGGTGTCCGCGTGGAAGTTCCACTCGGAGCTGTAGTCCTTGCTGCTGTAGATCAGCCCTATGCGATCGCGCACCAGCACGGCATCGAGGTACTTGTGAAGCAGGTTGTCGCCCCAGCCATTGAGCTCGTGGTGGGTGTTGGGCGGGCCGTCGTCGAACACGAAGAAGCAGCTGTACAGCTCATGGTTCTTGGGCAGCCGCGTCATCTTGCCGAAGAGCCGCTCGATCTCCTCGTTCGCGGTCTTGTGGAACTGGCCCGTGATGTCGTGGTTGTGATCATCGATCATCAGCAGCCCGCCGCGCTCCACGTAGCGCTTCACGTTCCGGCGCTCGACGTCGGTGAAGCGCACGGGGAGGTGCCCGGTCATCCATATGAACGGGTAGTTGAACAGCTCGTCCGAGGAGAGCTTGACGTTCGCGCCCGTGGGGGCGACGTCGATCGTGGTGTACTTGGCCAGCGCGTCGATCACCGACTCGGGGAGCGAGGGTGCGCTCTCCCAGTCGCCCGATGCGTACTCCGCGGTCGCGAAGGTGAAGATGCTCATGGCATCACTCCCGCCCACTCCGCCGCGCCGCTGGCGACGCGCGCTCGCGGCTCGAGCGCGCGCCGCACACGTGAGAGCACGCGCTCCACCGGCTCGCCGGTGCGCAGCCGAGTGATGGCCTCCTCGAGGGCGCCCGCCACCTGCGGGGCGCTCCCGAGCGCGGAGACCCGGATGAAA
>DATCXR010000258.1:0-5773 GCA_036565685.1 Gemmatimonadaceae bacterium
GAGCATGGGGATCACGCCAGCCACCGCGGCGTTGAGGTCGAGCACCTGCGGCTGCAGCACCTGCTGGCGGCGGAAGGCGAGGAGCTGCCGCGTGAGCGAGGCGGCCCGCTTCGCCGCGCCGTCGATCTGCTGAACATCCGCTCGCAGCGAACTCTCCTCGGGCAGATCGCCGAGGAGGAGCCCGCTGTAGCTGGTGATGACAGTGAGGAGATTGTTGAAGTCGTGCGCCACGCCGCCGGCGAGCTGCCCCACCGCCTCCATCTTCTCGGTCTGGCGGAGGCGGCCCTCGAGCCGGAGTCGCTCGGTGATGTCGGCCAGTACCACCGCGAAGCCGCGCACGGAGCGGTCGGCGTCGCGCAGGGCGGCCACGGAGATGCTCACGTCCACCAGCGACCCATCTTTCCGGCGGCGCTGCGACTCGACGTTCATTATCACCTTGCCGCCTATCGAATCCCGGCGAAGGTGTGTGTGCTCCTCGATCCGCTCTTCGGGGATGACGACGGCGTACGACTTCCCCACTATCTCCTCGGCACGCCAGCCGAGCACGCGCTCGGCCGAGGGATTCCACCGGGCGATGCGCAGGTCCAGGTCGAGGACGATGACGCCGAGTGGAGAGTCGTCGATCACCGCGCGGAGGACGTCTGCCTGCTCGCGGAGCTCCGCTTCGGCGCGCCGGCGCTCGGTGACGTCGATGACGATGACGAGCTCCGCATTCTGGTGGCCGTCGAGCTCGATCCCGTGGCTCACGATCTCCACGTCCATCAGGCTCCCGTCGCTGCGCCGGTGGCGCCACCCGCCGCGCCGCTGCAGCTCCTTCGGCGACGCCGCCACGGCCTGGCGCATCGCATCCACGTCGTCCGCGGGGCGGATGTCGGCCAGCGTCATGGCGAGGAACTCTTCCTCGGAGTAGCCGTACTCCTTCAGCGCCGAGGCGTTGACTGCGAGGAATCGGAGGGTGTCGCGGTCGTACACCCAGGCGGGCATCGGGTTGGCATCGAAGAGGAGGTGGTAGCGCGCTTCCATCCTGCGCGCCGACTCGCGCGCTCTCTCCGCCTCGCGCAGCGACTCGGCGAGCTCCAGGTTGGCAGCCTCGAGCTCGGCGGTCTGCTCCTCGAGCTCCTCGGCCAGCTCCTGCGCCGCCTGCGCCTGGGCTTCCAGCTCGATGGTCTGCTGCCGCAGGCGCTCGTTGAGCGCCTCCACCTCGCGGCGACGATCCTCGGCGGCGCGGCGGGCGGCCGTTTCGGCAGCCAGACGCCGCCAGGGCTCGCTGGAGGTGCTGGTGGGGGTGGGGGTGGGCTCGCGGTCTTTACTGGAGGTCAAGGGTGCCTCCGGGCGGGGTCAGGTCTGGAATCGTGCGCCATGTCATCCCCGCGCAAGCGGGGACCCATGTTCTGGTCGGCCAACATGGATTCCCGCTTCCGCGGGAATGACGGCGAATGGATTCCCGCTTCCACGGGAGGGACGACGAATGGGTCCCCGCTTCCGCGGGGGATGACTACGCTGGATGCTGGGCAGCCAGCGGCCGCCTATGCAGGATGCAAGACCCGACCCCGTTTGGTCAATCCAGGCGCTGCACCGGGGCGTACACGAGCTCCTCGTGCTCGGTCCCCAGAAACCGGGTGGCGTCGAGTCCGCCGGAGCTGAGCCGAGCGGCCATGTGTGGTCCCGCGATGCAGAGCATGAGCGCTTCCGGCGGACAGTCGAAGGTGATCGCGATGCCGCCCTCGGTCGTCTGGTAGTGCAACGCCGTCTCGGTGCGATACCGCGACTGCTCGTCGGGGCTCGTCTGCTCGACTCTCACCAGACTGCCGCTGCCGTCGGCGGCGAGTCGCAGGGTGTCGGCGATCACGGTGATCGATCCGTCAGCGGGCCCCTGGTAACCCGCGGGCGCTGGGAGAGGATTACCATCGATCGAAAGAAGCACGTACGTACCGGCCACGGCCGACGGCGCCAGCGGCTCGTCGCTGCACGCCATGGCGAGCAGCGCAACGAGCGAGAGAACGAGAACACTGGCGGCGCGATTCGACGACGCGACTCGCATGGCGGACCTCCCTGGTCGGTGCTCATGGAAAGCTAAGCGAAGCTACTTCCGTAGGACGCAGAAGCCCTCCGTTTCCCAGCACTCGCCGCTACCCCGCCGCTACCTGATCATCCGCCGGGAGCGACACCGGCCGCCGCCCCTCCAGCATCTCGTGACGTGCCATCGCTTCGCGGGCGAGCGCGAGGAGCCGGTGCGTCGCCGCGTGGCGTACGTGCTGCCGCAACACCACGCGCAGCGGCATGGGCGCGTGCTGCACGCGCTCGGCGTAGCGGCGCATCGAGAGCAGTGTAGCGGCGCATTCCTGCAACGCGTGCTCGGCGCGCTCTTCGTCCGTAGGGCCGCTGTGGAACACGCCCTCCTGCGCGCGCTTCCCGGCGAAGTAGCCATCCGCGAAGGCGGAGCGGGCGAGGACGATCCGGTGGTGGCTCACGTACCTGAGGGCGGCGCCAACCGCTATGCCGGCGCTGAAGGTCGCGCAGTCGAACGCCGCGCGTCCCACGAAGGCGTTGGCGAAATCGAGGATCCCCACTTTCACGCCCGCTGGCGAGACGTACGCGAGACAGTTTCCAGGCCCGAAATCTCCGTGCAGCCAGACGAGCGGAAGCGCGGGCCGCGTCCAGTAGGACGCCCAAGCGAGCGCGTCGCGCAGGATGGCCGCTTCGTTCTCCTCCAGGAGACCCGCATCGAGACTCGAGGCGATGTCGCTTTCCGGTTCGCTGCGGAAGGGGTGCGCCTTGCAGAGGCTTCCCTCGTAGGGGAGACTCTGCGCGCTGGCGAGCCAGCGACCCACGAGTCGCACCGCCGCGTAGGCCTGGTGCTCCAGGCGTCGTGACGGAGAGTACAGGTGGTGGAAGAGCCAGTGTTGCAGCGGCACGCCCGGCATGACCACGGTCCAGAGCAGTCCGCCGTCAGCGTCGTAGCCGAGAGGCAGCGGCGTGGCCTGCATGCCCGCCGCGCGAAAGCGGCGGAGGTGGGCGAGCTCCACGTCGCCCTCGTCGATTTTGGACCAACGCATCGGCCGCTTCGCCGCCACGTCGACTTGCCCATTCCTGCCGTGCACGCGGACGAACGCGATGCGTTCGGCGCGCCGCGGTGAGGCGAGTCTCTCGAAACACTGGATCGCGCCAAGCGCCGGCAGCTTCTCTTCGATCCAGCGGCCGAGGGTAGCGAGCTGCGCATCCGACGGGATCAGCGCCTGTGACATACCGGCACCCGAGGATGAGATCCAGCACCCTTCGACTAACGGAACAGTTGTAACTATTTCTGTCGTGGCCGGCAAGACTCCCGGTGGTGTCGAACGGCGGGGTCAGACCTGGAGGCGGTAGCCGGACTTGCGGACGGTGAGGATGTGCTCGGGGGTGGAGGGATCTTTCTCCAGCTTGCGGCGCAGCTCGCCGATGTGCGTGTCCACGGTGCGGCTGGCGGTGCCGGCGCCGTAACCCCACACCTCCTGCAGAAGCTCCTTGCGCGAGATGGCGTTCCCGTCGCGCGCGAGGAGCGCGATCAGAAGGTCGAACTCCTTGGGGCGGAGATCCACCTGCCGCTCGCCTCTGTAGACGACGCGTCGCTTGGGGAACACCGATACGTCGGAGAAGACGATGCGGTTGGGGAGCACCGACTCCTGGCTGATCACCGTGCCGCGCGAGCGGCGCAGCAGCGCGTACACCCGTGCGATCAGCTCGAGAAGACCGAAGGGCTTGGTCACGTAATCGTCGGCGCCGATCCTGAAGCCGCGAACCTTGTCAGTCTCCTCGCCGCGCGCGGTGAGGATGAGGATCGGGATGCCCACGCCATCCTCGCGCAGCTTGCGCAGCACGCGATAGCCATCCAGCTCCGGCGGCGGGAGCATGAGGTCGAGGATGATGAGATCGGGCGTCTCGCGCGCCACCTCGGCGACGGCGCGGCGCCCGTCGGCGGCGATCGTGACGTCGAAGCCCTCGAGCTCGAGGTTGTCGCGCAGCCCCTCGGCAAGGTCAGTGTTGTCTTCAACCACCAGTATGCGCGTCATGATCGTGAGTGTGATAAAGGTCGAACAGTCGATGAATGCAGCTCATGCACCCGTCGGCTCGGCTGCGCCGGGTGCGCCAGGTGCACCTACATCGTCGCCGACCGAACCAGCGGACTCGCCGCTGTCGTCCGCGACTTCACCCGGAAGCTCGAGCACGAAGCGCGCACCGCCGCGGCTCCCCCGCTCCACCCACGCGCGCCCCCGCTGCGCCGCGACCAGCTCGTGCACCACGGCCAGTCCGATCCCAGCGCCGGCCGCGCCGGGCTGGCCCTCCGGCGAGAGGCGCACGAACGGCTTCCAAATTCGCGCGCGGTCGCCCGCCTGAACTCCCGGCCCCTCATCATCCACCCAGATGCGGACGACGCTGTCCACCAGCACGACACCCACCTGGATGACCTGACCGTTGCGCCCGTACTTGACGGCGTTGTCGAGAATGTTGAGCAGCATCTGTCGAACCGCGCCCGCGTCTGCATTCATAACGATCGTGGCGTCCACGGGTTCCAACCGTATGGTCGCTTCTACCTCCGCCGCCAGCGGCGCGAACTCCTCGATGATCTCGCCGATCACGTGACGCACTACTACCCACTCGAGGCTAACCGGCGTGTGCGTCCGCTCCGAGCGCGAGACGTGAAGCACGTTGTCCACGAGCCGCATGAGACGTCGCGCCTCGCGGATTATCACGTCCACCGCGTGCATGCGCCGGCTCTCCGACGTGGCGCGCCCCAGCCGTACGGTCTCGGCGAAGAGGAGGATCTGCGCGAGCGGCGTCCTTAGCTCGTGCGACACGCTCGCCGCGAAGTTGGCGCGCTGGCGCGCGTACTCCACCTCCGAGCGCACCTGCAGCACGGTGAGGACGATGAGCACCGCGGTCGTCGCGAGTGCGCCGAGGAGCAGCGGGAGGCGCGAGCGCGGGAGTCCGCCCGCGAGTACCGCGTCGCGCGCTCCGGGGTTCACCGCCAGGCGGATGCGAAGGTGCCCGAGCGGCGGGTCCATCCTCACCTCGGCGAAGAGAGGCGATCCGTACTGCACCGGCGACGCGAAGAAGACGCGGCCGAGCGAGTCCACGGCGGCCACGCTCAACGCCGAGTCGGTGGGAACCCACTTTCCGGGGACCGGCGGGAGCACGATTCGATAGCGATAGAGTGGCTCGAAGAAGGGTGCCACGAATCGTTCGGCGTCGGTGAGCATCCCGTAGGCGGCCACCGGCTTTCCCTCGGCGTCGTGCCGAAGCGTGTAGACCAGCACCGTCAGCCGGTCGCCGTACTGCGCGTAGATCGTGGAATACTGGTGGGCCATGGCGAGCGCGCCGAAGAGCTGCTTCGCGATTCGCAGGTTGTTCGGCGACGCGAAGGCTTGCGCCCTCACCGTGTCGGCCACCCATGCGCGCTCCGTGGAATCAGGAGTCACACCGCCGCGAGTGGCGATGAGCGGAGCACCCGCGCGCGGAAGCGAATCGAGTGATACGTCGAAGAAGTAGAGCGCGCCTATGGTGGGGCCGCATTTGCACCCCTCGAGCGCGCGAGCGCTCTGCGCGAGCGCGGACGCGCCGGAGATGCCGGGATCGTCATCGAGGCGCACCCACGCGACGGCGAAGAGCTCATCGAGCGCCGTGTAGAGCCAGCTCTGGACGTTGTCGCGGTACTTCGCGGCGGCGTAACTCGCGTACTCGTGCATCGCCTGGTCGGCCATCGCGCGTCGCTTGCGCGCGGAGCTCCACGCCTCGT
>DATCXR010000263.1:0-2409 GCA_036565685.1 Gemmatimonadaceae bacterium
CGTCCGCCGAGCACGCGCTCCCTGATGTGGCTCTCGACGTGCGCCGGGAGCTTGCCGTCCTGCGTAAATAGCCAGCGCAGATACGCCGTCGGCAGCGTGCTCCGCGGCCCACCTATCCCGCGGTCGTGCGACCGCGCGATACCGCGCAGAATCCCCTCGGCGGTCCACAGCGTCATCTGCGTGTCGTCGGTGATCGCGCCCACGCGGCCGTACGCTTCGGCCGGCTCCTGGATCCCCTCAGCCCCGAAGCGCGAGCGGATCTCCGGCCAGTCCATGAACTCCACCGCGGCGCCGAGTGCGTCGCCCACGGCTCCGCCGAGCAGACATCCGCGTGCGCGCTCGGGCGCTAGTCGCGGGCCGCTCACCGCGCACGCTCCTCGGACTCTTTCCACCTGCGCACCATCTCGCGCTGCTCGCGAGTCTCGGGCGAGCCGCTGCCGTGTCTCGCGAGCTTCTTCGGGGTCATCTGGTGGAAGAGCCGCGTAACCTCGCCGAGCGCTTCATCGCCGCTCTTCCCGTGTCGCACGAGCCAGCATCCAACGACGGTCCCCGTCCTCCCCGCGCCGCCCCAGCAGTGCACGTACACCGTGCGATTCGCCGCGAGCGCCGAGTCTATGGCGTCGAGGATGCGGCACATGTGCTCATCATCCGTGATGCTCACATCCTTGATGGGAAAGCTCAGTCGCTCGGCATTTATCCCGAAGGCGATCCGCCGGAGCGTGGGCTCGTACGGCTCGAGACCGTCCGCTGGCGCGGTGAGGTCGACGAAGGTGTCCACGCCTGCGCCCATGAAGGCGGCGAGGCGCGCGGCGGTTTCGGCGGGATCCTTGGCGCCGGGGTATTCTCCGGCAGTGAGACGGGTGCCGGGGACGGTGTAGCTGTTGGGGATGGGGCCGGGGCTGGGTGTGGTCATGAACGGTGGTGAAGATGAATGACGATGCGCTGACAGGTCGCGATTGGCCAGCTGCACTCCTTACTTCCCGAGCTGGAGCCGCATTCCAACCTGTGCGCTCCCCCGCGGCCCGAGTCCGAGGACCGGTTGGGCGAATGCATGCTTTCTGTTGTACCGCCCCGCCGCTGCGGGCGCATCAACCATGGAGTAGATCCAGCTCCCGAGCACGAGTGCGGCCCCGACTCCGATCTTGCCGTCATTGCAACCACTGTAGTATCCGCCGCACTCCTGCAACCCGTTGATCATGAGTGCGGCGCCGCCCAGATCCACCAGGAAGAGAGCCACTCCGCTCCCTGTTTCGCCAGCGTACACCTGGCCTCCGCCAGTGATGAGAAAGGAGAGGACGAACGCGGTGGCGCCGGACTTCGGCGGATAAACGAGCAGCGTCTGGTTCACAGGCGCGCTACTGGCGCTCGGCGGCACCTGCCTCGGAGGGCTCTGCTCCGCCAGCTGCCGACTGGCTCCCTGCCCCGCTACAATCGCATTCCGCGGATTGAGATCGACGGCCGCCATTCCCGGGTAGACGTCGATCGGCATGTCCCACTGATAATGCACGCCGTTGGCGGTCACCGCTTCACCGGTCACTACTCGATAGCTCCCCGACTCGAGGAGAAACGTCGTCTCACCCGCGCCGTCGGTGCGAATCACGAGACTGTCGCCCCGCGAACGATAGATCACGACGGCCACGTCCTGCATCGGGTTGTAGCGGATGCTGGCGTTGGGGAGCGTGACGTACACCTTCACGTAAACGCGGCCGTCGACGGACCGCGATCCGGCGGGATGGATCTGGGCGAGGAGCGCGCCGGGCAGAAGCGCTATCGCTGCGAGGACAGCAAACGACGATCGAAGCTGCTGCAAATGAGCCTCCCGTACGGCCACCAGCGTCGGCGGTGCTGCGAGCGAGAACCGCTTCATCCTCGTATCCTCTATTGTCGGGTGTGGTGAACTTCGACCTCTCGAACCAAGATGAGAGAATGGTCTGACAGTCAGTCGAGACACGCGCTCGGGATCGATCTTCGTGCACCAGGCGCCCCGATGCAAGACGACCCTCCACGAGCGCGTGCGCTCGTGGAGGGCCAGCTTCGACTTGATGCTACTCCCTGGTCAACGTCCCCACACGCTCCCACTCCGGATCGGGCTGCAGCACGACGCCGATATAGATCGTGTCATCCGACTTCTCTATCGACGCACCCTGCCGTGCGAGCTGCGCAGCGATCTGCTCGGGGGTGAGCTTGTACAGGCCACCGGAGATGGCGTCGATCGCCAGCCCGGGAATGCCGCCGAACACGAGGTTCCCCCACACCCATCCGCTGGTGCCCCGCGTGAGTGTCGCCTCGAACGGCTGGTAGCCGGCAAGCTC
The DNA here is from genome assembly GCA_036565685.1 of Gemmatimonadaceae bacterium. Lineage (GTDB taxonomy): Bacteria > Gemmatimonadota > Gemmatimonadetes > Gemmatimonadales > Gemmatimonadaceae > JADGGM01. The sequence goes on from DATCXR010000263.1 coordinate 2,313, forward strand.
CATGCGAACGATGTGGTTGTCCTTGCGGCTGATCCTGGCGACGACAGGTGTCTGCCCAACGGGGTTGTTGTCTACGGTGACCTTCGCGGCTGTCGGC
>DATCXR010000282.1:0-4727 GCA_036565685.1 Gemmatimonadaceae bacterium
GAGCATCGCCACGGTGGGCGGCCGGCGCTTCCAGTGGGTGCTTTCCAGCCGCCGCCGCACGGTAGTGATATCCGCCTCCGCGAAGCCGCGCTCCATGAGCTGCTCCACGCTGTAGCCGGAGAGGAGCCAGTGCAGGATGACGTCGGCGCTCTCGTAGCTCACACCCAGGTCTCCCTCGTCGGTCTGTCCGCGCACGAGGTCCGCGGTGGGTGGCTTCTGGATGATCTCGGTTGGAACGCCGAGGTGCCACGCCAGCTCCCTCACCTGGGTCTTGTACAGATCGCCCAGCGGATTGACGGGTGGCGAATCGTCAGCGTGCCAGGTGAAGTAGCCGAGGAGGCGCTCCGTCTTGTTCCCCGTTCCGAGCGGGAGCGCCGCGTAGCGCGCCGAGAGATCGAAGGCGGCGATCATCCGCGTCCGCGCCATCACGTTCCCGCGTCGCGTCGCGTCGGCATCGGGCTCGTTCGCCAGGTACGCATCCACCGCAGGCGCGATGTCGATGGTGCGCGACTCGATGCCCAATGCGTCTATCACCAGCTGCGCGTGCTCGAGACTCTGGGTGCTGAGATTGCCGTACGGGAGGCGCACGCCCAGCACGTTCTCGGGACCGAGCGCGCGGGCCGCGAGGTACGCGGTGACCGCCGAGTCGAGGCCGCCCGATATGGCGACGATCCCCTTGCTGTACCCTCGCTGCGCGAGCTCGCTGCGCAGGAACTCTTCCAGCCACTGCTCCACGAGCGGTGCGTCTATCGCCAGCGGCGGAGGTCCGCCCTGTTCGATCCCGCTCACACGTATGACATCGAACCAGCTGTCGGACTCCGGGCGGTCGGGCTCCGCTACCGGCGAAATACGGCGCTCCGGGAGCTCCACGGTAGCGTGGTCGTACGAGAGCTCGGGCGCGATCCCCTCGCGGATGCGCTCGAGCGAATCCAGGAGCGGCGGCAATCCCACGCGCAGGTCGGCAAGGAGCGGCGTGTCGGCGCGAGCGGTGGTGAGATCGTTCAGGTCCACGGGGAGCGAGAGCACGGCTTCCTTCCAGAGCGGACCGCGGAGCCGCACGTCGCCGCGTGGGTCAGCCACCATGGATGCGCCGGGGAAGTAGCGTCCTCCCTCGCTCACCGCGAGGTTCGAGAGCGAAACGAAAACTCCGTACGTGCTCGCGATCTCTCGCACGAGCCGTTCCCAGCGAGCCACGCTCGCGGGCCCCGGCACTCCGTCTTCACGCGGCCAGGCGCCGCGAGCCGGCGCCGCCGCCGACAGGAAGATGATCTGCGCGCCATCGAGCGCGAGGAGCGTGCTGGTGATCGGGTGCCACGCGTCCTCGCATACCAGGACGCCGCAGCGCCCCCACGGCGTGTCGAAGGCGCGAACGTGCTGCCCCCGCTCCACGAAGCGCTCCTCGTCGAAGAGACCATACGTGGGGAGGAAGTTCTTCCGGTGGACGTGGCGGATGATCGGCTCGTCGCCGCCGAGCCGGACGCACATCGCGCTGTTGTAGAGATTGTGCCGCCAGAGCTCGTAGAAGCCGAGCACCACCCCCACCTTCGGCGCGTCCGGCATGGCAGCCACGTAGCTGTCGTGCAGGTCGCGGGCGAGCGTACCCGCGGTGACGGCGAGCTCGCGCACTCCGCCCTCGAGGAAGTACCCGGTAGGGGCTGCCTCCGGGAGGTGCACCAGCTGGGGCGGCGTGGGGAGCAGGGCCAGTCTGGCGAGCATGTCGCCGATCCTGCGGACGTTTGTGGTGTACTCGCCTTTAGCGGGTGCGAACTGCGCCGTAGCCAGCTGGATGATGGGAGGCATGCTGGAAACTTGGCGCGCGAACGATATGGGAGCAACGTCACGGTCGCGCCCCGACTCGCCGGTTACCTTTGGTCAGCCGACCTGGTTGCAAGGGCTCGCGCGAACGGCGCCGGGCCCTATATGCGTTCCCGGCACCAGCGGCTCCACGTTCTGCACGAAGAAATGGAAACAATGAACAATATGGACCGATCGGAATCCGATCGTCTGAAGCTACGGGCATCGGTTGCCGCCGGGCGGTCGCGGCGGCCCGGTGCTCACTCTCTCACGATTGGCGGCACCCGCGCACGTTTCGCCGCGCGCACGCTCGCGGCGGCCGCCCTCTTCTCCGCTCCGTCGCTGTCCGCGCTTCCAGCGCAGAGCCGAGGTGGAAGCAGTCAGGTCTGGCAGATAGTGCAGCCGCCGCAGTCGTCGCTGGTCTACTCGGCCGACGGCTCGCTGATCGGAGAGATCGGGAAGGAGTGGCGCACCAGCGTAGCGCTGCGCGCGCTCCCGAAGTACGTGGGTCAGGCGTTCGTGGCAGTGGAGGATCAGCGCTTCTACCAGCACGACGGCGTGGACGTGATCGGGATGGCGGCCGCGATCAAGGACGCACTCGGCGGCCATGCGCGCGGGGCGAGCACCATCACGCAGCAGCTCGTTGGGAACATGCACCCCGACGAGATCGATCGCAGTGAGACCGGAATCTCCGGCATCCCGCGCAAGCTGCGCGAGCAGGCGGCTGCGCGCGAGATGGAGAAGCACTACACCAAGGCGCAGATCCTCGAGGCCTACCTCAATCAGATCGACTTCGGCCACGGCTGGTCGGGTGTGGACGCCGCGTCGCGCCACTACTTCGGCAAGCCGGCCACGGAGCTGACCCTCGCGGAGGCGGCCACGCTCGCCGCGCTCCCGAAGGGACCCGCTATCTGGGACCCGATACGCCACCCCGATAGGGCGAAGGACCGCCGCAACCTCGTGCTCTCGCTGATGGCCGATCAGGGCTACATCACGAAGAAACGGGCTGCGCAGGCGTCGCGCGAGCCGGTGAAGACCGCGCCTCGTGCGGGGATGCCGGCGGCCGCGCCGTACCTGGTGGATGTGGTGAGACGCCAGGCGGAGGCCGCGGGTATCCCGGTCGGGAACGGCGGATACCGCATCATCACGACGGTGAATTCCGCGATGCAGATCGCCGCACAGGATGCGTTGGTCACGGGCCTGCAGCGCGTGGAGGAGCGTCCGGACTACCGCCATCCCACCTTCGCGAAGCACCCGAAGGGCAGCACCGACTACCTGCAGGGGATGGTGGTGGCGATGGACGCGGCCACGGGGAACGTCCTCGCGCTGGTGGGTGGACGCAACTATGTGCAGTCGCCCTTCAACCGCGCACTGAACGCTGTGCGACAGCCGGGCTCGGCGTTCAAGCCGTTCGTCTACGCGGAGGCGTTGCGCGACAGTCTCCCCGCGAACGAGATAATCCCGGATACCGCGCTGGCGATCGTCATGGACAACGGCGCGATCTATCGCCCGCAGGATGACGACGGCCGCTTTCTCGGTCCGCTCACCATGCGCGAGGCGCTGGTCAAGTCGCGCAACTCGGTGGCGGTGCAGCTCGGCCTGCGCACCGGGATCGACTCCGTCGCGCTCCTCGCGCACCGGCTCGGGATCTCCACGCCCATCGCGCCATACCCGTCGAGCGCCATCGGCGCGAGCGCGGTGAGCCCGCTCGATCTCGTCTCGGCCTACACCGTATTCGACAACCTCGGCGCCGTGGTCGCGCCGCGCTTCATCGAGCGAATAGAGGATCGCGCGGGCCGCACGGTGTGGACAGCACCAGCCAGCGCTCCGCGCTTCGCGCTCGACCCACGCATCGCGTTCATCGTGCGCGACATGCTGCGCGATGTGGTGACGCGCGGCACCGCCACCAGCGTACGTCGCTACGTCCCCGAGCGCATCCCGGTGGCTGGGAAGACCGGCACCACCAACGACAACACCGATGCCTGGTTCGTGGGGATGACGCCGGAGGTGGTAGCGGGCGTCTGGGTGGGCTTCGACAAGCCGCAGCCCATCGCAGCCCACGGCGCCGCCGGCGGCGCGCTCGCCGCCCCGATCTGGGGGCAGATGATCGGCGAGTACTACCGGGGTCGCGACGCCGGCTCGTGGGACGACCCCCCCGCCGGCCTCATCACCGCGCAGCTCGACCGCGACTCCGGCCAGATCGCCACCCCCTCCACTCCGCCCGACAAGCGCTACACCGAATATTTCCTCGACGGCACCCAGCCGCAGGACCCGTGGTCGATCTGGATGTGGGGGCCTTTCGGGGGAGAATAGGAAGGGTTCAGGGTTCAGGGTGCAGGGTTCAGGAACTAGCTCGGAGTAGAGATCCTTCCCGCGAGGTAGTTCCTGAACCCTGCACCCTGAACCCTGAACCCTTTACTACTTGGCTCCCGCCCCCGCCTCCGCCGCCGCCTCTTCCTCCTCCTCCATTATCGACTTCTGCGTGTCGGGCTCGGTGCCCCCGAGGGGGACGAGGGCTATGTCGAAGACCTCATCGAGGGTGTTGACGCAGTGGAAGTCGAGGCTGTTGCGAACATCCTCGGGGATGTCCTCGAGGTCGGCTTCGTTTTCTCCCGGGAGGATGATGGTCTTGATGCCGGCGCGGTGGGCGCCGAGCACCTTCTCCTTCACACCGCCGATCGGGAGGACGCGGCCGCGCAGCGTTATCTCACCGGTCATCGAGACGTCGCTGCGAACGGGACGCCCAGACATCGCTGACACCAGTGCGGTGCTCATCGTGACGCCGGCGCTCGGGCCGTCCTTCGGGATCGCGCCTGCCGGCACGTGGATGTGCACCTCGATGTTCCCCAGCCGGTCGTTCGGGATGCGCAGACGCGCGGCGTGCGTGGCGGCGTACGTGAGCGCGGCACGCGCCGACTCCTTCATGACGTCGC
>DATCXR010000283.1:0-2931 GCA_036565685.1 Gemmatimonadaceae bacterium
GTTCAGTCTATCGGCCGCCAGGTCGGAGTGGCGAGGGAGCCGGTGAAGAGCAACGGCAGCTGCTCTCCGTTCTCGACCCCTATCACTTCGATGTATGGACCCAGGTGCTCCGCAACGAGCCACTTGCCGTCGGGCGACCACGAGGTCCATGGCTCGTAAAGGTCGTTGGGTTCGGAACCGGAGACCCGCCGCAACCCGCTGCCATCGGGGCGAATGACGTACAGCTTGTTGTCCCAGCCGAAGGCAATCCACTCTCCGGTGGGGGACCAGCGGGGGCCCGTCCCGCTCACGCCCAGGCTTCGGTCGGTGCCGGTTGCCACATCGAGCACGTGAATTCGGAGATCGCCAGCTCCCAGGTGTTCGCGATCCGTGGCGTAGACCACCGACTTGCCGTCCGGCGAGGGGGACGGATAGAGATCGTTCTGATAGGGTGCCGGTGTCTCTGGCGAGACGCGCGACATCTCCGAGCCATCGCGGTGCGCGCGGTAGATATACGTCTCGTAGCTCGCCAGCGTAATCGCCTCGAAGTACAGCCAGGAGCCGTCAAGCGTCTCCTGTTGCCAGGCGAAGTGATCGGCAAGCGTGGTTGGGAAGAGTAGCGCGGGCGTACCATCGACGAGCATGGTGTAGAGCTGATTGTTCGGGTATCCGTCGAAGAAGAGCAGATACTCCCCATCGTGTCCCCACTCGATGCCCATGTGCTTGTCGTTGCGTCCGAACGAGCCGGGTGTGCTTTTGTCGAGGAGCAGAGTGTAGCCGGAGCCGTCGAGCTCCATCGTCGCGAAGGCGTATTGCTCGTCAGGAGCGTCGAGCCGCATGACGCGGATGGCGATCTCGCCATGTGGGACGATGCTGATCCACGCGGAGTCCACGATGTCACCGTAGCGCGCGCGGAAGCGCTGTCGGCTCGGCCCGGCCGTCGCGGTGATGGAGTTGCCGTTCACGCTCAAGCCGCTGCTGGCCGGCTCGAGCTCGGCCCGCTCCGTGCGAGGGTTGCCGTGTACGTCCGCCGTCGTCGCCGTGATCTCCGCGCTGTTGCCCTGGTAGAGCGCCGTGTCGCTGGGAGAGATCGAGATGGTGGCGATCTGTCCCGGCGTCGTTTTCACCAGGAGTGAATCACCGAGGACGACGACGGCAGTATCGCGCCTGTAGAGCATGTGGGCGGTCGCCCACGCCTCGCCCGCCTGCCAGCCATGCTGTACGAACGCCTCGACGCGGCCGGCGGCGTCGGTGGTATCCGTGATCTGAAAGAGAGTCCCGTTCGGGCCCGGCACTCTATACCAGAAAGCGGTGGGACCCGGCCAGTTCCCACCCAGGAAGATCTCGATCCCGGGCATCGGCCGGCCGTCGCCATCCACTACGGTCGCGGTGAGCTGGACCCAGCCAGCGAGCACCGTATCGGTGAGGCTGCGCTCCGCCGTAAGGGTGACTCGCGGCTCGAGCCGGGCCGAGCGGGTGGGTGCATCGGAACACCCAGAAACCGCCAGGGCCGCAGCCACCATCAGCAGCAATGTCGGGCGGAATCGCGACGCGGGAACCGATCTCGTCGCGTGAACCGAGAATAGCACGGAGTGATTGCTCCTGATCCATCGTGAGTTCATCTCAATTCACGATTCAACGTCGCTGACGCCACTCCCTTCGCCGCCTTCCGCGCGACGATCGCTATACGTCCCTTGTCGCGGCCCGACGTCGGGAGGTTCATGAACTCGTTCACCACGATCTCGAAACCCAGCTCGCGCAGGAGAGTCGCGAGCTGCTCGGGCGAGTACGAGTCGTAGAAGAACTCGCGGTCGAACATGGTATCGGTGAAGGCGGGCTGGTCCTGCGATCCACCCGCCGTCAGCATCAGCCGCCCACCTGGAGCCAGCGCGTGGTGCACGTTCGAGAGAATACTCTCGTGTCGCTCACGCTCGATGTGGAAGAGCGAATCCCACGCTATCGCGCCGTCGTAGCTGCACCTTCTGTCGATGTCTACAGGAAAGTCCTCGATCCTCGAGTGGATCCACTCGCCTTCCGGAAAGCGCGCACGCGCGATAGCCAGGAGCGCTTCCGACTGGTCGACGCCCGTCACGTGATGACCGCGTGAGAGAACGTATTCCGCCATCGGGCGGCCGGTGCCGCAGCCGAGGTCGAGGATGCGCGCGGGCGCGGCGAGTCCCTCCAGCAGCACATCGAGGTAGCGGCGCTCGCTCCCGTGGAACGACGTTCGCGCCGCGTCCCACTCGCGCGCGATGGCGTCATAGGATTCGCGGTTGATGCCGCTGCCGATGTCGCTGCCGGCTTTGCGGCGGCTGATGTCATTCTCACCGCTGGCCACGTCTTCGTGCCTGCCGTCAGTCACAGCGCCCGCGCCATCACGCGATCGGTCTGATCGTCGCCGCCGAGCTTGAAGGGTTGGCAACCCACGTCGCGGAAGCCGTGCTTCCCGTAGAAGGCGATCGCTCGTGGGTTTCTCTCCCACACGCCGAGCCAGAGGGTGCGCGCGCCGCGCGAGCGGGCAGCGGTGATGACGGCATCCATGAGCTCGTGCGCCACGCCGCGGCCTTGCCACGGGCGATCCACGTAGAATCGTAGGAGCTCGATCGGCGCGGGGCCGGTCACGCAATTCGGCGCCTCGCCATCCGAGCGCAACTGCGCGAACGCCGCGAGCGCGCCGTCGCTCTCGCCCACGAACGTCACGCGGTCGGGGTCTGCGATCTCGGCGCCCTGGCGCTCGGCGGAATAAGTGGCGCGCACGTAGACGTCCACGTCTTCCGGGCGATTGTCGGGTCCGAACGACTCGCGGAAGGTGCGCTCGCCGAAGGCAGCGAGGGCGTCGGCGTCGGCGGGGGCGGCGGGGCGGATGGTGACGGTAGACTTGGGCATGTAGGAAGAATACATGGACGGTGGGTCAGGTCTGGAATCGTGAATTGCTACAGCCGGAGCAGCCGG
>DATCXR010000315.1:0-1453 GCA_036565685.1 Gemmatimonadaceae bacterium
AGCCGCTCTACTACCAGGCGTCGAACGAAGCCGAGTGCTATCGCGCGATCCGCGACATGCCGCTGCAATGGGGCGTGGGTGAGGAGCGGCAGTACAGCGATCTCGGCTTCATGCTGCTTGGCTACATCGTGGAGCGGGTCACCGGGGAGCCGCTGAACGACTACCTGCGGAAGAGGCTGTACGAGCCGCTCGGGCTCACGCACACTACGTTCAACCCGAAGAAGCACGGCTTCACGCGCTTCGCGGCGACGGAGCAGGGGAACGGCTACGAGCACCACATGGTGTACGACGACGACTTCGGCTATCGCTACGATGGCGATCCCACATCGTGGGACGGCTGGCGTCACTACGTGCTCGTGGGCGAGGTGAACGACGGCAACTCCTGGTATGCCAACGGTGGCATGGCGGGACACGCGGGGCTCTTCTCCACCGCCGCCGATCTGCGCGTGCTCCTCGACATGCTCAATGCGCGCGGCGAGTACGGAGGGCGACGCTACATCAGCGCGAGCGTGATCGACCAGTTCCTGACCGAGGATCGCTTCCACAACTACCTCGGCTGGCAGAAGCCGCGCGGCCTCCCCGAGGGGAGCTACTTCCACAACGGCTTCACCGGCACCTGGGTGCTCGGCGTGCCGAGCGAGAAGCTCTCGATCGTCCTCCTCACCAACCGGCAGAACGTGGGGACGGATGCGAAGGGGTACTTCACCAACGTCGCCCCGCTCGACTCGGCGGTGGCGGCGGCAGTGGCCGGATAAGGGAAACCTTCACGCGAATCAGGGCGACGGCCTATTGCGGAGCCGGTCGTTCGTGCGTAGCGTGTCATACCGTAAACAGATATTGTAGGCATCCGGCGGTAATCTGGCTTTCGCTCCGTCGATGATACGACTGGCGTCCGCCAGCCGGACCGAGCGTTGCCGCCGGTGATGGTCGGGAGGATGCTACGATGTCGTACCTTTCCCTGATCCCGCGCTGCGCCGATGCAGGACGGCACCGCGCACGCTTCATCGCCCCGCTCACTTCCGCGCTGGTGCTCCTGGCAAGCGCATGCGGGGAGACGCCCACCGCTCCGCATAGCGCGCCAGCGTCGCCGAACCAGGCCATCTCGAGCGGCGCCATCGGTGTGAGCCCACGGCAGTTCTTCTTCCTCCTGCGCGATCTCCAGCCGACCGCGTTCCAGGGAACCTTCGATGCCACGCTCTCGCCCCAGGTCAGCGTCTGCCTCTGGGTGAACGACGCCTGCCAATCCACCGTGCTTGCGCCCGTCACGCTCGGCACGAGGGGCACGGCTTCGCTCACCGTGAACACGGATCGTCAGCGCTACATCTTCCAGTGGCGCACCAGGGGAGCGGCGCTGCAGCCGAACGCGGTGTATCGCCTGATGGTTCGGGTGGACGGAATGCAGATGGGATATCTCGACATCGCGACGGGGCAGAAGCAGCGCGAGCTGCGTCAG
>DATCXR010000326.1:0-2837 GCA_036565685.1 Gemmatimonadaceae bacterium
AGGTGACCACCATCGAGGGTCTCGCGCCGGGCGAAGAGCTGCACCCGATGCAACGCGCCTTCGTCCACCACGACGCGTTCCAGTGTGGCTACTGCACGCCCGGCCAGCTCATGTCAGCCGTCGCTCTCCTTAACGAAGGCCACGCATCGAGCGACGCCGAGATTTGCGAGTGGATGAGCGGCAATCTCTGCCGCTGCGCAGCGTATCCCAACATCCGCGCCGCGATCGCCGAGGTGCGTGACTCTTTGCGGGGGTCCACCGATGCGGCCCGTTAGCTATGCGCGCGCGAGCGACGTGGCCGAGGCCATCGCGACGGTGAGCGCCAACCCGGAGAGCGCGTTCCTGGCCGGCGGCACCACCGAGATCGATCTGCTCCGGCAGGACGTGGTGCAGGCCGCCACCCTCGTGGACATCAACGCGCTTCCGCTTGCCGACGTGGAAGAGCTTCCCGGCGGCGGCCTCCGCATCGGCGCGCTCGCGCGGATGAGCGACGTGGCCGGGTCGCCGCTCGTTCTCGAGCGCTTCCCGCTCGTGGCGCAGGCGCTCGTGCAGGGCGCATCTCCGCAGCTGCGCAACATGGCGACGATTGGCGGGAACCTCCTCCAGCGTGTGCGCTGCAGCTACTTCCGCGATGCGATCTCGCCGTGCAACAAGCGCGAGCCGGGCGCCGGCTGCTCGGCGCTCGAGGGCGTGAACCGCGGCCACGCCGTCCTCGGCACGAGCGAGCAGTGCATTGCCACGCATCCCTCTGACCTGGCGGTGGCGCTCGTCGCGCTCGACGCCGTCGTACACACCGAGGGACCAGGGGGCGAGCGCGCGATCGCGATCGACGACTTCTTCCTCCTTCCCGGCGACACTCCTCACATCGAGCACCCGCTCTCGCACGGCGAGCTGATAACGGCCATCGAGATCCCCCCGCTCCCGTTCGCCCGGCGATCGCTCTACCTCAAGGTGCGCGACCGCGAGTCGTACGAGTTCGCGCTCGTCTCGGTTGCTGTCGCGGTAGACGTCGCCGACAGCGTGATCGTGGACGCACGCCTGGCGCTCGGCGGCGTCGCCACGAAGCCATGGCGCGCGCGCCGCGCGGAGCGAGTCGTGATCGGCGCATCGGTTACGGAGGATACTTTCGCCAGAGCGGCAGCGGAGGAGCTCGCACCGGCGACGCCGCGTGGGATGAACGCGTTCAAGGTGGAGCTCGCGCAGCGGGCCATTTGCCGGGCACTCGAGATGGCGACGACGATGAGAGGTGCAGCATGACCACGGCAATCGGACAGCCGCTCGAGCGGGTGGATGGTCGCGCGAAGGTCACCGGAGGCGCGCGCTATTCGGCGGAGATCGCTCTGCCGCACATGGCCCACGCCATTCTGGTGGGTGCGAGCATACCGAGCGGCCGGATCGCATCCATCGACACGAGCGGCGCCGAGCGCGCACCGGGCGTGCTGGCCGTCCTCACACACCGGAATCTCGACAGGATCGCGTCACAGCCGCCGCTCTTCCCGTCGCTCTTCGGTCACGCTGCTCCTGGGGAAACGTTCTTCCCGATGCAGGACGAGGTCGTCCACTACGCCGGCCAGCCGGTCGCGCTGCTGGTGGCCGACAGCCTCGAGCGCGCCCAGTACGCCGCCACGCTGCTGCGCGTCGAGTATGTCGCCACGCCCTCCACGACCACGCTGGACGAGGGGCGCGACAGCGCGTACGAGCCGGAACGCATCTTCGCCGGGCTGGTGCCCGGGAGAATGGCGCGTGGCGATGTAGCTGCCGGCCTGGCGAGCGCGGAGGTGCGGGTCGACGCCACCTACCGATTCGCGGCGAACCACCACAACCCCATCGAGCCTTCCGCCACGACTGCCGTGTGGAACGGCGATGAGCTCACTCTCTACGACTCCAACCAGGGGATCACCGCCGCACGATTGACGGTCGCGGCGCTGCTCGGCCTCTCTCCGACCAGGGTCCGTGTCATCACGCGATACGTGGGCGGCGCCTTCGGGTGCAAGGCGATGGTCTGGCCCCACTCGACGCTCGCCGCGATGGCCGCGCGCCGCGTGGGACGACCGGTCAAGCTCGCTCTGACGCGCGCGCAGATGTTCAGCTCCTGCGGTCACCGCGAGGAGCAGGAGCAGCACATCGTGATCGGCGCCACCCGCGATGGCCATGTCACCACGCTACGGCATCACAAGCTCTCTGCCACATCGCCCTTCGACAATTGGGCCGAGCCATCGCTGAACGTCGCGGCGCAGGCGTACGCGTACCCGAACTACGAAGGCGTCTATCGACTCGTGCGCACCAACATCATGACGCCCACCTTCACGCGCGCTCCGGGCGAGTCCACCGGAATGTTCGCCCTGGAGTGCGCGATGGATGAGCTGGCGCACGAGCTGGGGGTCGATCCGATCGAGCTCCGGCTGCGCAACCACGCCGATGTGGACCCGGTAAGCGGGCAGCCGTGGTCGAGCAAGAGCTTGAAGGAGTGCTACCACCGCGGCGCCGAACGCATCGGCTGGGAGCGGCGGCGCGCGGAGCCGCGCTCGCGGCGCGAGGGCCACTGGCTCATCGGCTACGGGATGGCCACGGCCGGCTACCCTGTCCCGGCGTTCCCGGGGCTGCAGCCGCAACGCGCGCTTGCACGACTGTACTCGGACGGAAGCGTCGAGATACAGTGCGGCACCCAGGAGTTCGGAACCGGCGTGGCGACCGCGATGACCCAGGTGGCCGCCGATGCGCTAGGCGTGGGAGTGGAGCGCATCCGCTTCGAGTACGGCGACACTGAGCTGCCGAACACATCCTCCGCGGTCGGCTCGGCGGGCGCCGGGATGATCAGCGCGGCCGTGCACGCCGCT
>DATCXR010000337.1:0-16630 GCA_036565685.1 Gemmatimonadaceae bacterium
TCACTTCGTGAACGGTGCGGAGCAGCCGGTCCTGGCGGCGCTCCTCGCGCGTGTGGACATCTTCACGATATGGGTTACGGTGCTGCTAGCCATCGGGCTGAGTGTGACGGGCAAGATCTCCAGGCAGAAGGCCGCATTCGCTGCGATCATCGTGTGGATCATCGGCGCGTTGCCGTCCGTCTACCAGGCGTTGCAGATGCCGAAGTAGCGATCCGCGCGCAGCTCGTTTCCTCGATGCCGAGCTGGCAACGGGCCGCGCCAGCTTGGCTCGTGCTCAGAACTGAGAGTATCAGAACTGATAGTAGATGAACGGGCTGTAGCCGCCGAGCATCATGATGCACAATACGAGCACCGCGGCGGCACCCACCGCGAAGCGGCGCCGGGGCACGAGCTCCCAGTCCCACACCTCCGGCACGAAAGCGAGCCACGCGAACGCGATGATCGCGATCGGATGAGTGAGCACGCGCAGCGTGCTCGCATCCCCGAGCCCGTGCGCGCCTACCATCCCGCTCACCAGCGCCCACGCCGTGGTGAAGTCGGGGCTCAGGAAGAGCGCCCAGCCGAAGATCACGGCGAGCAGCGTCACCACGAGCGCCACGCGACCGGGCAGCTCGGGCACGCGCAGCACGCCGCGCTTCCGCAGCATGCGCGACGAGTGGTAGATCCCGAGCAGCGTTCCGTGGTAGACGCCCCACGCCACGAACGTCCAGTTCGCGCCGTGCCACAGTCCACCGAGGAACATCACCAGGAAGAGATTGCGCAGCGTGCGCAGCGCGCCGGCGCGCGATCCACCCAGCGGGATGAAGAGATAGTCGCGCAGCCAGCGGGAGAAGGTGATGTGCCAGCGGTCCCAGAACTCGCTGATGTTCCGGGCGATGTACGGGCGGTTGAAGTTCTGCGGGAAGCGGAAGCCGAGCATGTAGCCGAGCCCCACGGCCATGTCGCTGTACCCCGAGAAGTCGAAGTAGATCTGCAGCGTGTAGGAGCCGACGATCGCCCAGCTTTCCGCGATCCCGGGGTGCGCCGCTCCCATGAGCGGCGCCGCGTGCGCCGCGATCTGATCGGCGATCAGAACCTTCTTCACCATCCCGACCACGAAAAAGACCACCCCTCGCCACATGAGCTCCACGTCCACGCGCTCGCGCAGCTCGGCGTACTGGTCCTCCACGTCGGTATATCGGATGATCGGCCCGGCGATGAGCTTCGGGAAGATCGAGATGAAGAGCATGTAGTGCAGGAAGCTCTTGGCCGGCTTCGCGATCCCCCGATAGACGTCGATGGTGTAGCTCATCGACTCGAAGGTGTAGAACGAGATCCCCAGCGGGAGAACTATGGAAAGCGCGGGGGCCACCGCGCCGAGCCCCATGGTGTGAGCCACATCGTTCACCGACCTCGCGAAGAAGCCGGCATACTTGAAGTACGCGAGCAGGCCGAGGTTGAAGACGAGCGCCGCCACCAGCCACCCCTTCCGCTCGCGCGGCGTCCTGCCGCGCGCGATGCGTCCGGCCGCGAGGTAGTCCATCACGGTGGTGAGGAACATCAGCGAGCAGAAGCGATAATCCCACCCCGCGTAGAACACGTAGCTCGCGAGCACCAGCAGCGCGAGTCGCAGCTGCAGATTGCGCGGAACCCACCACGCAAGCAGCACGATGGGGAGAAAGAGGAAGAGGAAGACGTAGCTGTTGAAGAGCACTGTCGGACGTCCTCTGTGGCTGGCCGGTGCTGGATGGCGCGGTCAGCGCCTGGTGAGTGACTCGGCGGTGGAAGTCTCGTCGCCGCCGGCCGGCGCGGACGCCGAGCGGAGTGCGTGGATCACGAGAGCGGAAGCGGCGGATGTATAGTGGTAGCCGTCCCAGAAGTCGGCGGGAGTCAGCCCGGATGTGGCAGGGTCGGTAAGATCCACGAACGTCGCTCCGCTACCGCTGGCCAGCTCGCGCAGCATGGTGCGGTCGTGGGCGGTCTGCGCGCGGAAGATCGTATCGCTCACGAGTGCGGCGAGAAGGCGCGGATGGGTAGGCGGCAGGAAGATCGTCACCCGCGCGCCGTGCTCGCGAAGGAGTCGCACCGCCTCGGTGATGTCTTCCACGCGCCGCGGATCAGGATCCGCACTGACCGGCAGGTGCGTCATCACCATCTCGATGTGGTTGGTCAGATAGCGCTCGCGCGCTTCCGGCGAGGTGCCGATCCGCCTTACGTAGTTGGACTCGGGGTACACGCCGGAGGAATCGAACCATTGGCGCGGGGGCGGGTCGCCCACCTCGCGCAGCGCGGTGGTCCAGTCGCGGCCGAGCAGAGCCGCCGCGCGCCACTCCAACCGTTCGCGTGGGTCGGTCCGGTCGCGCATCACCCGCTCCAGCGCGTGCACTCCGCGGAGCCGGACGTCGTAGTACTCGGTCGCATCTCCGGGGATCGGCACCGCGAGCGCGAACGGGTCCACGCCGATCACGGCCTCGGCGAGTTTCACATCGGGATGAGAGAAGATGAAGCGCGTGAAGGCGAGGATGTCCTCCGCCTTCGCGCCGGAGACTCCGCAGTTGTAGAAAGGAATCGGCGCCGTCGAATCACCGAGCGAGAGCTCCATCACGCGCGACGATCCGAGCACCACGCCCATCGGAGCACCGGCCCTGCGGGCAATGAACCCGTCGAGCGCTTTCACTTTCTGATAGCTCTCGCTGGCGAGCACGCTCTGTATGATCAGCCCCCCGTCGCGCAGCTCGCCGCTCGGGTTCAGCGCGGCGTTCATGGCGATGTTGGCGGCGAGGAGCGCGACCAGCGCAAGGAGAAATGTGCGGAGTGCTCGGCCGGCGGAGCTGGTAGGGGAGGGTGGGGTCTCTACGTTCGAAGAGTAGGCTCCGCTTTCACCCGGGGCTCCGAGAGGTTGGCTGCTGGTCCATCGGTTGTTCTCACCACGATGCATCAGCTACCTCCGAGCCCTGGGGCGTCTACTATGGACGACTCAGCATCGACTTCGCAATGGTCTGGAGCTGCATGTTGGATGTCCCCTCGTAGATGGCGCCGATCTTGGCGTCGCGGTAGTACTTCTCCACGGGGTAATCCTCCGTGTAGCCGTAGCCGCCGTGGAGCTCGACGCAGAGCGACGTGACCCGCTCGCACACCTGCGACGAGAAGAGCTTGGCCATCGCCGCCTCCTCGGTGAACGGCTGGCCGGCGTCCTTGAGCCGCGCGGCGTTGTACACCATTAGCCGCGCCGCCTCGAGCTCGGTGGCTGCCTGCGCGAGCTGGAACTGCACGCCCTGGAAGTCCGATATCGGCTTCCCGAACTGGTGGCGCTCCTTCACGTAGGCGAGCGTCGTGTCGAGCGCGCCCCGCGCCACGCCGATCATCTGCGCGCCGATCCCGATGCGGCCCTCGTTCAGCGTCTCGATGGCGATCTTGTACCCCTTCCCGACGGGACCGAGCACGTTCCCGGCGGGCACCTTGCACTGATCGAGGATCAGCTCGGTGGTGCTCGATGCACGGATGCCGAGCTTGTGCTCCTTCTTCCCCACCGAGAAGCCGGGGAAGTCGCGCTCGACTATGAAGGCGGTGATTCCCTTGTAGCCGGCCGATGGATCGGCGTTGGCGAAGATCACGTAGATCCCTGCCTCCGCGCCGTTCGTGATCCAGAGCTTGCGGCCGTCGAGCACCCAGCCGTCGCCGCTCTTCTCCGCGCGCGTGGCGAGGCCAAAGGCATCGGAGCCCGAGCCGGCCTCGGAGAGCGCGTACGCGCCGACGGTCTCGCCTGTGAGCTTCGGCAGGTACTTCTGCTTCTGCGCGTCGCTCCCGTAGCGCGTGATGGGATAGTTGACGAGCGTGTTCTGCACGTCCATGAGGATGGCCGCCGAAGCGTCTACGCGGCTCATCGCCTCCACCGCGAGCGTCATCATCATGAGCGTTCCGCCCGCGCCTCCGTAGCGCTCGGGAACCTCTATCCCCATGAGCCCGAGCTCGAAGAACTTCGGGATGATCTCGGGATCGAGGCGACCGGCCCGTTCCATCGCCTGCACTCGCGGGCGGACTTCCTCTTCGGCGAACTCCGCGACGGCGTCGCGGAACATGGTCTCCTCGTCGGAGAGCGTGCTGAGCGCCTGATGCGACGCGGTGAGGTCGGTGGTCATGGCTACAAGCTAATGTTGGAAGTCCCGCCGCGCAGCGCTTCTCCGACCTCGCATCCGGCCGCGCTCAGCCGGATATGGCCGGTGCCGGCACGTCCACGACGGCGCGGCACCCGTCGCCGCAGTAGCGCTCCGGCGTGCCCTCCGGCCGCATGCACACCGCGCGGCAGCCGACCTCGGATATCGCCCGTTCGGAAACCGGGACCCCGACTCGCTCCAGCACCGCTTCCGCAAGTCTCTCGTTCACGCCGAAGGCGGGAGTGACGGAGTAGCGGACATCCGGGTAGCGTGCCGCGGCGCTGGCCACCATGCGCGGGATGTCGCGCGTGGAGTGCTTGCCGGGCGAGAGCATGTACGGGAAAGCGACCACCTCGGTGGCACCCGCCTCCACGCACGCCGCGAAACCCTCCTCCACGCCTGGCTCCGCGAGCTCCATGTGGGCGATGCGTACTATCGCCTCGCTGCCGGCCAGCTGCTGCACGAGCGCGCCCATGCACTCGAGCATGTGGTTCGCCTCCGCCTTCACGGAGCCGTGATCTATCAAAAGGATCGCTCTCATCGTCTCCCTCGACTCTCGCCATCTCCGGCGCTCCGCGCCGGCTGCTCGACTGCAGCGCTTCGAACGGAAGCTAATATCTCGTCAATTGTCGCATCAGGGAACCGGCGGCCTCGGCCGCGCGGTGATCCGCGCGCTCAGCTCGCGAGCACGTCCAGCGCCAGCTCCACCTTGCCGAAGGGAGCCGATACCTGGACGCCGCGAACGGAGCCTTGCACGCGCTCGAGCATCTCGCGCGCGATCGCTATCCCTTCGGCCACGGCGTGATCCTTGGAGCGCTCGCTCGCGCGGCGCATGCGAGCCAGCACTTCCTCGGGTACTATCACGCCGGGCACCTCGTTGGCAAGGAACTCCGCGTTGCGCGCAGAGACGAGCGGCCAGATCCCCGCGACGACGGGGATCTTCACGTGTTCGATGGATGCGATGAAGCGCTCGAGCTGCGCCGCGTCGAACACCGGCTGGGTGATGGCGAACTCCGCGCCCGCGTCCACCTTCCATTCGAAGCGCCGTAGCTCGTGCACCGGATCTATCGCCGCCGGGTTCACTCCCACCCCGATCACGAACGAGGTGGGCTTGCCGATCGCGTGACCTCCGGGGTCCACGCCATGGTTCAGCCGGTTCACGAGGTTGGTGAGACCGATCGAGTCGATGTCGAATACCGCCGTCGCGTCGGGGTAGGGGCCCATCTTCGGCGGATCGCCCGTGATGATGAGCAGGTTCCTGATCCCCATCGCCGAAGCGCCGAGGAGATCGCTCAGCATCCCGAGAAGATTGCGATCGCGGCAGCAGTAGTGGGTGACGGTCTCGATGCCGATGCGCTGTTCTATGAGTAGACTCGTCATGAGCGCGCCCATGCGGCTCTGCGCGCGGGGACCGTCGGGGACGTTCACGGCATCCACCCCTGCGCGAGCGAGCGCCGCGACGCCCTGCAGCATCGTGCCGGTATCCACACCTCGGGGCGGCACGATCTCCACCGACCTGACGAACTCCCCGCAAGCCATCTTCGCCGCCCAGCGCGAGCGCTCCGCGAATGGTACGGGCGTCACTCCCTCCGACAGCGCGGCGCTCTCCCGCGTGGCCGTGGCACCGCCGGCGGCACGCTCGGCCCGGTGTCGCGAGGAGCTCGCGTCCGCGCGATGCAGATCATCGCGGTGCCGCGGCACGAGCGGCCGCACGCCTTCCACGAGTGATCGGATGTGCTCCGGCGTCGTGCCGCAGCAGCCGCCCACCACCTTGGCGCCTGCCTGGATGAGGTGCCGGCCGTAGCTGGCCATGTACTCGGGGCTGGCCATGTACATCGTGCGTCCGCCCACGTCGCGCGGCATCCCCGCGTTGGGCTGGGCGCTCAACTTCCGACTCGTCACCGTGGCCATCTTCTCGATCGCCTCGAGGATCGTCTGCGGACCCACCGAGCAGTTGAGCCCCACGATGTCCGCGCCGTACGAGTCGAGTGCGCGGGCCACATCCTGCGCCGACGCGCCGAAGGGCGTGAGACAGTCGGTCCCGATGGTCATCTGCGCGATGACCACCACGTCCGGATCCACATCGCGCGCGGCGAGGATCGCCTGCTCCATCTCGCCGAGGTCGCTGAAGGTCTCGATGATGAAGAGGTCCGCGCCTCCGGAGCGCAACGCTCGAAGCTGCTCGCGGAAGAGCGCGCGCGCCTCGCCGAGGGAGGTGGGGCCAAAGGGCTCCAGGCGCACGCCGAGCGGCCCCACCGCACCGGCCACCAGTACGTCCTCGCCCGCGGCAGCCCGGGCGATCTCTGCCGCGCGCAAGTTGATGGCGTCGACCTGTGACTCGAGCCCGTACTGCGCAAGCTTCAGTCGGTTGGCGCCGAAGCTGTTCGTCTCGAGAACCTCTGCGCCGGCTCCCACGTACGCGTCGTGCACCTCACTCACCAGCTCCGGCGCGCGCAGGTTCAGCTCATCGTAGCACTGGTTGATGAACACGCCCCGGGCGTAGAGCATCGTGCCCATCGCGCCATCGAAGATCACGACGCGATCGGGATCGAGCAGCGCGCGCGCGTCGCGCGGCGCGGTCACTTCAGGACACCCCCACCGCGGCGGCCGGACCCATGTCGCGCTCGCCCCCCGATCGCACGGCGTAGTACTTGGCTTCGGGGTGGTGCACCACTACCGCGGCAGTGGACTGCTCGGGCATGAGCTGGAACGCCGGGGTGAGGTCCATTCCAAGCGCCTCCGCGGCGGGGAGGATCCGGAAGACCTGCTGATGCTGATCGATGTCGGGGCATGCAGGGTACCCCCACGAGTAGCGCTTCCCGGTCTGCTCCGTCAGGCCGAGCTCGCGACGTACCAGGCGGTGCGTCCACTCGGCGAGCGCCTCGGCCGCCTCCACCGAGAGACCGTGCGTGTAGAACGCTTCGGTGTAGTCGCCGGCCTCCTGCAAACGCTCGAAGAGCTTCGTCGCGGCGTCGCCCACGGTCACCACCTGGAACGCGGCCACATCCACATCCCCGGAATCCACCGAGCGGAAGTAGTCGGCCAGGCAGAGCCGGTCGCGCGCCGCCTGGCGCGGGAAGTCGAAGCGCGCCAGCTCGCGCAGCGATCCACCGTCGCTCTCGTACGCCGCCGGATCGTACACGATGAGCGCGTTGCCATCGGATTGCACCGGGAAGAAGCCGTAGACGACACGGGGTGCGAGCCACCGGTCGCGCTTGGCCGCCTCGCTCAGCCGTGCGAGCGTGGGCTCGAACTCCTCGCGCACGGCGGTGCGGAATGCCTCGCCCGAGCCGCGTCCACCCCATTGCAGTCGGTAGAGCTCATCGAGGTCGAGGAGCGCGAGAACTTCGTCGAGCGGGATGTCGCGGATGATGCGCGTGCCGTAGAAGGGCGGCTTCGGGATCGGGTTGTCGGCGGCCACGTCGCTGCGCTCGCCGCCGTCGGTTCCCGCGGCGATGTCCTTGCCCACCTCGGTGCGCAGGAACACATCCTGGCGCGCGGCCTCGAGGTTGCTCGACACGAGCTCGACGCGGCGCGCGTCATCCACCAGCGCTTCCACGGTGTCCAGTCCTTCGAAAGCATCCTTGCAGTAGAAGACACCGGGAGCGTACGCCCGCTCGCCATCAACAAAGAGCGCGCGACGGCCGAAGCGCCGGTTGATCGCCGCTCCCCCGATCATCACGGGGATGTTCAGCCCGCGCTTGTCCAGCTCCTGGACGCAGATCGGCATCTGCTTCGATGTCGAAACGAGGAGCGCCGAGAGACCTATCGCGTCCGCGCCGATCTCCACGGCCTTGTCGATGATCGTGTTGACCGGCACCTGCTTTCCCAGGTCCACCACCGTGTAGCCGTTGTTGGAGAGGATGGTGTTGACGAGCGACTTGCCGATGTCGTGCACATCCCCGTACACCGTGGCGAGCACCACCTTCCCCTTCGTGTACCCTTCGGCGCGCTCGAGGAACTGCTCGAGGTGTCGAACCGCGCGCTTCATCACCTCGGCGCTCTGCAGCACGAAGGGGAGGATCAGCTCTCCGGCGCCGAACTTGTCGCCCACGTCCTTCATGGCCGGGAGGAGCACGTCGTTCAGCACGCGCACCGGGTCCTCGCGAACGCCGGCGGCATCGAGCAGCTCCTCGATACCGTCCTTCTTCCTGTGCACGATCTGCCAGTGGATCTTCTCGTCGGGCGCCATCCCGGCCGTGGGATCCTCGATCGCTTTCGCACCAGCCGCGGGCTTGTCGCTCGCGGTGTGGTCGAAGTGCTCGATGAACCTCTGCAGCGAATCCGCCCTGCGGTTGAACACCATGTCGTCCGCGAGCTCGCGTTCCTCCGGGGAGATCTCGGCGTACGGCCGCACGTGCGCGGGGTTCACGATCGCCATGTCGAGCCCCGCGCGCACGCAGTGGTGCAGGAACACCGAATTCAGGACCGCGCGCGCTTCCGTGCCGAGTCCGAAGCTCACATTGCTCACGCCGAGCGAAGTGAAGACGCCCGGCAGCTCGCGCTTGATGAGCCGGATCCCTTCGATGGTCTCCCGAGCGCTGTCGAGCCACTCCGCCTCGCCGGTGGCGAGGGTGAACGTGAGGTCGTCGAAGATCAGATCCTCGGGGCGGAGACCGTACTCGTTCACCGCGATGTCGTGGATGCGGCGTGCCACCTCTAGCTTCCGCTCGCGCGTCTTCGCCATCCCCGTCTCGTCGATGGTGAGTGCTACGACGGCCGCGCCGTGCCTCTTCACTATCGGGAGCACCGCCTCGATGCGCGCGCGGCCGTTCTCCATGTTGATCGAGTTCACGATGGCACGGCCGGGGATGTGCTCGAGCGCCCGCTCCACGACCTCGGGCTCGGTGGAGTCCACCATGATCGGTGTCTCCACGCTCATGGAAAGGAGCTTCACTGTACGCGCCATCTGCTCGGCTTCGTCGGCGCGCTCGGTGAGGGCCACGCACACATCGAGGACGTGCGCTCCCGAGTCCACCTGCTGGCGCGCGACTCCCACTAGACCTTCGTAATCGTCGGCGAGGAGGAACTGCTTGACCCGGCGCGAGCCCTGCGCGTTGACGCGCTCGCCTATGAGCAGCGGCGGCGGATCCTGGTGCAGCGTGATGGCGCGCATGGCGGAGCTCACGCGCGGTACGACCGCCGCGTGCTCGCGCGACTTCCGCCCGGCGGCTGTAACCTCGTCGACCGCGCGGACCACCGCCTCGAGATGCTCCGGCGTGGTGCCGCAGCAGCCACCCACCACGCGCACCCCGAAGTCCCGCACGAACTCGGAGAGCGCGCGCGCCATCGGCTCGGGCTCCAGCGGGTAAACCGCGTCGCCCACGCCGGTGTTGATCGGCAGCCCGGCGTTCGGGATGCACGACACGGGAAGCGATGCGTGCTCGGCGAGGTAGCGGATCGGCTCGCGCATGTGCTCCGGGCCGGTGGAGCAGTTGAGGCCGATCACGTCGACGCCGAGCGCTTCGAGCGTCGTCATGGCGCTCGCGATGTCGGTGCCCAGGAGCATCCGCCCGCTCGTATCGAGGGTGACCTGGACCTGCAGCGGCACTCTGCGGCCGATCTGCGCGAAGAGCCGCTCGATGCCGGCGATCGCGGCCTTCACCTCGAGGATGTCCTGCGCGGTCTCGATGAGAAGGACGTCCACGCCGCCTTCCACGAGCGCCTCCGCCTGAGCGCGGTAGTTCTCGCTCAGCTCGTCCCAGGTTATGGCGGAAAGTAGCGGGTCGTCGCTGGCGGGGAGCATCCCCGTGGGCCCCATCGAGCCGGCCACGAAGCGCGGCTTCCCGGGGGTGGCGAACTTGTCGCAGGCGGCGCGCGCGAGCCGCGCCGCCTGAAAGTTCACATCGCGTACGCGGTCGCCGAGCCCCCATTCATGGAGACGGCGGGGCGTGCTCTGGAAGGTGCACGTTTCCACCACGTCGCAGCCAACGGCGAGGAACGACTCGTGGATTCCCTGAATGACATCGGGACGCGTGATGACCAGGTAGTCGTTGCACCCTTCGTAGCGCGCGCCGCCAAAGTCCTCGGCACCCAGCTTGTGGCGCTGGATGTTGGTTCCCATCGCGCCATCGTAAACGAGGATTCCCCGCTCGAGGGCGCGCAGATACGCTGAACTGCCGTTGGATTCCGCCATTTTCATTACCAATACGAAAAAAAGCCCGGCGCGCACAGGCACCAGGCCGGCGCTTTAGCGGGATGTTTTACGTGGCCGCAATTTGCCGTAAATCGCCACGGGTCACAGATATGTCTGGATGCAGTGTACGCTCCGAGAGTCGGCCGAGCAAGGGGTGCTGCTCAGCGCGGGCGTCGCTCCTCGTGCTGCTGGCGTCGCCCGGTGACGGAAGCCCTGTCTGCCATGCACCTGACGAGTGTGACGAGGCGATGCCGCTCGAGTGGGAGGGCGAGATCCGCCAGAACCAGGCGCTGCAGAGTGGCCGGTATGATGGTGGACGGCCTCTCGTCAGTACGGTAGAGCAGCACGGCTCCGCCACGCACCATCGGGGCAGGGATGCCCTGCGGATCCGCCAGAGCGATCCCGGTTTCCACCAGTACCGCGAGCGGTGGGGCCAGCGCCGCCAGCGCTCTCCCCTCGGAAAGCGTGTGGGCCATCGAGATCGCGTGGCCGGAGCCCGCGAGAAGCTGCGCCACTCCCTCGAGGAGCGCGCCGTCGGTGCCAATGAGTAGAATCGTCGCCATTCTCACCCGTGAGATTCGACTTCGGTGACCAGGGAACGAACCACCTCCACACTCACCCCACGCACCTCGACCAACTTCGATCGCGACGCCATGCCTCCCATGATGCTCACATCTCTTCGCGCAACCCCCAGCCACCCCGCCAGCAGCCGCACCAGCTCATCGTTCGCCGCGCCATCCACCGGCGGAGCGGCGAGCCGCACGCGCAACGCTCCATCGTGCACCCCGACCACCATACTGCGCGGGGCTCGGGGGCGTACGCGTACCGCGAAGCGCACGCCATTCGCGCGCTCGCGGACATCCAGCTCCGTCACGCCCCGAGCAGGCGCATGAAGAACGACTCGAGAAGCACGAGAATGAAGTACGCTACGATCGGCGTCAGGTCAATCATCCCGAATGGCGGAATGACGGAACGCAGCGGACGCAGCAACCATTCGGTGAGGGAGTACGACCAGCGAATCCACCGCCCGTACGGATTGAGTCTGATCCAGGAGGCGATGATGCGGACGATCAGAGCGATCTGAAGGATGCCGAAAGTCCAGCTCACCAGCAGAACGTAGAGTCCGCGCGGGCCGCGGCTGGCCGAAGCGATCGTGGAAACGAGCAGATCGCGCACGAACTGTAGAGCCAGGATCAGAAGGATCCCGCCCACCACCACCGCCACCAGCGTCCACCAGGGCGCGCTGGCCGGGGTGCCTCCCGCACGCACGATGCGCCGCTCCACCGGCATGATCAGCGGATCGACCGCCTTCCGGAAGAAGCGCGCAACGGGCCCGAAGGGATTGATGCGTCGAGTGCGCACCAGCCAGTCCACGGCGAACAGCACGAACAGCACGCAGGCGAGCGTGAAGAGCAGGAGCCGGAGCCCCGCGAGTACCGTGTCGTATGCAATGAAGAATCCCTGCACGGCTCCAAAGGTGGCGATGGGACTCCGCACGTTCAAGCGGCAATTGCTCGCGGCTCAGCCGCGCGCCGGCTCTGCGCTCTTCGATTCGCCGCTCGAAGCAATCGGTCGGATCACGACGGCCGGGTTGCCCGCGATGATCACGTCTGCCGGGTAGTCGCCCGCACAGACCGCACCGAAGCCTACTACCGAATTCGCCCCGATGGTGGTACCAGGCAGGATGCCGACGGCCGCTGCGATCCAGACATTGTCGGCAATGTGTACGGGCGCTACGCGGATCGGCGCATCGGGGTCGTGCCGGTTCCTGAGCGTGCTGTGAAAGTCGGTGTCCATCACCCGCGCGTCCCCGAGGATCGCACCATCGCCGATGCTGATTTCCTGCCGGCAGCCGAAGCGCGTCCCGTTGACGTACGAGCCGCTGCCGATGCGTATGACGGCGTCCTCGCTGTACGTCCAGGGAGTGACCGTCCCGTCGATCAGAACGTCGTCGCCGAACACGACGCGACCTGGACCCCGGATGACCAGCCGTCCCGAGATCCGGAAGTTTCTACCGGTCTCCAGGCGGATTCCACGCAGTCGGCACCAGGCCTTGTAACGCCAGCCGCGTGCACGGACCGACAGCGCCCGCGCCGCTCGGCCAGGATTCCGCAAACCGCGCCAAAGCAAGCTGGTGGATCGGGACATTGACCGCTCTGGAAAATGGTCGGGCTCTCTGGCAACGCCAGTCGCGCAGCGTCGCGAAAGTAAGTCGGTCCGCCCGGTCATGGTAGCCCGAGTGTATCTTGCTACCGCAGCGGCGCCGTTGTGGCCTCTACTCTACACGTTGATGTTGCGACAGCCCGGGTGAGTTGTGTCACCGCAATAGGCGACCGCGCGTCTGTACGATGAGTCCGGGCCGGCAGCCTGCCGTCACCGGCGCAATTTTGCGCCCAGTAATTGGCATCATAACTGCAGAACCGCATGCTCGACCATGGACATAGAATTCCGACTGGGACCAGCGTGACGAAGGTCACGATGACGTCCGCGCGCACTCCGGTGGAACACATCTTTACAGTCGACGTGGAGGAGTACTTCCAGGTCGGTGCGTTCGAAGGTGTAGTATCGCGCGAAGAATGGGCCGGCTATCCCAGCCGGATAGAGCAGTCGATGGACGCCGTCCTCTCACTCCTCGAGAAGCACGGCGCTAAAGGTACGTTCTTCACACTCGGATGGGTCGCCGAGCGCCACCCCGCGATCGTGCGGCGCATTCACGATCTCGGGCACGAGGTGGCATCGCACGGCTTCTGGCACAGACGCGTGGACACGCTCACGCCCGCGGAGTTCCGCGAGGACGTCCGCACCTCCAAGGCCGCACTGGAGAGCGCGTGCGGGACGCCAGTGGTCGGCTTTCGCGCTCCCAACTTCTCCATCAAGCCGGGCGGCGAGTGGGCCTTCGACATACTGTTGGAGGAAGGCTACCAGTACGACTCCAGTCTCTTTCCGATCCGGCGTCCCGGCTACGGCTACCCGTCGGCGCCGACGATCCCGCACCTGATCCACAGAAAGGCGGGGTCGCTCTGCGAGCTTCCGCTCGCGACCACGCGGTGGCGGGGGATGCGAGTGCCCGCGGCGGGCGGCGCCTACCTTCGTCACTTCCCGTACTCGGTCACTCGTCGCGCTTTCCGCGAGTACGACGAGAGTGGGATTCCAGCCACCTTCTACATCCACCCCTGGGAGCTCGATCCCGCGCAGCCGCGCCTCCGCGTTCCGCTGCATACCAGGATCCGGCACTACGGTGGCCTCACCCGTACGGTACCGCGGCTCGACCGTCTCCTCGGAGAGTTCCGCTTCACGTCGGCCATGCGATGCCTCCAGCTGCACCCACCGGCGCCACCCCTCGCCGCCAAGGTATCGAGCGCAGCAGATTGACATGCGCGTGAGCCACTTCACTGGCGCCGAGGCTACATGGGATGCATTCGTGCGAGCGGCGCCGGGCTGGACCCATTTCCATCTCATCGGCTGGAAGAACGTCATCGAGCGCGTCTTCGGCCACGAGTGCATCTACCTCGCCGCGCACGACGACACTGGCGCTCTCGCCGGCGTGCTGCCACTCGTGCGCGTGAAGAGCATGGTCTTCGGACACTTCCTGGTGTCCATGCCGTTCCTCAACTACGGCGGACCGCTCGGTGGCGAAGCGGCCGTCCGCGCGCTCGCCGCGCACGCGAGCGAAATAGCTGAGCGCGACGGCGCACGGCTCCTCGAGCTGCGCAGCCGCGTGCCGCTTCCCATAGATCTTCCAGTGTCGCACCGGAAAGTCACGGTGCTCCTCGACCTGCCTGCTGATCCCGACACCCTCTGGAAGTCGCTCGACGCCAAGGTGCGCAGCCAGGTGCGCCGCCCGCGGAAGGAGGGAGTCACTGTCCGCTTCGGCCCCGATCAGGTAGCGCCATTCTTCGAGGTGTTCGCGCGCCACATGCGCGACCTGGGTACCCCGACCCAGCCGCGTCGGCTCTTCGAGACGATCGCCGAGACTTTCGGCGACGAAGTCTGGTTCGGCTGCGCTTATCTGGGCGATCAGCCGGTGGCGTGCGGCTGCGGCTTCCGCTGGGCGAACGAGTTCGAGATGACCTGGGCGTCGGCGCTGGTGGAGCACAAGCGAATTGCCCCGAACATGCTCCTCTACTGGAGCTTCATGGAGCGCGCGATCGAAGAAGGGCTCACGGTCTTCAACTTCGGCCGCTGCACACCCGGCGCGGGCACGCATCGCTTCAAGCTCCAGTGGGGCTCGCGCGACGAGCAGCTCTGGTGGTACGACCGAACGGCCGATGACGGCAAGGGAGCGGCTACTCCATCACCCGACGACTCCGCGTACGCGTGGGGGCCGCGGATCTGGAAGCGCCTGCCCACTCAGCTGGCCACCGTGCTCGGTCCTCGCATCGTCCGCTTCATTCCATGATGGGGAGGCGGCAGCTGCCGGTGGCGTCCCGCGTGGAGGCACGAGCGATCCGCGCCGCCACTGTCGCCGCGTTCGCGCACGATACGCGGCTGCCCAGCGCGCTGATGCGCGAGCTGCGAGAGCTCTTCGATGCCCGGCGGTCGGCGCTCACCGACAGCGGCACCTCGGCGCTCGTGGCGGCGCTCCGGCTAACCGCTGGGAAGAACGGCACGGTTGCCTATCCCGGTTACGCGTGCGTGGACCTGGCGGCTGCGGCTCGCTTTGCCGGAGTGCGGGTGCGTCTCTACGATATCGATCCCGAAACGCTCAGCCCCGATCTCGATTCTCTCGCGGCGACGTTGGAGCGCGGGGTGGACGCGATCGTGATCGCGCACCTGTACGGTTTCCCGGCAGACGTGCGTGGTGTGGAGAAGCTGGCCAGGTCGGCCGGCGTTCCGGTGATCGAGGATGCCGCGCAGGGTGCGGGCGGTACGCTCGACGGTCGCGTGCTCGGCTCCTTCGGCACGCTCTCCGTCCTCAGCTTCGGGCGAGGGAAGGGGACCACCGGCGGAAACGGCGGCGCGCTGCTGTTGCGTGACCCATCCCTGGCCGACTCGTTCTCCGAGATGCGTCGCAAGCTCGGCCCGCGACCGGCGGGGGTGCGTGATCTGGTCGGTATCACCGCGCAATGGATTCTCGGTCGTCCTTCGTTGTATGGAATCCCGTCTTCCATCCCTTCGCTGCACCTCGGAGAGATGGTGTACCATCCGGCGCACGAGCCACGCGCGCTCTCGTGGGTGGCGGCCTCGCTCGTGCGTAAGGCACTTGCAGCCGCGCCGGGCGATGTGACGGGCCGTCGCCGCGTTGCGGCGGCGCTCGAGATGGCTACGCTCGAGGGAGCGGACATACGCCCGGTGCGGCCGTTGGAGGGCGCCATGAGCGGCTATCTGCGCTACCCGATCCTCGACCGAGGTTCGCGTGCGGAGCGCGCCGACATGGGGATCCTGCGCGGGTACAAGCTTACACTTCACGAGCAGCAGGAGCTCCGCCCGTGTCTGGTGGGGGGCGAGCCGCCGACGCCCGGCGCCGAGGAGCTCGCGCGTACTCTGTTCACGCTGCCCACGCATTACATGGTGAAGCCGAGCGACATCAAGGCGATGATGGAGTGGCTGCGGGTACCGACGCGGCTCCTGGTTCCGATTCGCGAGCACGAGCGCGCCCCACGCGCCGCTCGCTCGCACTGACCAGCTGGGGAGAAGCAGAACCGAATGACTGCCTCGGAGATCACGGACATCTCGACGGAGCCCATGGGACCGCAGATCGGCGAGTATCGCTCACCGATCGCGCAGCGGAAGCTGCGGGTGCTCTACGTGTGGGACGCGGACTATCCGTGGGACGTGCGGACGGAGAAGATCTGCGCCACACTCGCGAGCGCCGGGCACGACGTGCACATCGCCGCGCGCAACGCGCGGCGCGAGCCCACGGTGGAGCGGCTCCCCGAGGGCACCGTGCACCGCATGCCGCCGATGCGCTGGGCGGGCCGTGCGGTAGACCGCGCGCTCGGCTTTCCCGCGTTCTTCAACCCGCGCTGGCTCTCGCTCCTCGATCGCACGGTCCGGCGACTGCGTCCGGATGTGGTGCTGTGTCGTGACGTGCCGCTTGCGCCCACGGCACTCTGGGCGGGTCATCGTCATTCGACGCCGGTGGTGCTCGACATCGCGGAGAACTACCCGGCAATGCTGCGCATGGTGTTCGACGCGGGCGTGCACCGCGCGACGGACCATCTGGTGCGCAATCCCACCGCCGCGGCGCTCGTGGAGAGCTGGAGCCTGAAGCGTGCCGATCGCGTGATGGTGGTGATCGAGGAGATGGCCGAGCGGATGGTGCAGATGGGCATCCCGGCGGACCGGATAGACGTGGTGTCCAACACGCCGCCGCGCTCGCGGGCCGAGCCAGAGCCGGAGCGCCGCCGCCGGCCGGCGG
>DATCXR010000347.1:0-19014 GCA_036565685.1 Gemmatimonadaceae bacterium
GGCGCTCCGCGCGCGCCTGGCACGCGAGCGCGACCCGGCGGCGACCGCCTCGATGGCGCAGTCGCTCGGGCGGCTTCCATATCGTAGCGCCTCGGAGCGCGACGTGTCCGAAGCACTGCTCGCGTGGGAGCTCGCGAGCACCGGCGACGCCCGCGTCGCCGCGGGTGCGGCGAGGGGGATGCTGTCGCTCGTGAGCGCGGGGGGCCGGTCCTATACTCCGTCGCCGCGCGCGCTCGCCGTGCTCCGCGCCGGAGCTCGGGGCTCTTCCGGCGGTGCCGCCGTCGTACGAGGAAGATGGTCCGACAGCTCGTTCGCATGGCCACGACGCCTGGCGATGCTCGCGCTAATCGCGTCGCGTTCCGCGGACACGGAAACGCTGCGCGCCGCCGCACGCTCGGACGACGCCCAGCTGCGTATGCTGGCTGCGCGCGGCTCCGGCGCGTTCGGCGACAGCTCCGCCGGCAGGGAGCTTCTTCGAGCGCTGGCGCACGACGGTGCGCCAATCGTGCGCACGGAGGTTGCGCTGGCGTGGGCGCGCGGCGCCGGCGCGTGGTGCGCGCCACTTCTGGCACTCGCGCTGGACAGCGCGCCGCAGACTTCGGTGAGCGCGATCGACGCGCTAGGCACGGCCTGCGCGGAGAAGCCGGAGAAGGCGGCAGAGGAGATGCTGGTGAAGCTCGTCCGGGACGGAAGTGGCGAGCGCACTGGCCAGCTCGCGTCTCACGTCCCGCAACGGATCGCCATGCACCGTGCGGCGCACGCGATCGTAGCTCTCGCGCACCTTTCACCGACGAGCGCGAACGCGCTCCTGAGCGCGGTCGCGGCGTCGCCCGCGTGGCAGGCGAGGATGTACGCGGCTCGTGGCGCGGCGGTGCTGGCGGACACCGGCACGCTACTCTCGCTCGCCTCGGACCGCGCTCCCAACGTGCGAACCGAGGCGGTCGCGGGGCTTTCGCGAGTTGCCGGCCACGTCGCGGACAGCGTCTATGTAGCCGCGCTCTCTTCCAGCGACTACCAGTTGGTGCTCACAGCGGCGCAGGCACTGCGCGGCAGCCCGCGTCCCGCTGTCGCGGCCACCGCCCTGATGGCGTCGCTGGCCCGCATCACGGCGCAGAAGCGCGAGACGTCGCGTGATCCTCGTCTCGCGATCCTGCGGACGCTTCGCGAGATCGGCTCGGCGGAGCTGGCGGAGCCGCTGCTCCCCTACCTGGTGGATTTCGATTCGGTCGTAGCAGATACCGCCGCGGCGATCGTGTCGGCATGGACGGGGCGCACCTATCGTAGCGCGCCTCGCCCGCTTCCCGACGTGGACGGGCCGCCAGCCGATATTTCCGCGCTTCGTGTCGCGCGCCTGCGCGTGACCATGGCGCCCGATGCGGGCGGCGGACGCTTCGAGCTCCGGCTCTTCCCCGCCGATGCTCCGCTGACGGTGAGCCGCTTCGTGCGCCTGGTGCAGAGCGGTTACTACGACGGGCTCACGATCCATCGAGTAGTCCCGAACTTCGTGGTGCAGGGCGGGAGCCCCGGTGCCAACGAGTACATGGGCGACGGTCCGTTCCTGCGCGATGAGGTGGGCCTCCGCTCGCACAGACGCGGCGCCGTCGGGATCTCGACGCGCGGCCGCAACACCGGTGACGCTCAGTTCTTCGTCGACCTCGTGGACCTCCCACGACTCGATCACGATTACACAGTGTTCGCGGAAATAGTCAGCGGAATGGAGACGGTGGACGGTCTCCTCGAGGGAGATATGATGGAGAGAGTGGAGATCGTCACGGCACCCTGACGGCTTCCACGTTCGATGCGCCGCGCCGAGTCCGTCATCCGTCGCCGAGCGAAAGACGACGTTCACCCCGTGCGGCTGGTTTTTTGCCTCGCATCGCTTTCAACTGACGTCGCCATCCCCGAAATTGGGGCGCTTATCGACTCTCGAACCACGAGGTACGCGATGGCGTCGCACCGATCGACAGGGAAAAATCATCCGCGTGTCGCGAGCGCGGCGATCCGCTGGGTAACGATGCTCTCGCTCTGCGCTTGCGCGAGCTCGCCACCCGCCGACGAGGTCGGCCCGTCCTGGAGCAGGCTCGCCAGCATGCAGCCGGTGGTGATTACCGCCGCGCCGCCCCCTGTTCTGCAGGCATCGGGAGGCGGAGGTACGCGTACGGAGTTCCGCAACGTGGACTTCCACATGACGTCGGATGTCGTGCTCGACATTCACTACCTCGACGGGGCGATGCGGAGCGTGGTGACCGGACAGCCGGTGGTCTTCGACGACAAGTCGTCGTTCGTGATCCAGATCGACACCGCGCGGGTGGGGCTCACGCCGTCCAACCTGGGCACCCTGATGAACCGCTACGTCTTCGCTTACGACGGCGCGCCCTTGCGCAAGCTGCGCTTCAAGGTGAAGGACGGCCGGCTCGTACAATCAGGAATATTGCACAAGGTAGTGGACATCCCCTTCGAGATCACGGCCGCGCTCAGCGTGACTGACGAGGGGCGCATCCGAATCCACCCGACCGCGATGCGCATCTTCGGAGTGGATGGGAAGGGGCTCATGAGCGCGCTCGGAATTCAGCTGCAGGGCCTCCTCGACCTTCGTCGTGCGCGCGGCGTGAGCGTGCAAGGGAACGATCTCCTGCTCGACCCCGAGAAGCTCCTCCCGCCGCCCGCGATCGCGGGACGAGTGGTGGCCGCCAGCGTCGAGAACGGCGAGGTGGTCCAGACATTCGGACGCGACACCAGCGATGGGGCGAGCGGGAAGGGAGCCCCCGTCGAGCTCGGGGTGCTCGACTCCTCTGCAGTCAACTACATGCGCTTCAGAGGCGGCACGCTTCGCTTCGGAAAGCTGTTCATGGTTCAGGCCGACATGCAGATCATCGACTCCGACCAGCACGATCCGTTCGACTTCAGCATCGACGATTACAATCGCCAGCTCGTGGCCGGCTACTCGCGCAACACGCTCGACGGTGCGCTGAAGGTGTACATGCCGGACCTCGACGACACGGGGAAAGCGCTCTCGAACTGACGTAACAGACGCTGCTCAGCTCGCCGCGGACGGTCCGCGACCGCAGGCAGGATTCCTGCTCCTGGATGTATGATTCGCACGGAAGTGCGGAGTCCGGACATCTTCTACGGAGAGGAAGCGAGAATGAGCACCAGCCAAGCCAGTGGCAAGACGAACACGCGAGAGCAGCTGATCGAGGGATTGCAGGCAGACCTCGCTCGTGAATACAAGGCCATAATCCAATACATCGTCTTCAGCCAGAAGCTCGACGGCGCGCGCTACATGAACATCGCCGACCAGCTTCAGGAGCACGCGCACCAGGAGCTGGACCACGCGCTGCAGATCGCGCGGCAGCTCGACTACTTCGGCGAGTATCCGGTGCACCAGCCGGCGAAGGTCGAGGTATCCGAGGAGAACGAGGAGATGCTCTGGATCGATCTACGCGCCGAGGACGAGACGGTAAAGAACTACCGCGAGCGGATCCAGCAGGCGGAATCGATCGGGGAGTACGCCCTGGCGGAGGTGCTGCAGGAGATCGTTCGGCAGGAGCAGGACCACCAGATAGATCTGGCCACCGCGCTCGAAGTGGTGCCGGATGACCGGAAGCGCAAGGCGAAGGGCGGCAAGGCGAAGTGATCTGGCGGCCGTGAAGCCGAGATAGCCATGACATCCCGGAATCAACACGACGCCTGGCCTGCTCTGCCGCTCGACGCGTGGCGGGACAGTTACGCGACGCTCCACCTCTATTCCCAGATAGTGGGCAAGACGCGGCTCGCGCTCGCCCCGATGGAAAACCACTGGTGGCAGGTGGTGCTCTACGTGACCTCGCGCGGGCTCACGACCTCGCCCATGCCCTTCGACCGGCGCACGGTGCAGGTGGACTTCGACTTCGTGGAGCACCAGCTCCAGGCGCGAACCAGCGACGGTGCTTCCGCCTCGTTCGCGCTCGTAGCGCGTACCGTGGCCGACTTCTACTCCGAGTACATGAAGGTGCTGCACGACCTCGGAGTACCCGTGAAGATCTGGCCGGTGCCGGTGGAGCTGCCCGAGGTCACTCCGTTCGCCGAAGATAGCGAACACCGATCGTACGATCCCGCTGCCGTCAACCGATTCTGGCGCGTGCTCGTGCAATCCGAGCGCGTCATGCGCGAGTTCCGCGGTCGGTTCATGGGGAAGGCGAGTCCCGTGCAATTCTTCTGGGGAAGCTTCGATCTGGCGGCGACGCGCTTCTCGGGGCGGTCGGCGCCGCCGCACCCGGGCGGCGCGCCGAATGTCGGCGATTGGATCATGCGCGAGGCGTACTCGCGCGAGGTGAGCAGCGCGGGCTTCTGGCCGGGTGGGGGTGTGGTGAACGAGCCGGCGTTCTACTCTTACGCCTACCCGGAACCTCCGGGGTTTGCCGATGCGTTAGTAAAGCCGGAGGCTGCCTACTACGACCGCTCGATGGGCGAATTCATCCTCCCCTACGAGTCGGTGCGCCTGGCAGAATCACCGGAGGAGACGCTGCTGACCTTTCTTCAGAGCAGCTACGAGGCCGCGGCCAATCTGGCGAAGTGGGATCGCGCCGCGCTCGAGCGTGCACCGGGCGAGCCGCATGAACGCGAAAAGCAGGGAGGTTGAAGGATGAGCACACCCACCATCGGCGGTTACGAGAGCTCGGTGCGACGGGAGTCGGCTCGGCGTGCGTCGCGCGTGCAGATCTACGCCGGCACGCTGGCCGAGAGCTACCGTCAGGTTCGCGCCTGGACGCACGCGCTTTGCGAACCGCTCGCCACCGAGGACTTCGTGGTCAGCTCGATGCCCGATGTGAGCCCCACGAAATGGCACCTCGCGCACACGAGCTGGTTCTTCGAGACGTTCGTGCTTGGCCCGCACGTCACTGGCTATCGTCCGCTTGACGCTCGCTACGCTTATCTGTTCAATTCGTACTACGTGCAGGCCGGCGAGCGACACTGTCGTGCCCAGCGTGGACTCGTCACGCGCCCCACGGTGGAGCAGGTCTTCGCGTATCGCGCATACGTGGATGAATGGATGCTTCGTCTCATCGACTCGCTCGATGCCGACTCGCCTGGCGGCACGACGGGGGCGAGCGCGGCCGAGCTTCGCGATCTGATCACGCTTGGCCTCAACCACGAGCAGCAGCACCAGGAGCTGATGCTCACCGATATCAAGCATGTTCTCTGGATGAACCCGCTGCGGCCCACCTACCGTGAACGCGAGCGCGCTTCGTCATCCGCGGGAGCGAAAGTCCGGGGCGCGGCCGACGGCTGGGTGAACGGTGCGGAGGGGGTCCATAGAATCGGCTTCGATGGTGATGGCTTTGCCTACGACAACGAGGCACCGCCGCACCGTGTATTCCTCGAACCCTTCAGGATCGCCGCGCGGCTCGTGACGAACGCGGACTACCTCGCCTTCATGGAGGATGGTGGCTACAGGCGCCCCGAGCTCTGGCTATCGTCGGGTTGGGATGCCGTGCGCTCCGAGGGATGGGAGGCACCGCTCTACTGGGAGCGCTCCGGTAACGAGTGGAACGTCTTCACCCTGCACGGTACGGAGGTGGTGAGCGCCGCGGAGCCGGTGTCGCACGTGAGCTTTTTCGAGGCGGATGCATACGCGCGATGGGCAGGCGCGCGGCTCCCCACCGAAGCGGAGTGGGAGGTCGCGACAGCGTCCGCGCCGCTGGAGGGCGCCTTCGCGGAGTCGCGCCTCTTCCACCCGCATGCCGCGACCGACCACGGACCGAGCGACACGCTCGAGCAGTGCTACGGCGACGTGTGGCAGTGGACCGGTAGCCAGTACACGCCCTATCCCGGATACCGGCCGGCCGCGGGCGCGATCGGTGAGTACAACGGGAAGTGGATGGCCGATCAGTGGGTGCTGCGCGGCGCTTCGATAGCCACCCCACGCTCGCACGCGCGTCACACGTACCGCAACTTCTTCCACGCGCCCACGCGCTGGCAGTTCAGCGGAATCCGGCTGGCGGACGATCGCTGATGGTCGCGGCTGTGAACACCGATGAGCTCGAGGCGCGCGAGTCGGCGCGCTCCGTTTCGTTGCGCGACGAGGTACTCGCCGGACTGCGGCGGACGCCGCGCGCTCTGCCGGCGAGACTCTTCTACGATTCGCGCGGCGCGGCACTGTTCGACGCGATCACTCGCCTCGACGAGTACTACCTCACGCGTACCGAGCTGGCGATCCTGCACGACAATGCAGCTGCTATCGCCGCGAGCATCGGTCGCGGCTCGGTGCTCCTCGAGTACGGAAGCGGGGAGGCCGAGAAGGTGCGGATCATCCTCGATCGGATGCGCGGAGCCGCCGCCCCGGCTGCCTACGTGCCGATAGATGTCTCATCCGCGCAGCTCGAGCGGGTCGCGTCCGAGCTGCGGGAGGCATATCCGGAAATCCCGATCATCCCGGTAGCCGCTGACTACACCTCGCTCGGCGAGCTGCCGCTCCCGCCGGAACTGCGTGACGCACGGCGAGTCGCATTCTTCCCCGGCTCCACGATCGGCAACCTCCATCCTCCCGAAGCGCGCGACTTCCTCGAGCGTCTCGCCGCGATCTGCGGCCGCCGCGGCGCCATCATCCTCGGTGCCGACCTCCGAAAGGACCCGGCGATTCTCCACGCCGCCTACAATGACGGCGAAGGCCTCACCGCCGAGTTCAATCTCAACATCCTGCTCCGCCTCAACCGCGAGCTGGAGGCCACCTTCGATCCGAAGAGCTTCCGTCACTACGCGTACTACAACCCGGTTGCGGGCCGTATCGAGATGCATCTCGTGAGTCTCCGCAGGCAACTCATCAGTGTCGCCGGCGAGTGCATCGCTTTCGAGCGCGGCGAGAGCATCTGGACGGAGTCGTCCTACAAGTACACCTGGCCCGGCCTTGCCGACCTGGCGCGCGGTGCGGGACTGGTCATCGCGGATCGGTGGTCGGATCCGGAAGACATGTTTGCTGTAATGCGGCTCGTGCGGGGTGGGTGAGAGGTCCTGCGCGCCTGATCGGCATCGGCTCCTGTGCGTGATTCATCGCGCGGACCCGCGGAGGCGGAGGTCGCGGAGGGGTAAAGAGAGGACGCGGAGAACGTCCTGCGGCAGCAGGCATCACGATCGTGAGACTGGCTGCTTTTCGGAGGAAAGCTCCCTCTCGGTAAGGAACGCGGAGAACGCGGAGGAGCGCGGAGAACGCGGAGAACGGCACAGGGAGCCAAGCTAGCAACCGCAAGCGGCAAAAAAGAAGAAAGGGGAACTGCTCCCTCACCTCCTGTTCTGCCCGGGTGGGCAGGACTCTGGGTGCGGGAGCAGTTCCCCCAAGAGCTCCTGCTCGAGATCCCGGCCCTGTTGGTTTTCTCCGCGTTCTCCGCGCTCCTCCGCGTTCTCCGCGTTCCTTGACCGAGAGGGACTCGGACGCCGAGCTGCAGCCGGAGCGGCCAGAGAGGGCCCTACTGTCCGGAGTCGTCCTCCGCGTCCTCTCAGTTCACCTCCGCGACCTCCGCCTCCGCAGGTCCGCGCGATGAATCCAGCCCCCGAGATGGAGCCAGACCAGCCGCGCCTACCTACCCCTTCGCCACCAGATCGAACCCGTCTGCGAAGGTAGGAAGGCTGCTCCTCTCCCAGTGGAGCGCCGGAACGTGCGGCGAGTCCTCGGTCGCGGAGCCATCCGCCGAGATGAGCCCGTAAGAGAGATTCCGCGAGTGCGCCGAGAGGATCAGGTGACCGTCCTCTATCGTCCAGCGACCGGTGAGCGTACGCCAACCTACATGGTCGCGCACCACCGGATCCCAGATAGCCAGCGCGAGGGTGAAGCCGCCGTCGCTTGCGAGAGTGAGCGTGATCTGGCCCGTCGGGCAGTCGGTGCTCACGTACTCGGACATCAGACCGTGACGGAGGCGCGCGCCGGTCACTCGCTCAGGTGGCGGTCGCGTAGATGCCGGGAGCGCCCGCGCGCACCGTCTTCCGAGCGTTCATCCAGATCAAGCCGCCGGCCACGAACGCGAGCGCGATGAGCTGCGCCGTAGTCAGGATTCCGAAGAACCTGTCGTCCTTGGCTCGCAGGAACTCGATCGCGAAGCGCTCGATCCCGGCGAGCACCATGTACACGCCGAAGAGCCAACCCTCGGCATGATCGTGGTCGCGCAGTCTCCAGAGGACGAGGAACATCACGAAGCCGAGCGTGACTTCCACGAGCTGCGTGGGGTACACGGAGAGAACCGTGTCGGGACTCACGCCGGCCGGGATCGGGATGCCGAAGAGCGCGTGCATGTTGCCCGCGGTGGACGGCGGCGCGCCGTCGGGAAATTTCACGGCGAGAGGCGAATTCCACGGGCGTCCGTAATCGTCGCCGACGGCCCAGCAGCCGGTGCGGCCCACGGAGTACGCCGCAGCGATCGCGATTCCCGCCACGTCGGAGATGCGCATGATGCTCAGCTTCTTCAGCTTGATCACCCACATCACCGCGGCGATCCCGCCTATCAGTCCGCCCCAGAAGACGAAGCCGCCCCGGCTCCAGAGGGTCGTGATGTCTCCCATCAGGAAGACGTAATACAGCTTCGCGCCGAGCAGACCGCCGATCACTGCGGCGAAGACGAGATCGGCGATCGGCGTCGGATCGTAGCCGCGCCTCTCGAGCTCCGTCTGCGAGATGATCTGCGCGATCACGAACGCGAGCAACACGGCCAGGCCGAAGCCGGTGAACGAGATGGGACCGAAGCTGTAAGCGAGCGGATGGTGTACGGTCATGCTGCGATGAGTCCTGGAATTGGTGCGGAAGCGAAGGCGTTGAGCGCCGCCTCGCTCCGCTCGCCCTTCTCGAAGTGATAGAGTCCCGCGCGCGCGATCATGGCCGCGTTGTCGGCGGCGAGACGTGTGGAGGGAGCATAGACCTTCGCGCCCCCTTTCGCCACCCTCTCGCGCAGCGCGTTCACGAGCGTGCGGTTCCCGGCTACTCCTCCACCGAGAACTACGCGCTTCCGCCCGTATTCGCGAGCCGCGCGCCAGCTCTTCTCCACGAGCGTCTCCACCAGCGAATCCTGGAAGGCGCGGGCGATCGACGCCCGGTCGCTCTGGCTCTCCACCTCGCGCGTGGCGTTCAACACCGCGGTCTTGAGACCGCTGAACGACATGTCGTAATAATCGGGGTCGCCGGGCCGCTGATCGCCGCGGAGCATGGGGCGCGTGAAGCGATAACGCCCCGGTTCTCCCTCGCGCGCCAGGCGCTCCACGTGCGGACCACCAGGATACGGGAGCCCGAGCAACTTGGCGACCTTGTCGAACGCTTCGCCCGCAGCGTCGTCGCGCGTCGCGCCGAGCAGACGGTAGCTCCCCCATTCAGGGACGTCGAGCAGCAGCGTGTGCCCGCCCGACACGAGCAGCGCGGTGAAGGGCGGCACGGCATCCGGGTGCTCGAGCGACGCGGAGAAGAGGTGCCCTTCCATGTGGTGCACGCCGATCACAGGGATGTCGTTGGCGAAGGCGAGCGCCTTGCCGTAGCTCATTCCCACGAGCAGCGCGCCCACCAGCCCCGGCGCGTTGGTCACCGCTACGGCATCGAACGAACCGAGATTGGCGCTGGCGCCGCGTCCGTCGCTCGGCACGCCGGCCTCGACGAGCGCACGCTCGACCACCGGGACGATCGCGGTGAGATGCGCGCGCGAGGCGATTTCGGGGACCACGCCGCCGAACACCTCGTGGATGTCCTGCGAGAGGATTACGAGCGAGCGCTGCACGACGTCGTCACCGCTCCCTTCGAGCACCGCCGCCGAAGTCTCGTCGCACGAGGTCTCGATCCCGAGTATACGCGTCACGGCCGCGTCTCGGTGCTGTCCGCGCTTCCGGCTTCGCCGATTGTGTCGGGGGCGGCGGAGGTATCGCGTGGAGCGGCGCTGTCGGAGATGACGCTCTCGGGTATGACGCCGGGCGGGGTCACGCTGTCCGGCGTCTCTCCCTGCAGCACTCCGGCCGACGGGGTGGTGTCGAGCGGCGATGGCGACACGGGGGCCGGCGCGGGAGCCGGCGGCGCAACTTGCTCCGCGGTAACCTCCACGCGCACTTCCGAGGGTGTTACATCGGTGATGCCGAGCCCGCTCGTATCGAGCTTCACGCCGCGGACTATCTCCGTGTCGTGGACGAAGATGTTGAGACGATTGGTGGTGATGGAGCCGAGCCCGCGGACCGCGCGGCGCGGCCCCTTGACCAGAACGCTCCCCGGGAGCACGCGCGGACCGCTCGTGATGCGCATTCCACTGTCCGTCGTGAGGTGCACCAGCGCGCGCACGGGGAGGTAGCGCTGCTCCGTCACCTCGAAGTCGAGCGCGATCGAGCGCGGGGTGACGTCACGCACGCGCACGTCGGCGTTGGCTGGGATTATGACGTCACCCGGACGGAGATCGAGCGTAACCTGGTTGGGGGTGTCCGGACCGACCACGCGTCTGATCGCCGGGCCCGACGTGTACAGCTTGAGAAGCTCACGACCGCGGCCACCCACCAGCGCCTGTACGTCTGGGACGTCGCTGACGAGCGACACGGACGAGTCGGTGATGATCTGCACCTTCACGTTGACCCACGCCTCGGTCTGCTCCTCCGCGCTCACCATCACCCAGAGCGAGAGCGCGAGCGCCAGCGCGGAGAACTTCACCGGGAAGCGCCACGTCACGGCGTGCACGATCTTCCCCCAGATCGCGAGCGCGCGCTCGCGCGGCGAGTCCGGGGAATCCGGAGAGCGCTGACTGGAAGGAGGAGGGGTGGGCACGGGTGGATCTCCGAGTAATGCGGCCCGCCGCTCAGCTGGCGGGCTCGCGGAGTAGCTGCTCGATCACCGCGCGGTTGGCCGCGGAGTTCCAGTCCACGGCGCCGATGAGCTTCTTCCTGATCACGCCGTCGCGGCCGATGATGAAGGTCTCGGGGACGGCGGTGGCCTGGTACTGCTTCTGGGTCCTGTCCGTAGGGTCGTGCAGGATGGTGAAGGTGAGGCTGAGCTGCTTCGCGAAGCTACGGATGACATCATCCTGCCCCGCCGCGTCCACGCTCACCGCCACCACCTTCAATCCCTGCGGGCCGAGCGCCTGGTGCAGCTTCTCTATGCTCGGCATCTCCACGCGGCAGGGTGCACACCAGGTAGCCCAGATGTTGAGGAGCACCACCTGCCCTTTGTAGTCGTCGAGCGTGCGGGGCTCCGGGGTGGCGTCGAGCGTCACCGCGTGGAAGTCTGGTGCTTGCGAGCCGACGGAGACCGGGAAGAGCTGATCGCCGAAGATGCGCGTGGCCGCAAAAAGGCCGCTCGCTATGAGCAGGACGAAGAGTCCCACGATGGACCATTGCTGTTTGATCGTCATGCCGTCTCCATGCAGCGCTGTCTGAGCGCGGATATCTCGGCGCCCGGGTCGCTCGCGCCGAAAACGGCGTGACCGGCAACGAAGGTGTCGGCACCCGCGCGCCACACGCGGTGGATCGTCTCGCGGCTGATCCCGCCATCGACCTCGAGGAGCGCGCGCGAGCCCGCGGCATCGAGGAGAGCGCGAGCGCGCCGCACTTTGTCCACCGAGTGCTCGATGAAGCTCTGGCCGCCGAAGCCGGGGTTGACGGTCATCACGAGCAGGAGGTCCAGCTCCCGCGCAACCTCGCTCACCGCGCTCAACGGAGTGGACGGGTTGATGGCCGCGCCGGCCATGCAGCCGAGCTCCTTGATTCGGCAGAGCTGACGCTGCAGGTGCGGCGACACCTCGGTGTGGATGGTGAGCGTGGACGCGCCAGCGAGCGCGAAGCTCTCGAAATAGTACTCCGGCCGCTCCACCATGAGGTGCACGTCGAGCGGAAGGCTCGTGATGCGGCGCATCGTCTCGATGATCTTCGCGCCGTAGGTGATGTTGGGAACGAAATGTCCGTCCATCACGTCCACGTGCATCCAGTCGGCGCCGCCCTCCTCCACGCGCTTCACATCGTCAGCGAGCCGCGCGAAGTCGGCGCTCAGGATGGACGGTACTATGCGAACGTCGTTCACGGCTGCCCGGCCACCGTGAGTGTTATGGTAGTGCCAGCGGGTGCGCTGCTGTTGGCCGCGGGCGACTGGCCGATCACGGTGTTGGCGCGGAAGGCGGGGTTGTTGTCGTACTTCACATCGCCCACCTCGAAGCCGAGCTGGCCGAGCAGCGAACGCGCCTGCCCATAGTCCTGGCCGATGAGGTCGGGCACCGTGAGCATGCCGGGACCATCGCTCACCGTGAGATCCACGGTGGATGGTGTCGGCGCCTT
The DNA here is from genome assembly GCA_036565685.1 of Gemmatimonadaceae bacterium. Taxonomy (GTDB): domain Bacteria; phylum Gemmatimonadota; class Gemmatimonadetes; order Gemmatimonadales; family Gemmatimonadaceae; genus JADGGM01. The sequence goes on from DATCXR010000347.1 coordinate 12,247, forward strand.
CGCGCCCCCCACCGGAGAGCTGAGGAGCACCTGGCCGCGCGGTGCCGCGTTTTCCACGGTCTTCACCTCACCTACTTCGAGCCCGGCATCCTGGATCTCGGCCACCGCCTGCTCGCGGGTCAGTCCCACCACGCGCGGCACCTCCACGCTCCGCTGCCCGCGGCTCACGTCCAGCACTACCGTGAACCCCTTGGGCTCCGTGGTGCCGGGGTTGGGACTCTGCGCCAGCACCTGACCCGCGGGCGCGCTTGCGTCGTAGCGGCGCTCGCCGCGTGCCACCTTGAAGCCTTCGTCGTGCAGCCGTGCCGTGGCGGAATCGAAGGAGAGCCCCGTGACGTTGGGGACGGCGAGGTCGCTCGCCGCGCTGGTGGGTGGGAAGATGAAAACGGCGACGATGAAATACGCGAGCACGAAGCCGCCCACGGCCGCACCCGCCCACGGCGCCGCGGCTCTCAGGCGCCTGCGCCACTTCTCGCCGGCGTCGCCGCTCGGTCGCTTCCTGCTTCCCACGTACTCTGCGTTCAGATCATCGAGATGAGAGGTCACTCGCCAACTCTCCGGAGTCGTGCGGCGAAGGCGCCATCCACGCCGTGACGCTGGGGTAGTACGCGCAGCCGGCCGGCGTCGAGCACCGCTGCGTTCACCGCGCCCTCGGCCGGTGGCTCGAGGCGCCAGTTGGGGCGCTCGGCGAGGAAGCTCTCGATCTGAGCATCGTTCTCCTCGGGTTCGAGCGAACACGTACTGTACACCAGAATCCCGCCGGGTTTCACCACGTCGGCCGCGGCGCGCAGGATGCTGCGCTGCAGTGCGGCCATCACGGCGAGGTCGGAGATCCTGAGGCGCCAGCGCGCGTCGGGGTGGCGGCGGAAGGTGCCTGTACCCGTGCAGGGAACGTCCACGAGGACCGCGTCCACCGGGCGGAGAGCGGGGTGGCGCGCGTCGGCCACCATGGCGAGCATGTTCTTCGCTTCCACACGGCGCACATTCTCTGCCACCCAGCGCATCCTGGCTTCCGAGCGGTCGGAGGCAACCACGAGCCGCGCGTCGCGCGACAGCTCGAGCGCCTTCCCGCCGGGGGCGGCGCAGAGGTCGCCTACTGTGGCATCGGCGGCGATGGATGCGTAGCGCGTGACGAGCGTCGCGCCGGGATCCTGAACGAAGAAGAGTCCCTTGCGATAGGCGCCGAGCTCGGTGAGCGATACGCCGGAGCCGAGCTGGATGCTGTCGGGGACGAGCGGCACCTCTTCCAGGTGCGCGCCCGCCGACTCGAGCGTCGCCTCGAGCTGCTCACGCACGATGCCGTATGGGCGCAGCACGGTGGGCGCCTCGGAGTTGTTGATCGCGAGGAGCCGCTCCGTTTCATCCGCGCCCCAGCGCGCCACCCAGCGAGCGACGAGCCAGCGCGGATGTGAGTAGCGGAGCGAGAGCGCATCCACCGGATCGCCACTCTCGGGGAGCTTTAGCGAATCGCGCTCGCGATCCACGCGCCGGAGCACTGCGTTGGCGAGGCGGCTCGCGCCGATCCCATGGCGTCGCTTCGCCAGCTCCACGGTCTGCGCGATCGCCGCGTACGCGGGAACGCTCCCCATGTAGAGAAGTTGGTAGACGCCGAGCCGGAGGAGGTCGATGAGGTCGGGATCGAGGCGTACCAGGCCGCCGCGCACGCGGTCGTCGAGGTACGCATCTATCACTGCGCGATGGCGCAGCATCCCGTACACGAGCTCCTGGAGCCAGCGCCGGTCGCGCGCGTCGAGCGGGAGAGTACGCTCGTCGAACGCCGGGTCCAGGAGCTCACCGCGGCGGAGATCCGCGAGGAGCTCTGCAGCCGCGCGGCGCGCGTCCGTGACGCCGCCCACCTCGGCGACGGCGCGAGCGGGACGCGGCGGCTGCTGGTTCACCCCAACATCCCCGTGGTGGGCGACGATGGCACGGCCACCTCGCGGCGCGGCATGCGGCCGGCGAGGTACGCCTGACGTCCCGCGCTCACCGCGAGGCGCATCGCATGAGCCATCGCGACCGGATCGTTGGCCGCGGCCACGGCGGTGTTCATGAGGATGCCGTCCACGCCCTGCTCCATCGTGATGCACGCGTCGGACGCTGTGCCCACGCCCGCATCGACTATCACCGGGACGGAGAGGCGGTGCTTGATGGTGCGGATCGAATACGGGTTGAGGAGACCGAGTCCCGAGCCGATGGGCGAAGCGAGCGGCATCACCGCTGCCGCGCCGGCGTCTTCGAGGCGGAGGGCGGTGATGAGGTCGTCGTTGGTGTAAGCCATCACCTTGAAGCCCTCGGCCGCCAGCGTGCGCGTGGCGGCGAGGAGGCCGTCGGTGTCGGGGAGGAGCGTCTCCTTGTCGCCGATTACCTCGAGCTTGATCCACTCGTTGAAGCCGGCCGCGCGCGCGAGGCGCGCGTAGCGGATCGCGTCTTCGGCGGTGTAGCAGCCGGCCGTGTTGGAGAGGAGGAAGAAGCGCGCGGGATCGAGGTGGTGGAGGATTCCTTCCTCGTGCGCGCGGTCGAGGTCCACGCGGCGCACCGCGACCGTGACGATCTCGGCGCCCGAGGCCTCGATGGCCTGCACCATCACCTCGTTGGTCTTGTATTTCCCCGTGCCGATCAGGAGTCGCGAGGTGAACTCGCGCTCGCCGATGACGAGCGGCGCGTCGTTCGCGGCCGCCTGGCGGGGAGGGGGAGCGATTTCGGAAATAGCGGTCATTCTCAGCCTCCACCCACGAAGTGCACGATCTCGACGTTGTCGTTCGTGCCCAGCGTGAGCGCGTCGTAGGCATCGCGGTCGCGGAGCACCACGCCGTTGTGCTCGATGACGACCGTACGCGGGTCGAGCTCGAGCGAGCGAAGCAGATCACCGAGGGTCGAGCCAGCAGCGACGGATCGGCGCTCGCCGTTCACCATGGGCGCGATGACGCCGCCGTCAGGAACGGTAGTGTGAGTCATAAGCCGAAACATAGTCGAAAGCGGCGCGTTCGGCATCGCTCGCATCCCAGATTCCGCGAATGACCGCGACGCCGTGTGCGCCTGCGGTAAGGAGAGCCGGGACGTGCTGGGGGCGGATGCCGCCGATGGCGATGCAGGGGACAGTGGTGGCGGCGGTGATCGCGCTCACGAGCTCGACACCGCGTCCCGGCTGACCGGGGTGGGAGGGGGTGGAGTAGACGTGGCCGGCTACTAACCAGTCGGCGCCGGCGTTGGCGGCGCCGACAGCTTCATCTACCGAGTGAACGCTGGCACCCAGAGGGAGCTTCGGGGCAGCGATGCGCGCCTGGGCTACCGTGAGCGAGTGCGAGGTGAGCTGCGCGCCGTGTGCGCCGCTGGCGAGCGCTATGTCGACACGATCGTTGACTATGACCCAGCAGCCGGTGCTGCGCTCGGCTTCGACGAGCGCGGCGGCCAGGTCGTAGAGACGCGCGGCGGGGAGCCAGCGGGTGCGAAGCTGGATGGCGCCTTTCGAGCCCAACGCGCACATGACGCGCACCGCGAGGCCGAAGAAGTTCGGCCTCGAGAGGATGGCGTCGTTGGTGACGGCGTGGAGGGCGGGGGGCATGGGGGAGAAAGCAGACCGCGAATGCCCCTACTCGAACCTTTCTCCCACCGCCACCCCTCGCCCCCGCGCCCACTCCTGCACCGCTAACCTCTGCCGGCCGGCGGGCTGCGCGTACGCTATGCGCACGGCACCATCTCCCGTGGCAACGAGCATCCCACGCTCGTCGATCGCGAGCACCTCGCCGGCGTCGCGCCCGCCCTCGTCGCCCGCTTCCTCGGTCTCGACGGCGCCGAAGAGTTTGATCTCCTTTCCACCGAGTGTGCTGTACGCGCCGGGCTTGGGGTCGTACGCGCGGATGTGCCGCGCCACGACGCCGCACCCCTCTTCCCAGCGAACGCGTGCACTCTCGCGCGTGATCTTCCCGGCGTAGGTCGCCGCGCTCTCGTCCTGCTCCCGCTCGCTCGCCTGGCCGAGCGACAAGAGCGTGAGCGCCTCGATCAGCGCCAGCGCTCCCAGCTCCGACAAGCGCAGCTCCAGTTCCCCCGCCGTTTCGTCTATCGCGACCGGCGTGCGTGCCTGGAGGATGATGGGACCCGCGTCGAGCGCGGGGACCATGCGCATGATGGTCACTCCCGTTTCCACCAGCCCCTGACGCACCGCCTCCTGGATGGGCGCCGCTCCGCGCAGCTTGGGCAGGAGCGACGCGTGCACGTTGATGGTCCCCTCGGGTGCCAGCTCGATTGCCTCACGCGGAAGTATGTGGCCGTACGAGACCACCACGGAGATGTCGGGCTCCAGCGCTCGGAGTTGCGCCATGAACTCCTCGCCGCGCGGCTTCTCGGGCTGCAGGACGGGAAGCTCGTCTGCCTCCGCGCATTCCTTCACCGGGGGCGCGGCCAGCTTCGAGCGCGATCGCCCAACGGGGCGATCGGGCTGCGTGACCACTCCAACCACCTCGAACCCTTCGCCGAGCAGCGCGCGGAGCGAGGGAAGAGCGAAGCTGGATGTCCCCCAGAAAAGGACGCGCACTTACAGTTCCTCGTCGCGGTGGTGATGCCGCGCCGCGCCCTCGGGGACGACCGTGCGTGTGTGCGACTTGTCGCCCTTGCGCAGCTTCTCCCACTTGGCGAGCGCCGCGCGGCGCTTCACGAAGCTCAGGTGGTCTATGAAGAGCCGCCCGTGCAGATGGTCGATCTCGTGCTGCATGCAGCGCGCGAGGAGATCCTCGGCGTCGACCTCGAATGGCTTACCCTCGCGATCGAGCGCGCGCACCACCACCCGCTTGGCACGATCCACGTCGCCGTAGACGTCCGGGATGGAGAGGCATCCCTCCTCCTCACGGGTCTTCCCCTCGGAGACGACTATCTCGGGGTTGATGAGCACGAGCGGATTCCCGTCCACATCCACCACGGTGACGCGCTCGGTACGGCCCACCTGTGGAGCGGCCAACCCGATCCCCTTGGCCGCGTACATGGTCTCGAACATGTCGTCGATGAGCTCGCGCAGCTCGTCGGTGACCTCGTCCACTTTCTTCGTCTCCTCGCGCAGGACCGGCGCGCCGAGCACGTAGATGTCGAGCAGACTCATGCCGCTGTGGTCGTTTCGGCGGCGGTAGTGGCCACCTTGGCGATCCGGCCGCGCTCCACTACGAGACGCGACTCTCCGGACTTGATGGTGATCCGGTCTTCCATGGTGACGACCGGCGCGCCGTCCTTGAGCGATTCCTTGATGTGTATGACCTCCGCGATGATGCCGCCGGCGGTAACCACCTGGTCGCCCTTCTTGAGCTCGCGGAGACTCTGCTGATGCTGCTTCCGCTGCTTCTGCTGCGGGCGCATCACCAGGAGGTAGAAGATGGCGAAGATGAGCGCCATCTGGAGGAGGAACGGCGTGAACGAGCCGGCGCCGCCACTCGGCGCCTGGGCCGCCAGGATCAGCGAGAGCGAAGCGTGGGTAGCGATCATTGTCACGAGTCGGGTCCGTTGTGGTAGCGGAGGAGCCAGTCGCGGCTCCATGCGTCGAAGCTCCCATCGGCGATCGCGGCTCTCGCGTCGCGCATGAGGGAGATCATGAAATGTACATTGTGCAGCGATAGAAGTCGCAGTCCCAGCGCTTCCGACGCCACGAACAGGTGCCGGATGTAGGCCCGGCTGAAGCGCGCGCAGGTGGAGCAGACGCACGATTCGTCGAGCGGGCGCGGGTCCACTTTCAGTCGTGCATTGCGCACGTTGATGCGCCCGGTGCTGGTGAAGGCGGTGCCGTTGCGACCCATGCGCGTGGGCGCCACGCAGTCGAAGAGGTCCACGCCGCGGCGCACACCCTCCACGAGATCCTCGGGGAAGCCGACGCCCATGAGGTAGCGCGGGTGCGTGCACGGAAGTGCCTCGTTCGCCACGTCGAGCATGGCGTACATGTCGGGCTTCGACTCGCCGACGGAAAGACCGCCTATGGCGTAGCCGTCCCACTCGCCCATGCCCAGGATCTCGCGCGCGGCCTCGCGGCGAAGCGCCGCGTGGATCCCGCCCTGCAGGATGGGGAGGAGCGTCTGCGCGGGACGCTCGAGGTGATCGCTTTCCGCGCCCTCCTCGAAGGCACGCCGCGCCCGCGCGAGCCAGCGGAGACTCCGCTCGCTCGCATCGCGCGCCCTAGCTTCCTCGGCCTGCCCCGGTATGACATGATCGAGCGGCATGATCACGTCGGCGCCGAGCGCGCGCTCTACGCCGACCACGCCTTCGGGAGTGAAGAAGCGGAGCGACCCGTCGATGTGGCTCCGGAACTCCACGCCCTCCTCCGACACTTTGCGCAGCGTCTCGAGTGAGAAGACCTGGAAGCCGCCGGAGTCTGTGAGGATCGGGCCGTCCCACGCCATGAAGCGGTGCAGGCCACCCAGCTCGCGCACCACCTCCTCGCCCGGGCGCAGATGCAGGTGGTAGGTGTTGGCCAGTATCATCTCCGCGCCGATCTCGCGGAGGTCACGGGGGTCGAGCCCCTTCACGGTGGCGAGTGTGCCGACCGCCATGAAAGCGGGAGTCTTCACCACGCCGTGAGGCGTAGTGAAAACGCCGGCGCGCGCTGCGCCGGCGGTCGCCGCGATCTCGAAGCGAAAGCGGCCAGCGCTCATGTACCGCCCGTCTGGAGCTCGAGCGCCACGGAGCCGGCCTCGGATGTACAGGCGTACGAAACGACCAGGTGACGCCGGTCGAGCGGGGCGGGGAGCGGTGCCGGTTGCGGCTGGTCGGCTTGTGCAGCCGCCCGGGACGGCCGGC
>DATCXR010000351.1:0-11350 GCA_036565685.1 Gemmatimonadaceae bacterium
CGCGGACAAGCTGCCTACCCAGCTCGCCGGTCTGATCGGCGACTTTCAGGTAGGCGTCGACGGGAGCTCGGCCTCCGAAGGGCTCGTGAATCTCACGGGCCTGCTCACCGACGAGTTCAGTTTCACCGAAACGTTCCCAACCCGAATCGTGATCGACCAGCGACGGATGACCACCTCGAACACCACGCTGACGCCGATCTTCTTCAACATTCAGCGTGCACGCGCGTCCGGAGAACGCACGTCGGCCGCGTACAACGAGTTCGATCCGGGCAACGCCGGTCACTCACAGGCGCTCAGCCTTACCGGATTTGCCGAAGTCTTCCTCGCCGAGACCTATTGCTCCGGCGTGCCATTCACGTCCCTGAACGAGGACGGCTCGTTGACCAACAACGATCCGCTCACCACGGAGCAGGCGTTGGGGATTGCAGTGTCTCACTTCGATTCGGCAATCACCATTGCACAGACGGCTGGCGACGCGGATCTCGAATCGCTGGCGCGAGTCGGCAAGGCGCGCGCGCTCATGGACCTCGGCAGCGACAACTTCGCCGACGCTGCCGCGACGGTGAGCACGGTGCCGACCGATTTCGAGTACGTGATCAATCACTCGGCCAACACTGGTCGCGAGAACAACGGCGAGTGGGAATTCATCTGGAACGAGGGTCGCTGGAGCCAGGCGGATCTGGAAGGTACGAACGGGCTGGACTTCCGCTCGGCCGCGGACCCGCGCACGCCGTTCACAGATCTCGGGTCAGGCTTCGCGACCAACACCCGTCTGTTCGGCCCGGACAAGTACTCCGACCGCGCCAACAACACGGTGCTGGCGAGTGGAATCGAAGCTAGACTCATCGAGGCCGAGGCGGCCCTCGCTGCCGGACAGCCAGGCACCTGGCTGGCCGATCTGAACGCGCTGCGTTCGGGCTCCGGTCTCGGACTGGCGGCGCTGGCCGACCCGGGGACGCCGGATGCGCGCGTGGACCTCATGTTCCGTGAGCGCGCGTTCTGGATGTATGCGACGGGGCATCGGCTCGGCGATCTGCGCCGGCTGTCACGCTCGGTGGAGCGTGGAGGCTACGGGCGGGATGCCGAAACAGTGTTCCCCACCGGGACGTACATCTATCGCGGCACGCCGCAGGGCACGTACGGCCCGGATGTGAACTTCCCGATTCCGATCGAGGAAGGGAACAACCCGGCGTCGAAGGCGGTGGGTGGGTGCATCGATCGCAATCCTTAGCCGGAACACGATCAGGCATAGCAGCGACGAGCGCGTGGGAGGCGGTTGCCTCCCACGCGCTCGTCGCATCACGACAGGTCAGATCGAGTCCGGCGCTGACTTGGTGGTAATCGCGATCATACCTGCACCGGAGTTGGTGCCTTGCTGGACCGTCGCCTGAATGCCGTTGACCAGCCAGAGCTCCGAGATGCTCTCCGCGGCTATCTGTCGAAGCATGCGCGGGTCATCCTGTCGAATACCGTTGACGAGCAGCACGGGGACGTCGGCGCTGCTGAGCAGAATGCTGCTCTTGCCGCGGCGCGTGGACATGGTGGCACTGTCCCCATAGGGCAATTCACGCAGATTGACGAATCCGCTTCGCTCGACGACGTCCCAGGCGGTGGCGACGCGCATCTGCGCGATGTCATGCGCCGTGATGACCCGGGCACCGTCGGCACCTCGGGGAGGCGTCGCGCGAATGGCCGGCCCACATGCCATGATCGCGAGGACGACGCCAACGATGGGGACTCTGGACACGATGCACCCACTGGAGGAACCACCTACATCCCGATCCGCATCCGAGAACGCAATTCCTAGAGTGGCACGGGGGCCACGATCCGTCAATACGACGGGGCCAGGTCGTCAATGTCGAGCCCGCTCGACATTGACGACCTGACCCCGTCGCTCACGTCGCTCAGTTCGTCACGGGCTGCGTGAGCTGCTTCGTGGCGCCGATGAACGCGGCGATATCGGCCTTGAGCTGCTTCGCCGATGCCTGGTTCAGGTACGCCATGTGGCCGCTCTCGTAGTACTTGAACTCCACGCGATCGCGATACGTCTGATCGAAGCCGAGGTGCCTGAAGGTGTACTCGGCGTTCGCGAATGGCGTGGCCATGTCGTAGTAGCCCGCGCCCACCATCACGTGCAGGTACGGATCCTTCGCCATTGCCTCGCGTAGCGCATCGACCTCGTTGGGGAAGCCGAAACCGGCGCCGGTGTAGTCCCAGCGACCGGTGTGGCCGCTCATGTAGTACTGCAGATCGCTCTCGTACTTCAGATCGTTGTGCAGGTAGCGCATGAAGGCCGACATGAATGCGCCCGAGGGAGCGACGTCCGACGGATCGTAGTCCTGGCGCTGGTTCGCCGCGTTCCCGTTGATGCCGGTCATGCGGCTGTCGTAGCGCCCCACCGTCTTGCGCTGGTCGCGCAGCAGCTCCGTGCGGTAGTGGCCGGGATCGATGCGCAGGTTCGTCTCGAGAATGAACTGCTCGGACACACCGGTGAGCTGCGCGAGCTTCTGCGCAACGGCCTTGCGCTCCGCGTCGGGGAGGTCGTTCCCCTTGGCCAGCTCCACTATGTAATCGCCGAAGGCGTAGTCGCGCGCCTGCTGCACGACCTGCTCGAGCGATTTGCCCTGCAGATCGGCGGGAAGCTTCTTGTGATACCACGCGGTGGCCGCGTAGGTGGGGAGAAAGGTCGAGTAGGCGATGTCGTTGATGGGCGACGGCGCGATGTACTGCCAGTCGAGCACCGTGCCGAGCAGCATGATTCCGTTCAGCTCGATCCCTTCGTCTTCCTGCAGCTCGGACGCGAGCCCCGCCGAGCGGAAGGTGCCGTAGCTCTCGCCGAAGAGATACTTGGGCGAGGCCCAGCGGTCGTACTTGTCGAGGTAGTCGCGGATGAACTCCCCGAACATCTTGATGTCGTTCACGGCGCCCGTGTATTCGGTGGCCTTCACGCCCTTACCTGGCCGCGAGTACCCCGTCATCATCGCATCGACCTGAACGAGGTCGGTGACATCGAGCGGTGTGTTCGGGTTGTCGACGAGGTTGTAAGGGGGCGCCGGCTGCGAGCCGTTCGGTCCCATCTCGGGGTGCTTCGGGCTCATGATCCCCATGTCGAGCCAGATCGACGCCGAGCCTGGGCCGCCGTTGAAGAAGAAGGTGACGGGCCGCTTCCCGGTCTCTTCCCCGTCCTTCGTGTAGGAGATGTAGAACACCGTAGCCTTCGGCTTGCCATCTTCGTCGCGGAGCACCATGGTGCCCGCGTTCGCCGTGTAGGCGATCGGCTTGCCGTTGATGGTGATGGTGTGCTTGGTGGTCGAGACCTTCTCCACGGCGGGGACACCGGTGGTGTCCTTCTTCGCGCCTTCGTTCTCCTGGCCGCGTCCTCCGGGTGCCCCCGGCCGCTGCGCGGCCATGGGAGCGGCGACGAGAAGTGAAACTGCGATCGCCGCGATCGACGTTCGTGCGTGCATTGCTGATCCTCCACTCTTGTTGACGGTGAATGCGTTGTCCCGGGCGATCGAGGGCCGGGTGCGGGTCGCCGTCGTGGCGGGTGGAGCCAGTCGGCAGCGCCGGTCCGTGGTCCTCGCGTCCAGGACATTATCGCACGAGGGAGGGTAAGTGTTGAGGGAAGGGCGTTGTATGGGCCCCCACACGTCCACACGGCCGCCACGCCACCCATGCTACCACAGACTCCCACATGCTCCCGCGCTCAGGGCTCCGTGGTCGCAATCACCGGGGCGCGAGTGGTCACCGAGCCGCCGCTTGCGGTCAGCTCGCCGCGCGATCGCCAGAAGATCCAGGCGGTGACGCCGATGGTCATCGCCAGCGCCGCGCCGAACTCGCTGGTGAGCCAGGGCGTGGGTCCCGTGTCCACCGTCACACGGTCGAAGAAGCCCTGCACGTAGAGGTTGTGCGAGGCGTGCAGGATTGCCGCGGGCCACACGCTCCCCGAGCGGAGCCGAAGCCACGCGAGCACCACGCCTAGCGCGATCACCATCACGGCGAAGCAGAGAAGCGAATACCAGGTCGCGGTTCCCGAGTTGTAATCCGCGAAGATGATGAGCGGGAAGTGCCATACCGCCCAGATCGCGCCGCTCAGCACCGCCAGCCGCCCGAATGGCATCGTCTTCGCGAGCGTCGGCACCAGGAAGCCGCGCCAGCCTAGCTCCTCGCCGGTGGCGGATAGGAGACTCTGGATGGTGCCGAGTACTACGAAGGTGACGGCCCCCGTCTCGAAGCGAGCGAGATCGACTCCGCCGAGTCCCAGGAGCCAGACCGCGCCGTACGCCACCGTCGCATAGGCCACCGGGAGCAGATACGCGAGCGCCGCCCAGCGCGGCGCGCCGAGTCCCCACCCTTCGCCGCGAAGGTCGTGCTGGAAGATGAGGCGCGTGATGAGCGCACTCACGCCCGGGCACCACATGAGAGCGAGCACGTACAACCCACCGTGCGAGCCCAGGCTCCCCGCGTCGATTATCAGCCACCAGAAGATGGCGCTGAGCGCGAAGGTGAGAACCAGGAAGGTCGTCAGCGCTGCGCGCGTGTCGTCGGTTCGCGTCTCCATTGAACTGCCTCCCATTCCGCGCTCGAGGCGCTCGCACCCGTAACAATAGCGCGGGGAGCGAGGAATCGCTCCCCGCGCTCCTGCCAGCCCGGCGATCACGGCTACCGCGGAATCATGTACGACAGCCCGGCGCCGAACACCGTCTTTCCTCCGTCGATGAACGTCTTCTGAAGTCCGACGTGCAGGTTCACACCAGGTGCCGCGTTCACGATCCCCACTCCGGCGCCGGCGAGGAATCGCACGCCCGACTCGGTTCCGGACTCGTCCGGCACTATGAGTCCCACGCCGACCGATGGAGTGACGAACGGGACGACCTGCACCTTTCCTGGCTTCCCGGCCGCCAGGTAGATGGGGGTACCAAGCGTGGCCGACCAGAGCGATCCGCCTTCGGGCTTGCCGAAACCGATCGAGCCGTTGATGCCGAGGCCGAACTGCGTGCCGCGTCCGTCGAGCTCCTGCCTGAATAAACCGCGCTCGGCCGCGAGACCAGCCACGAACTGTCCGCTGCACTCCTCGCAGTCCCTGCTCAGGTATCCGCCGGTGAAGGTGACGTCGCCCCGGCCGCCGGATGCCGGGACAGACACACCCACGACGATGGTGCTCATGTGTACACCCCCGGCCGTGACGCTTCCCCAGCGAGCGTCGATGCCCATGCCGCTCTGAGGGACGCCCGCCATCCATGGCCGGACGACCGGCGCGAGACCGCCGGTGGGGGTGAGGGTGAGGGCTACGTAGCCGGCTGCCGCGCCGTCGCTCTGGGCCATGCTCCTGCCGGCGACGCACGCCAGAGTCGTGATGGCCGCCGCCGCAACTGCGATCGATCTGTACATGGATGCCTTCCGGTTGGGGACGAGGCCCAGACTAGCGACGGACCGAGGGACTCGAGATACGCGACATGACGTAGAAGGCAAGGAATTATTACGTATCGCGCGACCTGGTAGGAGGCTATGCGGTGCTTCGAGATCGGCACCTTCGTGCATACGTCATTTGGGAGCTTCGAATACGTAATCTGACGGATCGAGCCGCCCGTGCGATGAGCGCAGATTGCGCCTCACACAACGACGGACGGCGCCCATGCAGTCATCTGTTGAACTCGAGGTACCCCTCACTCTCGCCTTCACGACGCACGAGCCGAGTGCGCCGCCCATACTTTCTTCGACCGACCGTCGTGTACGCGCGGGCGCTCTGGACGGAAAGTGGAGCGGCGACCGGCTCGCGGGGTGCGCGGCGGCCAGGCTGGCAATCGCGCGTGCTTTCGGGATCCCGGATGCAGAGCGGGTCGTGTTGCGGGCGCGCCGGGGAATGTCGCCGGCGGCATTCCTGCTCGGCCCGAGGGGCGCTCTACGGGCGCTGCCAACAGCTCTCTCCATCGCGCACAGCGCCGGCCGTGCCGTGGCAGCGGCAGCACATCTCTCCACACTTCTCGGCGTGGATCTCGAGCGGTACGGAGCAGTGAGAGGCGACCAACTCCGATATTTCCTCACGCCAGCGGAACGTCGAGGAGGGAGACGTCATTCGCCGACTACTCTATGGGTGCTGAAGGAGGCGGGGTGGAAGGCGCTTGGCTGTAACGCACAGACCCCATTCTGCGCCGTCGCACTGTGCTTCGACGGGCGAGGGTGCGTCACCGCCGTGTCGCGCGATGGCCGGACTATCGGCGTGCGGGCGACGTTGCTCCGCCCGTGGCCAGGGTTCATCTGCGCCGTCATCGCGGCGGAGGAGCCGAGATGAGCGATCGAGGGCCCTGCATCGCGAGAGCGGCATACGCTTTCCCCGCCGAATCGCGCTCGGTGCGCGAGCTCGAGGCGGCCGGGCTGCTGCAGAGCGATGCCACCACGCTCGAGCACTTCGGATTCGCGCAGGTGCACGTGGCGACGTCGGAGACTCCGTACGAACTGGCGTTGCGCGCCGCTTCGGCGGTACTCGCAGAGCACGGCGCCGAAGCCGAGAGCGTCGACCTCCTTCTGTACTGTGGCACACCCGCGCTGGCATTCGCCGCGCGCGGCGCACCCGACGATCCCGCGGGCAGTCTCGCCACCATGGATCGATTCAGGTATCCAGCCACGCGACTGCAGTACGACCTCGGTATGACGCGGGCGAGCGTGATGGCGCTCGACCAGCTCGCGTGTACCACGCTCCTGAGCGCGGCGCGGCTGGCTCGGGCGCTCTGCCTGAGCGAAGGCCTCGATCGAGTTCTCTGCGTCTCGGCGGAGTTCGTCCCTTCGCGTTGCGGCCGCGAGGCGATCTACAACTGCACCTCCGATGCGGCGTGCGCGGTTCTCGTCGAGCGCGAGGGCACGCGCAACCGCATCGTCGGGTCGGTACAGGTCACCAAGGGCTACTACTGGGAGTGCGACGAGCGCCGCGAGGAGATAGTCGCCTCGTACTTCCCCACGGCGCGGTATGTCATAGCGGAGACCGTGCGCCAGGCAGGGTGGAGTGCCGGCGACGTGGATTGGGTGATTCCGCACAACGTCAGCGCGCGAAGCTGGCGGATACTCTGGGGACTTCTCGGATTTCCGGCAGCTCGACTCTGGAGCTGCAACATCGCCCGCGATGGGCACACCCTGGCGGGAGACAACTTCATAAACCTGCGCGACGCACTCGACAGCGGCGCGGTGCACCAGGGTGATCGGCTCATCCTCTTTTCGTACGGTTACGGAGCGCACTGGACCGCGCTCGCGCTGGAGGCGTGATGACTCGCAAAGGCGGCACTGTCCTCATCACCGGGGCCACGGGGCATCTCGGGTGCCACACGCTCGACAGGTTGCTCGAGCAGGACTCCTCACTCGAGGCCCTCGCCCTGGTTCGTGATCCCGCGCGCTGGTCGGCCGTCGCCGCGAGTCTGGGGCGTGAACGTTCCGCTCGGGTCGCGCCCGTGATCGGAGAGCTCCGTTCAGCGGCGCTGGGCCTGTCGGTCCACGCGCGTGCGGGCGTGATGCGCGCAACCACTACCGTGATCCATCTTGCCGCCGACACGACGTTCTCGCGGCCGCTCCCCGAAGCGCGCGCCATAAATACGGATGGCACCAGCCACGCCCTGGAGCTCGCAGGCGACTGTCGCTCGCTCGAGCGATTCGTCTACGTGAGCACGGCATTCGTAGCCGGCCGCATGACGGGAAGCGTCCCCGAGCGCGACAACGGTAGCGCCGCCGGCTGGGTCAACGCGTACGAGCAGTCGAAATACGAGGCTGAAGCGCTCGTGCGAGAGAGCGGGCTGCCCTGGCTCATCCTGCGTCCCAGCACGGTGGTGTGCGAGGGCCTGGACGGAAGTGTAGGGCAGTTCAACGTGGTTCATCGCGCCCTTCGCCTGTATCACCATGGTCTGGCCGCGATGATGCCCGGCAGTCAGGAGTCCCCGGTGGATGTCGTGACGTCGGAATATGTGAGCGACGCCATCGCGCGCCTGGCGCTCCACTCCGACATCGCTGGTCGTACCGTCCATCTCTGCGCGGGGGGCGGCGCGCTCCCGCTCGGCGAGCTGCTGGACATCACCTACGATGTCTGGGCGGCGGCGCCGGGTTGGAGGCGCCGATCGATCGAACGGCCGGCGCTCGCGGACGCCGAGACGTACCGACTCTTCGAAGGCGCTGTCGAGGAGACTGGCGACCTCGTACTTCGGCGGGTCATCCACTCGCTGTCGCACTTCGTGCCGCACCTCGCGCTCGAGAAGCGATTCGAGACTCGTGGCGCCGACGCGCTGCTGGGGCATCCGGCTCCCCGGGTGCGCGACTACTGGCGCCGGATGGTCGAGTACCTCGTCGCGACCGACTGGGGATCACGACCCGAGATGGTGGCGGCATGAGGACCATCGTCGATCGCGAGCGATTCATATACGAGCTGGTGGCCTGGCTCGAGCGGCGCCTGGCGCCGCCAGGGATGACGATCACGCCCACTACGGTGCTCTTCGAGGGTCGCCTGATCGATTCGGTACGCATCCTCGATCTCATCGCATGGGTCGAGCGCGCCACCGGGCGCCAGATACCCGACTCGCGAATCGTCATGGACAACTTCCGCACGGCCAAGCGGATCGCGGACGTCTTTCTCGAGGAGGCTGGGAATGTGGCCGACTGACGCAGTCATTCGCGTTCTGACCGAGCGCGGCGATCTCTGGCAGAGCGCTCCAGGCGTGACAGGGCTGCGCGGCAGCGCGGGCTCGCTCTGCGCGGAGCTCGAGCGGGCAATCGGCGCGCTCATCGCCGGCGAGGGAGTCGAGGAGTGGCACGTGCCGCCGGCCATCCCTCTCGAAGCGCTGGAGCGGGCCGACTACTTCACATCCTTCCCTCAATGGCTCACGGTCGCCGCACATCTGGATGCGGACGTGGGGAAGATGGAGCGCCTGGCCACAGCCGCGTCCCCGGCGCGGGCCTGCAGCCGCGCACTGGCGCCGGCGGAGATCGCGCTCCTGCCGGCCGTATGCTACCACGTCTACGCGGCATTGGCGGATCGCGTACTTCCCGCCGCGCGCCGAGTCGCCGTGCGGGGCACGTGCTGGCGACACGAAGGAGAGCGGCTCGCGCCGCTCGAGCGCGGGTGGGCGTTCACCATGCTGGAAGTCGTCTGCCTCGGATCGCCGGCCGATGTGGAGGAGTTCCTCTCGTGCGGGGTACAGCGCGCAACCGACTTCGCCGGGTCGCTCGGGTTGCGGGGAACGATCGCCGACGCGAGCGATCCGTTCTTCGCGCCCACGGGGCGCGGGAAGGCGCTGCTCCAGCGCATGAAGCGGCTCAAGCGCGAGCTGCTCCTGCCGCTCGACGCGGAGCGCGGAATCGCGGCGGCCTCGTTCAACGATCACCAGACCTTCTTCGGCGAGTCGTTCGGCATCGTCGGCGCTGACGGCGTACCGATCTCGACCGGTTGCATCGCCTTCGGAATCGAGCGGTGGGTGCTCGCCTGGCTCGCGGCGTACGGGCCGGAGCCGGAGAGGTGGCCGGCCATGAACAGCGTCGCGTCCACCAACGGAGGGTACTGAGATGCCGACATCCAGCAGTCGAGCAAATGCGCGGCTCTACGCACGCCATGCAGCCGCGGCGGACCGCGGCAGATGGTCGGTGGAGCGCGACGTTACGTGGGATCTGATCGATCGCAGGCTCGCGCTCGCGCGCCCCGATATCCTCGAGAAGCTCCGCGACGCGGCAATCATCGAATCCTACCACCCGGTGAATCTGGCGCGGCTCATCCGCCTGACGTGGGATGACGTGGACGCCGGGGTAGTGTTCTCGTTGGAGATGTACGAAGGGTTCAAGCACTTCCACGCTCTGCGAATGTATCTGGACGTGGTGGGCTACGAGCCAGCCATCACGGACGATGAGCTGCGCGAGAGCCGTCGCGCCACGGCGCGCACCGATCTCGATCCGGACGATGAGATAAAGCCGCTCGTGGAATTCATGCTGAGTGAACACCTGGCTGCGTACTTCTTCCGCCGGCTCGGTGATGACGCCGAGGAGCCGGTGCTCGCGAAGCTGCTCCGGATCATCGCCGCCGACGAGGTACGCCACGCGCAGGGCGCCTCGGACCTGCTTGCCAGGAGGATCGCGGCCGACCCCTCGAATGCGCGGCGCGTCCTCGACGCCGCCGTACACTTCCGCCACTACGGCGAGCTCGCGGTAGACGCCGTGCCGGTGGCGATGGCGGGGGACGCGATCGCCATCAGGACCTTCGCGGGCCGCATAACGCGTCTCTGCGGGATGCGGATGGTCGACCACCTGAAGTCGACCCTCGACGCCCCCCGGCCAGTCGGGCCGGCGTCGAATGCCCGCGCGAATACGTCGTCTCCGCGAACGAATACGTCATCCGGCGTATATCGACCCGATCGCTAGCCACGCATCCTCGATGCGTCCATTCACGGGAGTCGGGGATCATGCAAATCACACAGCGAGAGGCGGCTCTGCTGAACTTCTACCGAGTCTCGGAGCTGCACGGCGGCCTACTGCTCGGCCAGCTCGCACGGCGAGTCCGCGACAGCGAGCTGATAGTGAAGCTGACTCGCCACAGTGCGGAGGAAGTGGGGCATGCGCTGCTCTGGTCAGAGACCATCGTGGCGGTGGGAGGGCAGCTCACGCCGGTGAAGGACAGTTACCAGGCGCGCTACGCGGCGTCGCTGGGCACGCCAGGATCACCGCTCGAGATTCTGGCACTCACGCAGGTGTTCGAGCGCCGTGTGTACAGACACTTCGTGGAGCACGCTCGCCGTCCAGGCACGCACCCGCTCGTGCGCGCCGCGCTCCGGCGAATGCTGGAGGAAGAGCGCGGGCATCTCTCGTGGGTGCGAGAGTGGCTCGATCGTCAGTCGCGCACCCGCGGCGACGAGGTGGCTGCTCTGCTCCGCCGGTACGCCGAGCTGGATGCGAGAGTCTACGAAGAGCTCACGCGAGAGCTCGGGTGGCGGGAGGCCGCGTGAGCGCGCAGGGAGTGGCCAGCGCGCCATCGCGCCTGGCCGACGAGCAGTGCGTCACGCGACTCACAATGTCGTGCTGGCGCAGCGACCGGTTGTACTTCGCGCAGGTGCGTGAGGACCCGCTTCTGGAGATGGAAGCGCTTCGCCCGACAGCCGATGACACAACGGTCGTCGTGGGGTCGGGAGGGTGTACCGCGCTGTCGCTGCTGGCCGGGGGAGGGCGGGTCATCGCCGTGGACAACAATACCACGCAGAACCACCTCATCGAGCTGAAGGTCGCGGCGGTCGCGCTCCTGCCGTTGCGCGACGCAGTGGCCTTCCTCGGCGGCGCGAGCGAGAGCGGCGAGCTCAGGATGTCGACGTATGCCGTTCTGCGCGGCTCGCTCACCCCG
>DATCXR010000354.1:0-5382 GCA_036565685.1 Gemmatimonadaceae bacterium
TTTCAGCCATGATTCTGGTTCGGTCATGCGGGGTCAGGTCTGGAATCGTGAATTGATACGGCCGGAGCGGCCGTATCAATTCACGATTCCAGACCTGACCCCGCATGACCGAACCAGAATCATGGCTGAAATCACACTCGATCTCCGTGGCGTCCCCAAGCGGCAAGCGTACGCCGAGCTCGAGTCGCACATCGACGTGGTCCTCGAGGGCGTCCGCGACGAGATCGCCGAGATGTCCACCGTGAGCGCTCTCATCCACCACGGCTTCGGACACCTCTGGACCGGTTTCTATCGAGTGACCGAACCGGGGAAGCGGCTCCTCGTGGGACCCTATCAGGGCACGCTCGGCTGCCTGGAGATCGCCTTTGGTAGTGGAGTTTGCGGAACGGTGGCGGCCGAGGGGCGCTCGGTGGTGGTCCCCGACGTGAACGACTTCCCCGGTCACGTCACCTGCGATTCGCGATCGCGCTCGGAGATCGTGGTGCCGGTGCGCGGCCCCGGCGGTGAGTTGATCGCCGTGCTCGACATAGACTCGGCGGAGACGGATACCTTCGACGACGACGACCGGGAGGCGCTGGAGCGGATAGTGCAGCGCTTCGCCCGGAGCTGAGCACGCGACGACGATTACAGCCGCCGCGCGCGAGCGCTATCTTGCCCAGCTTCCCCCCCCGCGCCATGACAGAGATGAACGGTTACTCCGATCCCATCAATCACGCGCTGGCATTCGCCGCCAAGCACCACGATCAGCAGGTGAGACGTGGGGCCCGGCTCCCGTACATCACCGCGGCCCCCAACATCGCGATCATTCTCACGCGCTACGGCCAGGATGACGAGACCGTGGTCGCGGGAATTCTTCTCGACGTGGTGGAGGACTACGCACGCGAGGGCGTGCCGGCCGGGACCTTCGACGACCGCGTCGGAGAGAAGTTCGGGAGCGCGATCCTCGAGAGTCTGCTCGGCGTGGTCGAGCGCCGCTACGACGACGACGGCGTGGAGCTCTCGCAGGAGGAGCGGCGCGAGGATGTACTGCAGCGGCTGATGGACTCGGACGAGCGTGGACGCTGGGTGAAAGCCGCCGAGCTTCTCCACGGCGCCGGCACGCTCGCAGCTAATCTCGCCCGCACAGAATTCCCCGAGACCGCCTGGAGCCAACTCCCCGGCGGCCGCGCCGAAGGCACCACCCGCTTCCGCCGCTTCTACGACCGCCTCACCGAAACCAACTTCCGCACCCCCATCATGACCGAGCTGGGGAGGATGGTGGATGAGCTGGAGGCGAGGGCGGGGGGAGAGGGAAAGAGGGAACAGGAAACAGGGAACAGGAGACAGTAAACCGCCCTGAGTTAGAGGGCTCTCTCCCCGCGAGCCGGTACCTGTTTCCCGTTTCCTGTTCCCTGTTCCCTGCTTCCTGCTTTCCCGCGTCCCACCACTCTATCGATCTCCCTCAACTCGTAGTCAGTCAGCTTCCACGACCCCGCGGAGGTGTTGCTCTTGACCTGGGAGGGGGAAGTGGCGCCGGCAATGACGGAGGCGACCACGGGTTGTGAGAGGAGCCAGGAGAAGGCCAGCTCGAGGATCGTGTGGCCGCGCGACTCGGCGAAGGCGATCAGAGACTCCACGGCCGTCATCTTCTCTTCGGCCATCCACTCGGTGCGCTTCGCGGAATTGGCGATGCGGGTTCCCTCTGGGGCGGGCTTCCCGCGGCGGAACTTGCCGGTTAGGAGACCGCTGTGCAGAGGGTAGTAGGGGAGGAAGGCGATCCCGAGCTGTTCGCAGAGGGGGATAACGTCGTCCTCGGGGTCGCGGTGGAGCAGGCTGTACTCGTTCTGTACGCTCACGAATCGCGCAGCATCGGCGGGCACCGCGAGCTGCGCCGCGCGCAACTCATCCGCGCTGAAGTTCGAGCAGCCTATCTCGCGAACCTTCCCCTCGCTCACCAGCTCGTTCAGCGCGCCTAGCGTATCCTCGATGGGGACCGACGGGTCGGGCTCGTGGATCTGGTAGAGATCGATGTGGTAGGTACGCAGGCGGCGCAGGCTGTCCTCGGCCGCGCGCTTCACGTAATCTGGCCGTGCGCCGCGGCGTTCTTCGTCCACCGGCTTTCCGAACTTGGTGGCTATCACGACCTCGTCGCGCCGACCCGCGAGCGCGCGTCCGATGTACTCCTCGCTCAGCGTCTTCCCGTAGATGTCGGCCGTGTCGAGGAAGTTGATACCGCTGTCGAGCGCCGCGTCTATCACCTTCGCGGTCGCATCCACGTTCAGCCGGTTCCCGAAGTTGTTGCACCCAAGCCCGACGATGGAGACGGAGAGGGAGCCGATTTTGCGAGTATCCATGAGAAGCAGGTGAAAGGAAACAGGGAACAGGAAACAGGAAACAGGTACCGACTCCCGCGGAGAAGACCCTCTATGCGGGAGCAGTTCCTGTTCCCTGTTTCCTGTTCCCTGTTTCCTTCTCCCTCGCTCCATATCTCCCCTCCACATACCTCTCCAGTATCCCCAGGAACTCCGGCACTATTCCATCGCCCTTGAGGGTTACGGAGAGTTTGCCGTCGATGTAGACGGGGGCCTTGGGCGCCTCGAAGGTGCCGGGGAGGGAGATGCCGATGTCGGCGTGCTTGGATTCGCCTGGGCCGTTGACGACACACCCCATCACGGCCACGCGCAGCTCTTCGACGCCGGGGTATCTGTCTCTCCACAGGGGCATCTGCTCGCGCAGGTAGCCCTGGATGTCCTCGGCCATATGCTGGAAGAAGGTGGACGTCGTACGACCGCAGCCGGGGCACGCGGTCACCTGGGGCATGAAGCTCCGCAGGCCGAGCGACTGGAGGATCTGCTGCGCCACGCGCACCTCCTCGGTACGATCGCCACCGGGTCGCGGGGTGAGCGAGACGCGGATCGTGTCACCGATCCCTTCGCTGAGGAGGATCGAGAGTCCCGCGGTGCTGGCGATGACCCCCTTGTTGCCCATCCCCGCTTCGGTGAGACCGAGGTGGAGCGGGTAGTCGCAGCGCGCGGCGAGGCGGCGGTATACCTCCACCAGGTCGCGCACGCCCGAGACCTTGGCCGAGAGGATGATGCGGTCGTGTCCCAACCCCACCTCCTCGGCGAGTGCCGCCGAGCGGAGCGCGCTCTCGAGCATCGCTTCTATGTAGACGTCGTGCGCGTCGAGCGCCTCGGGGCGCGCCGCGTTCTCGTCCATCATCTCGGTTAGGAGGTCCTGATCGAGGGAGCCCCAGTTGACGCCGATCCGGATGGTCTTGTCGTTGTCGACGGCGATCTGCACTATGGTGCGGAAGTTCTCGTCGCGCCGCTTCCCGCCCACGTTGCCCGGATTGATGCGGTACTTGGCGAGAGCACGAGCACACTCGGGGTGTCTGGCCAGGAGGAGGTGGCCGTTATAGTGGAAGTCACCGATGATGGGAACGCTGACCCCGGCGTCGGCCACGCGGCGCGCGATCTCCGGGACGGCGGCGGCCGCGTCGTCGTTGTTGACCGTGACGCGAACCAGCTGCGAGCCTTCACGAGCGAGAGCTACCACCTGATCCGCGGTGGCGGCGGCATCGGCGGTGTCGGTGTTGGTCATGGACTGGACCACCACCGGGTGGCCACTTCCTACCGGCACCCCGCCGACGACGGTGGTGACGGTCGACCTGCGTATCGCGAACGTCATGCTCGAAAGCTATAGGCGGCAGCGCCCGATGTGAGGGGGTCGGATATTGCGTAGCGCATCGACGTGATCGTCGGCGTGACTCGTCATCCCCGCGAAAGCGGGGAACCAGGTTAGCGGGCTCGAACCTGGTTCCCCGCTTTCGCGGGGATGACGAACCGCAGGCCATGAGCGCCTCACCGCGTCAGCATACAGGATCACTCCCACGGAGCCAAGCTACATGCCCGACGACATCGAACACCCACCCCGCGGCTACAACACAGACGATGTGGCAGCTCAGCCAGGCGCGACGCGGTCACGCTGGAA
Organism: Gemmatimonadaceae bacterium; assembly: GCA_036565685.1. Lineage (GTDB taxonomy): Bacteria > Gemmatimonadota > Gemmatimonadetes > Gemmatimonadales > Gemmatimonadaceae > JADGGM01. The sequence continues at coordinate 3,973 of DATCXR010000354.1, forward strand.
GTCGCGCCTGAAGGTCGCGCTCGGCCTGATAATCTTCGTACCCATCCTCCTGGCTGCGCTCTACACCTTGGGCGCGCTCCACTTTGCCTACGCCACCGGAGCCAAGACGGGCTACGTGCAGAAGTTTTCCAAGGAGGGCTGGCTCTGCAAAACGTGGGAAGGCGAGCTCGCCATGGTAAACCTCCCCGGCGCCCTCCCCAAGATTTTCTCCTTCACCGTTCGCGACGACTCCCTGGCGACGGTGATCACGAAGACGATGGGCCAGAACGTAGCGATCACCTACGAGGAACACCGCGGCGTCCCCACCTCCTGCTTCGGCGATACCGAGTACTACGTGACGGGTGTGAGGTCGACCCTGGGGAGTTGAGAGGGTGAGGGGAGAGAGGGGAAAGGAGAGAGGGGAAAGGAGACAGGAAACAGGAAACAGGGAACGGGTAGGACCTCCTGGGGAGAGGGCTCTACCGCCAGGGCAGGTACCTGTTTCCTGTTCCCTGTCTCCTTGCCGTTCCTGCTCTCTGCTTTCTGCTTTCTCTCCCCCCTCCCCCCTGGCTCACTCCATGCACGACCGTACTGGGTTAATGATTTGAGGAGGATGGAATGGAGACGGGGAACGACTTTCTCCAGAGCCAGGTAGACGACGCGGTCGTGCTGCACAGGGCGTTCGTGGAGGCGTTGCGCGACCATGGAGACGATGCGGACGATCCGCGATTCAGTGAGCTGGGCGCTCGGTTCATGCCCATCATGGAAGAACTTCAGCGACTGCTCGAGGAATTCCAGCAGTCGCTCGGCGCCGGGACGGGGATGAGGAAGAAGGTCATGGGGAAGGTGGTGGGAGCCGCGCGTGAGCTGGCCGACGTCGCGCGCGAGGACGACTATCGACGCCTCGTACGCGACATTGCCATGTCGCGCATGGCAGAGGATACCTTGAGGACCTTCCGCGAGGCGGGGCGTATGCTGCACCACCATCAGCTGGCGGAGCTGGGCGCGCTCGGTGAGCGGCAGCACGACGACTTCAACCGCGACGCAAACCGTCTGGCACAGGCGATGTTCGTGGAGCACGTGCGGGCAGCGGAGAAAGGCGACCATCCCCGGGCGCGAGCGAGCGCCCGCGCGCGGCGTTAGGCGGACGGGACCACTATTGCCATTTTTTTCGGGCCGTCCTATATTCGCACCGGCACCACCCGATTGCTCCGAAGGCCCGGGCGGACGAACCGCCCGGGCCGTCGTGTATGGAGCCGGGGGTGTGGGCCAGCGCCGGCACTGGGGCCGGTGTGAACCCGTTACGATTTGTCAGGGCTCGGCGCGTTCCGCTCCCTGAACAAGATCACATTCAGGAGTTGGAAATGCGTGTCACAGGCAAGGTGAAGTGGTTCAACGATGCCAAGGGCTTTGGCTTCATCACCCCTGACA
>DATCXR010000357.1:0-14790 GCA_036565685.1 Gemmatimonadaceae bacterium
CAGGTCTGCAATCGTGAATTGGTACAGCTGGCACGTGCCAGCTGTACCAATTCACGATTGCAGACCTGACCCCCGCTCACTTCGCGGCCCACTTGTCGGTCATGAGCTTCGGGAGATCGTTGGCCCAGTCCTGCTGCCGGATTCCGAAGGGGTAGATCACGTGGGCCATGTTGTCGGAGGGGGAGAAGGCGATCACCTGCGCGGCATGTCCCACGTCGTAGCTGCTGTCGGCGCCGTGCGGCGCGCTGGCCACGGCGGGCGGGAGGTGCAGGGTGGCCTGGATCCGGTTCACCTCATCGACCGTTCCGCGCAGGCCGATGAACGACGGGTCGAAGTTGTCAAGCCAGGAGCGAAGCCGCTCGGGTGTGTCGCGCTCGGGGTCGGTGGTCACGAACACCACCTTCGTGTGGCTCTTCACGTCGAACGGCATCTGCTCGAGCACCGTGTGAATGTTGCCGAGGTGCACGGGGCAGACGTCGGGGCAGTTGGTGTAGCCGAAGAAGAGGAGCGTGAGCGAGCCGTCGGTCTCCTTGCGGAAGTCGAAGGGCTGGCCCTTGGTATCGGTGAGGACGAAGCTCGGTTTCGCGAGCGGTGCCGGGAGGACGACTCCGCGGTACCCCTGGTCGTTGCCGGGACGTTCGGCGGCGGAGCCTACATCGGCTCCGCCGCCGCAGGCCGTGAGCGAAGCCGCGATGAGGGCCGTGACGAACATCGTGGCGATCGCGCGCGCGGCGAGCGGCACGCGCGCGCGTGCAATGGCGATCGACTGCATCTCTTCTCCGATTGTGGCTGCTCGAGGCTGCGGCCGGGTGGCGCCGCGGGCGAGGGTGCTCCGCGGCCGTCGTACGATTCCCCGTGTTCGCCGCATCTCCTATCTCATCCCAAAGCTAATCGCCTGCGCGTTGCGATCGGGTACTGGAAAGGGATGACGACGTCTGAAAGGGGTGGCTACGTCTGTACAAACACTGTATCTTGTCTGTACACCAGAAGATGGGACGGGCAATATGGCAGAGAAAGCTGGGAAGGTGCGAAAGAACCTCCGCCTCACCCAGGCGAAGATCAATCGCGCACAGCGTATACTCGGCACGGCAACCGAAACGGAAACGATAGAAGAGGCACTCGATCTCGTGGCCTTCCGCCAGGAGGTACTGGAAGGAGTTCGCCGCGTTGCTGGAGCGCGTGCCATGCGCGATGTCCTGCGTGACGGGACCGGCGGTTGAGGCGCTTTGTCCTCGATACCAACGTCTATATCGCCGCAGATCGCGATGCCGCGAAGGCGGAGGAGTTGGCTTCCTTCTATTCCTCTTATCTCCCGGTTACGTGGTTGCATGCGGTGGTGATTCAGGAGTTGCTGCTTGGCGCGGTAGACGCTCGACGAGCGGCAATGATCAGAGCCGCGTACATCAAGCCATTCGAGTCACGCCGGAGAACCGTCACGCCCTCCCTGGCTGATTGGGTGCGGAGCGGTGAGATCGTGGCTCAGCTGGTCCAAACGAAGGCGCTGAGCCCGGGTGGCTTCGGGAGATCGTTCCTGAACGATGTCCTGCTCGCCGCCTCCTGCCGGTCTTCAGGTCTGACGCTCGTGACCAACAACGTGGCTGATTTCGAGAGGATACGAAGCGTAGAGCGCTTCGAATTCCTGGAGCCCTGGCCTGCTCCCTGACGTAAGTTCTTGCTCAAGCCCGTGGGGGCTATTACAGTCGGCGGTAGCCCGTCGCAATCTCCCTCCGCATCACCTCCGCAGCTCATCCCCCTCTAGCCGCATGCTCACCGAGGAATCGCTCCGCCAGATCGTCGCCCAAGGCGAGAACTTCGGTGTGGAGCTCAAGGGGGAGGAGGCCGCGCCGCTCTCCGACGCGGAGCTGCTCGAGGCCGTGGTGTGCCAGGCGAATGGGCGGGGAGGGGTGCTACTCGTCGGTGTCGAAGACGACGGTCGGGTGACGGGCGCGCGCGCGCGGCACGGAAGCTATACCGACCCGCGGCGCGTGGAGGCGTTCGTCGCCAATCACACCGTGCCAAGCTGCCCGGTGGAGTGCAGCGTGGCCTCGCTCGATGGGCACGAGGTGCTAGTGGTCGAGATCCCGCCCGGGCGGCCGGTCACCTCCACCAACACCGGCGTCTACAAGCGGCGAGCGATGGATGTTCACGGCAGGCCGCGCTGCCTCCCGTTCCTCGCGCACGAGATGCAGTCGCGCGAGGCGAGCAGGGGGGCGCTCGACTACTCATCCCTGGTGGTGCCGGAGGCGAAGTGGGAGGACCTCGACCCGCTCGAGGTCGAGCGGCTCCGGCAGATGGTGGCGCGCAACCGCGGCCGCGCGGACGCGTCGCTCCTCGAGCTCTCCGACCACGAGATCGTCCGAGCACTCGGCCTGGGTGAATCGTCGGCTGGCGGCGGGGCAGGGGGCGAGCGGGTGGATCGGGTGCGGGTGGCCGGTCTGTTGATACTGGGGCGCGAGGAGGCGATCGCGCGGCTGGTGCCCACGCACGAGGTAGCCTTCCAGGTACTGAGCGGCACCCGCATCTCGGCGAACGAGTTCTTCCGGCTCCCGCTGATCAGGGTCGCCGAGGAGGTGGCGCGGAGATTCGATGCGCGCAACGAGGAGGAAGAGATCGCGGTGGGCCCCGTGCGTGCCGGGATCCCCGACTACAGCCCCTCCGGCTTCCGCGAAGCGTTTCACAACGCACTCATCCATAGGGATTACACCCGGCTCGGGGCGGTGCACGTGCAATGGAAGCCAGACGAGATCGAGGTGAGCTCCCCTGGCGGATTTCCGGACGAGGTGCGGCTCGACAACATCCTCGTGACCGCACCGCGCCCGCGGAACCCCGTACTGGCGGACGCGTTCAAGCGGATTGGCCTGGTGGAGCGGACCGGCCGCGGGATCGATACGATCTTCGAGGGCCAACTGCGTTATGGCCGTCCGGCGCCCGACTACTCGCGGAGCACCCCCGGGAGCGTGCAGCTGGTATTGGCGGGCGGCTCGGCGAATCTGGCGCTGGCCAGGTTCATAATGGAGCGGGACGGCCAGGGGCCTTCGCCCGGCCAGCGGGTGAGCGTGGACGAGATGCTCATCGTGAACGCAGTGGACCGGGAGCGTCGGCTGGAGCTGGCGCGGGCCGCGGAGCTGGTCCAGCGCTCGGAGCCGGCGACGCGCTCGGTGCTCGAGCGTCTGGTGGAGTCTGGTGTACTGGAGGCGCGGAGCGAGCGTCGCGAGCGGGTATATCATTTCTCTGCAGCGACTTACCGCGCGTTAGGCAGACCGGCGGAGCACATTAGGCTGACCGGGATTGAGCCGATCCAGCGCGAACAGATGATTCTCCAGTTCGTGGACGCCCACGGCCGCATAACGCGCAGCCAGGCAGCCGACCTCTGCCAGATCGGCGGCCGCGAAGCTCGCGCCGTCCTCGAAAAGCTCGTCAACCGCAACGAACTGGTAGTCCGCGGCGAAAAACGCGGCGCCTACTATGAACGCTCCGCCGAGGTTATGGCCACCGGTCAAAAGTTATGAACATTGTCCACAGGGTTTTGAACATGGGTCATAACTGAGGCGAGGGAGGTCATATCAGGTTAAAGGAAACAGGAAACAGGTACTGGCTCCGCATAGAAGGCTCTACCTCTAGGAGCCAGTACCTGTTTCCTGTTCCCTGTTTCCTGTTCCCTGTTTCCTTTCAACTAACCTGCATCACCACCTTCACGCACTCATCCTCCTTGTTCTTGAAGATGTCGTAGCCGTGAGGGGCGTCATCGAGGGTGAGGCGGTGGGTGATCAGTGATGTCGTGTCGATCTCGCCGTTGCGGATTCGGTCGAGGAGAGCACCCATCGACTTCTGGACGTTGCACTGGCCGGCGCGAAGGGTGAGGCCTTTGCCGAAGAGGGCGCCGAAGGGGAACTTGTCGATGAAGCCGGCGTAGACGCCGATCACCGAGACGCGGCCCCCCTTGCCGCACGCCTGGATCACCTGGCGAAGGACGTTGGCGCGATCCATCTCCATCTTCGTGGCGGTCATCACGCGGTCGTAGTAGTAGTCGAGCGAGTGGCCGTGCGCTTCCATCCCCACGGCGTCGATGCACACGTCCGGGCCACGGCCGCCGGTGAGCTCTTTCAGCACCTCCACGAGATCCTTCGTCTCTTCGTAGTTGATCACATCCGCGCCCGCCTCGGCGGCCAGACGGAGGCGGACCGGGAAGCGGTCGATCGCTATCACGCGCCCCGCGCCCTGGAGGATGGCGCTCTGGATGGAGAACTGACCAACGGGGCCGCACCCCCATACGGCTACAGTATCGCCCTTCTGGATATCGCCGCGCTCCGCCGCCTGCCAGCCGGTGGGGAGGATGTCGGATAGGAAGAGCACCTGCTCGTCGGTGAGACCGTCGGCGATCGGGAAGGAGTTGACGTCGGCCCAGGGGACGCGCGCGAACTGCGCCTGCCCGCCAGCGTAGCCGCCGTAGAGGTGCGAGTAGCCGTAGATGGCGGCCCCGCTGTAGCCGTAGAGCGCCTCGACCATCCCCGCGTTGGGGTTGCTGTTGTCGCAGAGTGACCAGAGCTCGTTCTGGCAGTACCAGCAGCTGCCGCAGCCGATGCTGAACGGGATCACCACCCGGTCGCCCACCTTCCGGTCGCGGACCTCCTTGCCGGTGTCCACGATCTCACCCATGAACTCGTGCCCCAGGATGTCGCCGTGCTTCATGGTGGGGATCATGCCATCATATAGATGCAGATCGGAGCCGCAGATCGCCGTAGATGTGATGCGCACGATCGCGTCGTGCGGGCGAAGGATCTCGGGGTCGGGGACCGTCTCCACGCGCACGTCGGTCTTCCCCTGCCAGCATACCGCTTTCATCGCTTCGCCTCCTTGCGCTGCCCGTGGGGCTGTCCTTCGGTGGTGGGGGTCTCGCCCGCTTCCATCACCTGCTTGAAGCGACGTAGATCGTCGCGCAACTGCTGCGAGGCCGACTCGCCGAAGAATCGCGAGATCTCCTGGGCGGTCTTCCCGCCCGGCGCCTGGTAGATGATCCGCGCGCGCACCATGGTGCCGCGTCCGTCCGCGGCGTCGCTGAAGTGTACCTGCCCGGAGTTCTCCACCACCGAGTCGGGGAGCGAGCGCCAGGCGATGACGCGGTCTTCCACGTCCTCGGTGATCTCGGCGTCCCACGAGATCGGTTTTCCGATGGGCGCCCTGGTGACCCAGTGCGAGCGGCCGTCGCTGGTCACCGTGACCGACTCGAGGTGCTCCATGAATTGCGGGAGGTTCTCGAAGTTGCGCCAGAAGGCGTAGAGCTCGTGCCGCGGCCGCATTATGGTGTAGGCGCGCTCGGCCTCGAGCTTGCGCGAGGGGAGCACCGCGGCGAGCACGTTCTGGCGGACTGCGTCGGGGTCCGCGGTGTCCACGCCGAGCCGCTGGTAGACGGGGGAGTGCCCCGTGGCGCCGCGACCGATGAGCGCCGCGCCCCCGGCCGCGAGGGCGAGCGAAGCGGGCGATCGCCGTTTCAGCGCATAGAGGGCGAGCGCCGCACCCCCCGCTATCGAGAGCCAGCGCTCCTTGTCGCCGACGTTTATGTACCGGCCGCCGTTTCCATGGCGACCGCCGTTCCCATCTCCAGCCCTCGAGCGCTCGCCGGCCTGCTCGCGCTCCTCGTCCGTGACGTGTTCGATGCTGATCGAGGTCATGTCTACTGCACTCCTGCCTTTCGAAGTTCACCCTGTCGCCGAACGCGGCGAGTCGGTGGTTCGCGGCAGGAGGCGTACCGCGGGCTATCCGAGAGCGCTACTTCTGTGTTGGGGGTGGCTGGTCTGCCTGGTTTGCCTGGTCTGCGAGGGATAGGGCAGCCCGCGGTTGATCGCGGAGAGCGCGGAGGACCGCGGAGGGCGCGGAGAAAAGCCGTAGGGCCGGGATCTCGAACAGCAGAGAAGAACCGTAAGGCCGAGATCTCGAAGAAGGGGTCTTTGGGGGACTGCTCGCGCAATCCGAGTCCTGCCCACCCGGGCAGAACCGGAGGCGAGGGAGCAGTTCCCCTTTTTCTTTTGCTCGTAGCGGTTGGTAGCCTGACTCCTTGTGCAGTTCCCCTCCGCGCCCTCCGCGGTCCTCCGCGCTCTCCGCGATCAACCGCGGGCTGCCCTATCCCTGAGAACCAAGCATGCCAGCCGAGACTAGAACCCGAACGCCACCCCCAGCCTTACCGACAGAAAGTTCGCCTCGCTCTCGATGGGGTCGATGGTGATGGTGCCATCGGGATTGTCCGTGATGCTCCCTTTCCGGAGGTAGGAGGCCTTGCCGTTGCCGTGGTAGCGGACGCCGACGTCTATGGAGATCGGCCTGGGGCCCTGGCGCACCGGGACCTGGAAGCCGCCGCCGGCGGTCCAGGAGAAGACCAGGTCGTCGAAGTTCTTCGTGTCGGCGAAGTCCTCGTTGTCGAACGTCCCCTCGAGGGAGGAGTGCGTGAAGAAGTAGGCCAGCCCCACGGTGCCGGTGACGTAGGGGCGGATCGGGCCACGCGGCACCCTGAACTGGGGTCCGACGCCGAACACTCCGATGTCGTTCGATGTCGTAATGTCCACGTTTATCCGGCAGTTGACGAGGCACGCGCGCTCGCGCTCGTGACCGTAGCGGACGAAGCCGCCCTCCACGCGGAGCTGCACGGCGCCGCTCCGGTCGAGATCGCGGAGGTAGCCGACGTCCAATCCATATCCATTGCCGATGTAGGTGTCGAACTCGCCCAGGGGGATCAGCATGGCGCCATGGATCCCGAAGGTGTTGCGGCTGGGCTGCTGGATCGGGCGGAGTCCCGGACGCTCCTGCGCGAACGCGGATGTGGGGAGCGTGAGAAGTATCGCCGATACGATTGTCGCTGCGCGTGACATGACCATTCCGAAGTTTGAGGTGATGGGCGCAGCGCATCGCTCGTACGGGTAGCGCCTCGCCTGCTCCAGACTAGTACGACGGCGTCGGCAATACGGTTCCGGGTGATCGCAGAGGGCAGCTCTCGAAGGATGCTGGCGCGTCACAGGCGCCTTGTGACGGTCTCGACACTGTACACACTTTGGTCCTGGTGTGCCTGACACATCATTGACACATCGATGAACATCCAGTATCCTCGCCGCGCAGCGGCCTGCACCATAAGACTGAGTAGAGGGGCCGGCCGCGATCACTTTTTTGCGGGAAGGAGGCGACGTGCGAACGTACAGTGTTCTTGCGTGGGCTGCCCTGTTCAGCTTCGCGACGGCTGGCGCCGCTGCAGCGCAGGGAGCCCAGCGGCAGATCCGGGGAAGCGTGGATGATGCCGAAACGGGCCAGGCGATTGCCTCGGCGCAGATTCAGGTGCGGGGGACTACGATCGGAACCCTCACCGATGCGGATGGGAAATTCGCCGTCCGGGTGCCGGATGGCGCCGTCACCCTCGACGTGCGGCGGATCGGCTACAAGCAGGCCACTGTTGCAGTGGCCGCGGACCAGCAGGAGGTGGCGGTCCACCTCACGGCCGACGTGCTCCGGCTCAACACCGAGATCATCACCGGACAGGCGACGTCCATTTCGCGGCTCAACGCGGCCAACGACGTGGCTTCGGTAGGCGGTGAAGAGCTGACGCGAGCGCACGCTGCCACTCTGGACAACGCGCTCCAGGGGAAGGTGGCTGGCGTGGAGATCACCTCCAACTCCGGCGCCCCGGGCGGCGGCATGCAGATCCGCATGCGCGGCGTGACGTCCATCTATGGCAGCTCCGAGCCGCTGTACGTGGTGGACGGTCTGCCGGTGTCCAACACCACCACCGCCAGCGGATTGAACATGATCACGCAGGGCGGCGGCGACAACCAGGACAACAGCGTCAACCGCATCGCCGACCTCAACCCGAACGACATCGCCTCCATCGAAGTCCTCAAGGGACCCTCGGCAGCCGCGATCTACGGTTCGGCCGCGGCCAACGGCGTGGTGGTGATCACCACCAGGAAGGGACAGTCGGGCGCGCCCAAGTTCAGCTTCAGCCAGCGCTTCGGCACCAACGTGCAGGCGCACAAGCTGGGGCTCCGCCGCTTCAACCTCGCCGACGCGATGGACTACGCCACCGATGTCGGTGTCTCCACCGACAGCGTGCAGGCCTGGTTCAACCGGACCGGCGGCTTCAACGACTTCGAGAAGCAGGTCTACGGCGACAGGAGCCTGAGCTGGTCGAGCAACCTGAGCGTGAGCGGAGGGAGCGACAACACTCAGTACTTCATGTCCGGACTCGCGATGCACGACAACGGCATCCAGTACGGTACCGGCTACGACAAGCAGTCGCTCAGGGCCAACCTCACGCAGCACGTGGGCGACCGGCTGCAGATCCAGGTGAACACGAACCTGATCCACTCGCTCACCAAGCGCGGGATCAGCAACAACGACAACACCAATATCAGCCCGTACGTGGTGTTCGCCGCTACGCCGACGTTCTTCGACTTCGAGCCGGTGAACGGCGTCTACCCGAAGAACCCCTTCCTCTCGAACTCGAGCAACCCGCTCCAGACGATCGAGTTGATGAAGACACCGGAAGACAACTTCCGCTTCATGGGGTCGGTGAACGCCCAGTACACTGTGTTCACCACGGACGCTCAGAATCTGAAGGCCACGCTGGATGCGGGGGTCGACCACTACGGCTTCAAGTCGAACATGTACGCGCCGCCGTCGCTCTACTGGGAGCCGGCCGACGGTTTCCCGGGCACGACTATCGACCGCCAGGCGGTCGAGACTCGCGCGCCGCTGGCTTTCACGCTCGCGCATACGTACACGGGGATGGGACTCGAGGCTACCACTTCGGCGGGCGTCCGTCGCGGCTTCGATTCGTTCAACGACGTGGCGGTCACTACTACCGACCTTCTGGCCGGCCAGCAGAACGTGGACCGCGGCGTGAACGTGTCCGCCACCCAGAATCGGACGCAGGTCCGCAGCCTCGCCTGGTACGCGCAGGAGCAGGTGCTCCTTCTCGATCAGCGGCTTCTTTTGAGCGCCGGCATCTTGGGGCAGCGCAGCACCAACAACGCGGACGTCAACAAGCTCTTCTACTACCCGAAGGTGGCGGCGTCGTATCGCTGGACGAACATCGGGCCGATGGACGAGTTCAAGCTCCGCGCGGCGTACGGCGAGACCGGTAACGAGCCGCTCTATGGCAACAAGTTCGGGTCGTTCACCGGCAGCCCATACACCGGTCAGAACGGCGTGCAGCTTGGTGGTACAGTAGCCGATCCGGACCTGCACCCGGAGCGAGAGAAGGAGATCGAGCTCGGTCTCGACGCGGCGGCGCTCGATTCGCGCCTCGCGTTCTCGGCTACCTACTACCAGAAGAACAACACCGACCTGCTCCTGCAGGCGCGGCTCGCGCCGAGCATGGGCTTCACCACCCGTATCCTCAATGGCGGCGAGATCCGCAACCGCGGCGTCGAGGCCTCGCTCACTGGCTTCCCGGTGCAGATGGGGGACTTCTCGTGGATGAGCCGCGTGACCTTCGCGAAGAACGTCGGCAAGGTGCTGTCGCTTCCGGACGGGGTGACGCCCTTTGCGCCTCCGGGATCGTTCTCCAAGCGCTTCGGTCAGGGATTCATCGAGGTCGGTAAATCACCATCGCAGATCACGGGCGAGGACTCGGCTTCCTTCGCAAACGGGATCGACCGCGTGACGCTGGGTGACTACGAGCCCGATTTCTCCATTGGCTTCTCCAACGAGTTCAACTTCGGCCCCGTGCGGCTCTACGGCCTCCTCGATTGGCGTAAGGGTCAGTCGATCGTGAACCTCACGCAGCTCCTGTACGACGGGGCCGGCCTTGCGGATGCGCCCGATGGAGGCAACTCGCGCTACCAATCCTACCGGCATCATAACTCGCCATACGTGCAGCCAGCGTCGTTCGCCAAGCTGCGCGAGGTCACCGTCTCGTACACGCTGCCGACGAGCCTCATCTCCTCCGCCTTCGGCGACAAGGTGAGCGCGGTGCGCCTGGAAGCGAGTGGCCGCAACCTGTACACCTGGACCAACTACATAGGGTTGGATCCCGAGGTCAGCAACTTCGGCAACCAGAACATCAACAGAGGCCAGGATGTCGCGCCTTATCCGCCGTCGCGGAGCTTCTTCTTCACGCTCGGCGTGGACTTCTGAGATGCGAACCCGGAAAACTGATTTCGCAACCCTTCCGATACGAGGCACAAGCCCAATGCGAACCAGAATCATCGCGTTCGCGCTCGGTGTCGTTTTCATCGCCGCCTGCGAGGACCCCTCGCGTCCGGATCTGAACAACCCGAGTGTGAGCGATTACTCGAACATCACCAGCGTGTCGCAGGTCGCTGCGCTGGCTACCGGTCTGCTCGGCTACGACCGCGCGGCCAACACGTCTGAGATCCTGCGCGCCGAGATCATGGGGCGGGATGGGTACAACCTTCCCGTGTCCGAGCCGCGGTGGGTCTCGGACCTCCTAGGTCCGAACATCGATCCGGGCGGCTTCAACGGGACATCCAACTGGCCCTTCCAGCCGATCCGCCAGGCGAATATCGGTATCCACGGTGTAGAAGCGGCCGACGCGAGCGTGCTGACCGACGAGCAGAAGAATGCCACGCTCGGCTTCATCAAGACGTTCAAAGCGCTGGAGTTCATGCGCGCGATCGAGACGCGAGATACCGCGGGTGTACCGATCAACGTCGATATCGAGCCCACCGGACCAGTTGCCCCGCTCAACTGCAAGCCGGACGTACTGAAGTACATCGCTGATCTGCTCGACGAAGCGAACACCAACCTGCAAGCGGGTGGCGCAGCGTTCCCATTCCCGCTTCCCGCCGGGTTTGCGGGATTCGACGACCCAGCGGGCTTCGCGAAGTTCAATCGCGGGCTCGCCGCAAAGGCGTACGTGTATCTCGGCTTCGTCGATTACGCTCCTCCAGGCGGCAGCGCTGGCGGGCCGATAAACCAGGATGCCTTGAGCAAGGCGAGCGCCGCGCTCGATGCCTCGTTCCTGGATGCTGGCGCATCTACCATTGCCGCGCTCGACGCCGGGCCGCAGCATGAGTACAGCACGGCCTCCGGCGATGCCACCAATGCACTCTACGGCGACCCCGCCGCGACCGACTTCCGCGCGAACGCGCGGGTGGTCAGTGAAGCGGACGCTGGCGACGATAGGCTCCGCAAGCTCACGAAGACCACCGAGCTGACGTTGACAGGTGTCGGTTCGGATTGGGCTTACAACATCTATCCGACTCCGACCACGCCGGTACGGCTCCTTACAAACAAGGAACTGATCGCGCTGAAGGCGGAAGTGCTGTGGGGCCAGGGTGACTATCCCGGCGCATTGGCGCTCGCCAACGTCCTGCGGACTGTGGATGGAGGACTCAGCGCTGCGTCGGTGAGCGGAGCGGACGCTGTACTCAATCAGATTCTCTATGAGAAGCGTTACTCGTTGCTCTGGGAGAGTCCGTCGCGCTGGGTGGACGCTCGCATGTTCGGGAAGCTCAATGGCAGCAATCCACCGGCGGGGCTGGGTATGGAGTTCGAGAACGCTCCGCTATGGAACATCCCGCTCCCGCAGCCCGAGGTCGATGCGCGCGGCGGGGATCTGAGCAAGGAGTGTTCGGCGGGGTGAAGTACCAGGGTTCAGGGGGCAGGGTTCAGGGTTCAGGACACTGCCCCAAAGTCAGAGTCGTACCGGCGGTAGCATGCGCCGGATAACAACAAGCCCGTCATCCTCGCGAACGCGAAGATGACGGGCTTCTTGATGACTGGCTCGGGTGGGAGCAGTTCCTGAACCCTGAACCCTAGTAGCTTACGCCGCCCATTCCCGCTTCAGCTGCTCGGCGCTCTCGCCGCGGCGGACCGTCGCCAGGGCGCGGTCGCGGAGCTGACGGACGCGCTCGCGGGTGATGCCGAAGATCTTGGCGATCTGGTCGAGCGTCATCGGTTCGCCGCTCTCGAGGCCGTAGTAGAGCACCAGCACTCGGCGATCGCGCGGAGAGAGCGTCTCCAGCGCGCGAAGGAGGAGCTCGCGACGCGACTCGTCCTCGATTCCCATGGGGAGCGCGCCGTCTTCGTCATCCGTCTCGGCGGCCACGATGCTCGTGAGCGTCCGGCCGCTGCGGTCGCCGTGGCCCGTGTTGAGCGGCTCATCGAGCGAGCGCTCGGGCTGCGTGAGCGCCACGAGATCCTTGGTGAGATCCACGGAGAGCTCGGCGACCTTGGCGATCTCCTCCACCGTGGGATCACGGCCGAGGGTGTCGGTGAGCACCGCGCGCGCGCGGGCGATCCGCGTGAGGTCGCTCGCGCGGCTCAGCGGCAGACGCACGGAGCGCGACTGCTTGGTGATCGACGCGTGGATGGCCTGGCGAATCCACCACACCGCGTAGCTGATGAAGTTCACACCTACATCGGGATCGTACTTGTCGGCCGCGCGTACGAGTCCGCTGTTGGCCTCCGCGATGAGATCGGAGAGGTCGAGGCCGCGATGCTGGTACTGCTTGGCGATCGAGAACGCGAATCGGAGGTTGGCCGAGATGAGCGCCTCGCGCGCGCGCTCGCGCTCTTCTAGCGGACGCTTGGGGTCGCGCATCACGCGAGCGATGGCCTTCTGTTCGGCGGCCGTGCGCGTGGGCACCCGCTGGGTCTCCGCGATATAGATGTCGAGAATGTCGCCAGTCATGTGATCGCTAAGGGTATCGGGACGCCGCGCGGCCTTGCGGCGCCCGCCTGTTGTGGGCTTTCGAGACACCATTCCTCCAAAAAACACTACGCACGAATAGGCGCCACCCAGGCGTGCTTCGCCGGGTGCGCCGGAACGCGTGCGGTCAGCTTCGACTGTCGTATACTGCTTGTTAAACCGCCGCAAGGGCCGAGTTGTTCCGATAATGGCGCAAAGAACGCGGAAAAGCTACTAGCTGTCGCAACTTTGTCGTCATTCTGATACTGCCGCGCTCGCTTCACGGCTCCCCCAGTCGAACCAGCAACGTTTCGAGCGCGAAGCGCCAGTTCTCCTCCAGCTCCCCCACCGCCCGGTCGAGGTCCTTCGCCTCGAGCGCTTCGATCACCCGCAGGTGCTGAGCCACCGAGGCCGCGACGAGCGACGCATCTCGCATATAGAGTCGTTCGTAGCGTGAAAGGGTTTCCTTGAGCCGGGCGATGAGGTCGAGGAGGCGCCTGTTGGGGCACGCGGCCAGGAGGGCGTCGTGCCACTGGTGGTCGAGGAGCTGGCCGCGCTCGGAGTCACCGGCCGCGGCCCCCAGCTCCCTGTTGATCCGCCTGAGATCGGGCGCCGTGGCCATGGCCAGCGGCCCGATGGAGCGGAGGGCGAGCGCCTCCAGCGTCTGGAGGATGGGGTAGCTCTCCCGCACCTCGCGCACCGAGAGCGGCGCTACGGAGAAGCCGCGCGCCAGGTCGGAGCGAACGAAGCCCTCGCTTTCGAGGTTGAAGAGCGCCTCTCGGAGCGGTGTCCGGCTCACGCCGAGCTCCGCCGCGAGCCGCGACTCGGTGATCCGGCTTCCTGGCGGCAACTCGCCGCTCAGGATCCTGTCCAGCACGATCTGCCGGACGTCCTCGCGAAGCGGAGCGCGGGTCGGCGGTACCATTATCACGCGGCCCTCCGGTTCACCACGTAGACGCCGCCGAGCACCAGCGCGCCACCCAGCGCCTGCGCGGGGGAGAGTCGCTCGCCCAGAAGCGGCATGGCGAGGAGAGCCGTGAGCGGCGCCTGCGCGAGCAGACTCACCGAGGTGACCGTGGCGCGGAGGTGGCCGAGCGCATAGGTGATGGCCAGATAGCCGCCCACCTGCGACACCAGCCCCAGCGTCACGAGCGCGGCCCACGAGCGCGGGGCGAAGCCGCCCATCGGCACCCCGCTCACCAGGCACACTACCCCGAGCGTGACCGCGCTGGCCCCCACCGAGATGACCGTGAAGGTGAGCGTATCGCTCGTGGCGCGCACGCGGTGCGTGGTCATGAGGTAGGCGGCGTACCAGGCCGACGACGCGATCGCCATGAGGTGTCCGTAGCCGAGCGTGGTGTGGCGCAGCACGTCGCCGCCAACGAGCGCCGTCATACCGACGAGGATCACCCCGAGCCCGACCCAGAATCCGAGGGACGGTAGCTCCTTCCAGAGGAGCCACGACCCCAGCGCTACCCAGATGGGCGTGCTGTTGGCGATGAGCGTGCTGCTCGTCGCCGAAGTGGCGAGGATGGCGCTGTTGAAAAGCGCCACGTCGAAGGCGAAAAAGATCCCGCCGAGCGCCGCGAGCCCGACCGTTTGGCGGTCCGGCAGCGCCTTCCCCCTCGCCATCACCGCCCAGAGCGGCAGGAGCACCGTGCTCGCTACCAGCACCCTGTAGAACGCCGACGCCGGCCCACTTACGTCGTCCGCGACCTTGACCAGTATCGCCGACCACGTGATGCACAGGATGCCCACGCCGAGCACGGCGTAAGCTCTCCAATCCTGGCTTCTGCCCTTGGCGGCGTCAACGGCGTTCATGAGGGGTACGGCGGTTGATTGTATTCGATCGAAGGTGGATTGTATACGATTTTGGGGGAAAGCGCAAGCTGGGGGATAGAGGGGAAAGGGAACAGGGAACAGGAAACAGGAAACAGGGACAGGGAACAGGGAACAGGGACAGGGAACAGGGGACAGGAAACAGGGAACAGGGAACAGGGAACAGGGAACAGGTAAGAGCCCTTGGGGAGGAGCTCTCTGCCCCGAGGCAGTTACCTGTTCCCTGTTTCCTGTTCCCTGTTTCCTTTCCCCTCTATCCTCCAGCTTGCGCTTTCCCCCAAAATCGTATACAATCCACCTTCGATCGAATACAATCA
>DATCXR010000365.1:0-9032 GCA_036565685.1 Gemmatimonadaceae bacterium
GAGATGGTCATGCCGGGCGACAACGTGCAGATGGAGATCGAGCTCATAACGCCGATCGCCATGGACGAGGGGCTCCGGTTCGCCATCCGCGAGGGCGGCCGCACCGTGGGCGCCGGCGTAGTGACCAAGATCATCAAGTAAGCCGATTCCACGGAACCGGCGATCAAGCGATCGATCCAGAATCCAGTAACACGAGACTCATAACTATGGCTGGCAGAATCCGCATCCGTCTGAAGGCATTCGATCACGCCGTGATCGACCAGGCGTCGGCGGACATCGTACGCACCGCAGAGAAGACCGGTGCGCAGGTGTCCGGCCCGATTCCTCTGCCCACCAAGACGCAGCGGTGGACGGTGCTTCGCTCGCCGCACGTCGACAAGAAGTCGCGCGAGCAGTTCGAGCTGAAGACGCACAAGCGCGTGATCGACATCC
Source organism: Gemmatimonadaceae bacterium (assembly GCA_036565685.1). Classification (GTDB taxonomy): domain Bacteria; phylum Gemmatimonadota; class Gemmatimonadetes; order Gemmatimonadales; family Gemmatimonadaceae; genus JADGGM01. Next base: position 433 of record DATCXR010000365.1, read on the forward strand.
TCGACTCCCGCGCCCAGACGGTGGACGCCCTGACCAAGCTGGATCTCCCGGCCGGGGTGGATGTGGAGATCAAGGTAGAGTAGAGGGGCAAGGGTTCAGGGTTCAGGGTTCAGGGTTCAGGAACTACCCAACGATCGAGATCTCGACTCCGAGGCAGTTTCTGAACCCTGAACCCTGAACCCTGAACCCCGCCTCAATGGTCCAACTGGCACTAAAAGAGCCGCGCGCTTCGCGCGCCTCGCCAGTGACTCAAACGAGGAAGGCATGATAGGGATCATTGGTAAGAAGCTGGGGATGACCCAGATCTTCAACGAGGCGGGGCAGCAGGTGCCGGTGACGGTCGTGGAGGCCGAGCCGAATGCCGTGCTCCAGGTGTTCGATAAAGAGCAGGCAGGCTTCGCGGCGGTGCAGCTCGGTTACGGGAAGCAGCGTGTGCGGCGCGAGTCGGGGAACGGCGAGCGGACGCCGCGCGGACGGCGCGCGAACAGGGCCGAGGTGGGGCATGCGGCGAAGGCGGGGCTCGATGCGCCGCCCAAGGTGCTGCGCTCCTTCCGGCTCGACGATGCGCCGGGGAAGGAGCCGGAGATTCCCACGTATAGCGTGGGTGACGTCGTCACGGTCGCGATCTTCGAGCCGGGCGAGCGGGTGAAGGTTACCGGCACCACGAAGGGACGCGGATTTCAGGGCGTGGTGAAGCGCCACGGCTTCGGCGGCGGACCGAACACGCACGGCAACACGAAGCATCGTCGTCCGGGCTCGATCGGCGCCGGCACCAATCCGTCGCGCGTGATCAAGGGTAAGCGCATGCCGGGCCACTACGGCGCGGAGCGACACACACAGGGAAGCCTGCGCGTGGAGAAGGTGGACGCGGAGCGGAACCTGGTCTACATCCGCGGCGCGATCGCCGGTCCCACCAACGGGATCGTCCTCGTCCGCAAGCAGGGTTGATCCATGGCTGAGACAACACGAGAGTTCGACGCAGCCGCGTACACCGGGAACGGCACCGCCAGAGAGCGGGTGCCGCTCCCGGGGGACACGTTCGACGGCACCGTGCACATGCCAGTGATGCACCAGGCGGTGAAGGCGTTCCTAGCCAATCAGCGCCAGGGCAACGCGGCCACCAAGACGCGTGGCAAGGTCGTGGGCGGCAATCAGAAGCCGTGGCGGCAGAAGGGCACCGGCCGTGCGCGGCAGGGCTCGACGCGCGCGCCACACTGGGTTGGCGGCGGTACGGTCTTCGGCCCGAGCCCGCGCGCCTACACCGAGCGCATCCCGCGCCAGGTCAAAGCGCTCGCCCGCAAGAGCGCGCTCAACGCGCGCGCACGAGAAGGCGCGGTGATCGTCGTGGACCGCTTCGAGTACGACGCTCCGCGCACCGCGCGACTGGCGGCGTTCGTGGACCGGCTCGGTCTCACGGGGCAGAAGGTTCTCATCCTCACCGATGGGATCAAGCCGAACGTGTATCGCTCGGGACGCAACCTTCCCACGGTGCACGTGATGCCGTACAGCGATGTGTCCACGTATCACATTCTCTGGTCCGACACGGTCGTGATCGAGGGCGGCGCGATCGGGCACGAGCTCGAGCCGGTGGCGGAGAGCGAGCCCGAGTCGAAGCCGCGTCCTCGGCCGAAGGCGAAGAAGAAGACCGCCGAGAAGGCCGAGAAGAAGGCGCCCGCGAAGAAGAAGACCGCGAGAAAGAGCGCCACTTCGAGTCGCTCGAGCGCGAAGAGGGCGCCGGCAAAGAAGGGCGCCGCCCGCAAGAGCACGAGGAAGTCGGCGGCGAAGAAGACCACGGCGCGGAAGTCGACCGCCACCAAGAAGACGGCGGCGAAGAAGACTTCGTCGAAGCCGAAGAAGGGGAAATAACCGATGCCGACGCTGCACGAAACGATCATCCGTCCCATCGTCACCGAGAAAAGCTCGGCGGCGTACCAGGAGCGTGGGGAGTACACGTTGCAGGTGCACCCCGACGCGACCAAGGTACACATCAAGCAGGCCGTGGAGGCGCTCTTCGGCGTCCACGTCACCGGCGTATGGACGTCGAATCAGCGCGGCAAGACCCGCCGGTCTGGCAAGACTGTCGGGCGTCGCGCTCACTGGAAAAAAGCGATCGTCACCCTCCGCGAGGGTGAAACGATCGAGATCTTCGAGGGCTGACCGATGGGGATTCGTCAATTCAAGCCAGTGACCAAGGGAACTCGCTTCCGCACGGTTTCGGATTTCGCCGAGATCACGAGAACGACCCCCGAGAAGTCGCTGCTCGCGCCGCTGACCAAGTCGGGCGGCCGGAACAACCACGGCCACATCTCGATGCGGCGGCGTGGGGGCGGTCACAAGCGCCGCTACCGGATCATCGACTTCAAGCGGAACAAGTTCGGCGTGCCCGCCACGGTCCGTGAGATCGAGTACGATCCCAACCGCTCGGCGCGGATAGCGCTGGTGGAGTACACCGACGGCGAGAAGCGCTACATCCTGCACCCGCGCGGGCTATCCGTGGGCGACACCGTCGTCTCCGGTCCCGGCTCGGACATCCGCCTCGGCAACGCGATACCTCTCAAGGAGGTGCCGCTCGGCACGGACGTGCACAACATCGAGCTCAAGATCGGCAAGGGCGGCCAGATGGCGCGCTCGGCGGGGATGTCGTGCCAGGTGGTGGCGAAGGAAGGCGACTACGTGACGCTGCGCATGGGTTCCACCGAAGTGCGGCTCGTTCATGGGAACTGCCTCGCCACGATCGGCGAGGTGGGGAACCAGGAGCACGAGCTGATCTCGTGGGGTAAGGCCGGCAAGACCCGCTGGAAGGGTCGGCGTCCGAAGGTTCGCGGCGAGGTGATGAACCCGGTGGATCACCCGCACGGCGGCCGCACGCGCGGCGGCCGGAACGTGGTGAGCCCGTGGGGCAAGAAGGAAGGGACGAAGACTCGCAACAAGAAGAAGTCGTCCCAGCGGCTGATCGTCCGCGGCCGAAAGCGCGGCAAGGCTACCCGATGAACGAGGCGCGGACGCAGCGCTGCCCGACAACCAGAGACAGCAACCATGGCTAGAAGCATCAAGAAAGGTCCGTTCGTGCAGGAGTCGCTCCTGAAGAAGGTGCAGAGCATGAACGCGAGGAACGAGAAGCGGGTGGTGAAGACCTGGTCGCGCTCGAGCACGGTGGCGCCGGAGTTCGTGGGGCACACCTTCGCCGTGCACAACGGGAACAAGTTCATCCCCGTGTACGTGACGGAGAACATGGTGGGCCACAAGCTCGGCGAGTTCGCTCCGACGCGGCTCTTCCGTGGTCACAGTGGGAACAAGGCGGCCGACCGCAAGGCGGCACCGGCCGGCGGCGCCAAGGGAGGCAAGTGATCATGGCTGAAGTTCGGGCTGTGCAGCGCACCACGCGGCAGTCGCCGTACAAGATGCGGCTGGTTATCGATCAGATCCGTGGGCGGAACGTGAACGAGGCGCTCGCGCTTCTCGCGTTCTCGAAGAAGCACGCGGCCAAGCAGATCGAGAAGGTGCTGAAGTCGGCCATTGCCAACGCGGAGTACCAGGCGAGGGAGCGGAACGAGTCGCTCGACACCGACCTGCTCTTCGTGAAGCACGCGGTCGTCAACGAGGGCCCCAAGCTCAAGCGCTTCATGCCGGGCGCGATGGGACGTGGCACGCCCATTCTGAAGAGGACGAGCCACGTTGAGATCGTGGTTGCGGACGAGGAAGGTCGCTAATGGGACAGAAGACAAATCCGATCGGCTTCCGGCTGGGGATCACGCACGACCACAAGTCGCGCTGGTACGCGAACCGGGATTTCCCGGCGCTCCTCAAGGAAGACGAGCTGCTACGCAAGTATCTGAAGGCGCGCCTGGGTCACGCGGCGATTGCCGACATCACGATCGAGCGGAAGCCCGGCAAGATGGTGGTGACCGTTCACACCGGCCGTCCGGGCGTGGTGATCGGTAAGAAGGGCGCCGAGGTGGACAAGCTCCGTGACGAGCTGGCGCAGCTCACGGGGAAGGAAGTCGGGATCAACGTCGAGGAGATCAAGCGTCCCGAGCTCGATGCTCAGCTCGTGGCCGACCAGATCGCGCACCAGCTCGCGCAGCGAATCTCCTTCCGCCGCGCAATGAAGCGCGCGGTTCAGAGCGCCATGCGGATGGGTGCGCAGGGGATCAAGATCAAGTGTGGCGGCCGTCTGGGCGGCGCGGAGATCGCGCGCGTGGAGGGCTACCACGAGGGTCGGGTGCCGCTGCATACGCTCCGCGCGAAGATCGACTACGCCACATCCACGGCCAAAACGACGTTCGGTACGATCGGCGTGAAAGTGTGGATCTTCCACGGCGAGGAGCCCACGGCTTCGCGGCGCGGGAGCACCTACTCCACGGGTTCGTAAGGGAGCACTAGAGAAATGCTGAGTCCCAAGCGCGTAAAGTTCCGGAAGATGTTCAAGGGGCGCACCCGTGGGGTGGCGACCCGTGGTTCCACCGTGGCCTTCGGGCACTACGGTCTCCAGGCACTGGAGCCGGGTTGGGTGTCGAACCGCCAGATCGAGGCAGCCCGCGTGGCGCTCACGCGCCACATCAAGCGCGGCGGCAAGGTGTGGATCCGCATCTTCCCCGACAAGCCGATAACGAAGAAGCCGGCCGAGACCCGCATGGGTAAGGGGAAGGGTTCGCCGGAAGGATGGGTCGCCGTGGTGAAGCCCGGCCGGGTGATGTTCGAGCTCGAGGGCGTGGACCGGAAGACGGCGGAGAAGGCGATGGCCCTGGCGGCAGCGAAGCTGTCGGTGCCATCGAAGTTCGTGGTACGCGAGGAGGCGCACACCGATGCAAGCTGAGGAGATCCGGGAGCTGACCGAAGAGGAGCTCCTGAGCCGCATCGCTGAGCTCGAGGAAGAGCGGTTCAGGCTTCGCTTCCGCAGCGCCACCGAGACGCTCGAGGATCCGTTGCGGTTCCGGGTGATTCGCAAGGACATAGCGCGGATGAAGACGATCCTGCGCGAGCGGCAGGGGGCGCGTGGTGCGTCCGCGACCGCTACACGGGCGTCGCGCTAGCGAGGAGTGAAAGGGAACATGGCCGAAACAGTGAAGAGCGAGGGAGCCCAGGAGCGCGGATCGCGCAAGACGCGCGTGGGCCTCGTGGTCAGCGACAAGATGGAGAAGACGGTGGTGGTGGCGATCGAGCGTCGCTTCCCGCACCCTCTTTATGGCAAGATGGTGACGCGCACGAAGCGCCTCAAAGCCCATAGCGAAGACAACTCCGCGAAGGCCGGCGACACCGTGCGCATCATGGAGACCCGGCCGCTGTCGAAGGACAAGCGGTGGCGCGTGGTCGAGATACTCGAACGTGCGCGCTGAGAGGCCCACATGATTCAGCAGGAGTCGATGGTAAAGGTCGCGGACAATTCGGGCGCGAAGCGCGCGCTCGTGATCCGCGTGCTGGGCGGGACCCGGCGCCGCTATGCGGGGCTGGGTGACACGGTCGTGGTGGCGGTGAAGGATGCGCTCCCCAACGGCACCGTGAAGAAGAGCGACGTTGCCCGCGCGGTGGTGGTTCGGACGGCCAAGGAGACCAGGCGGAAGGATGGCAGCTACATCCGCTTCGACGAGAACGCCGTCGTCATCATCAACGACGCTGGCGAGCCGCGGGCCACTCGTATCTTCGGGCCCGTAGCCCGCGAGCTACGCGAGAAGAGGTTCATGAAGATCGTCTCGCTCGCGCCGGAGGTGCTCTGAGATGCGCAAGTTGACCTATCGCGCTACCAAGCGCTCGAACGCGAAGAACAGGAACCGCCACGCCGTGAACGCGGAGCGCATCTCGATGCCCGTCCGGAAGGGCGACACGGTGCGCGTGATGCGGGGCGAGGATGCGGGGAAGGAGGGGAAGATCATCCGCACCTACCCCAAGACCGGACGCGTGGTCGTGGATGGCGTGAACATCGTGAAGCGGCACCGGAAGGCAAGGACCGCCGAGGAGCAGAGCGGGATCATCGATTTCCCCGCTCCGATTCACCACTCGAACGTCATGCTCCTCGATCCGAAGGGAGACAAGCCCACGCGGGTGCGCTCGCGGATCGATGAGGATGGCACGAAGGAGCGCATCAGCGTGAAGAGCGGGGACTCGATTCCCCACCAGCGCTGAGCGAGGATCTGGCAATGGCGACGAAGGGTAAGAAGCAGGAAGGAAAGAAGAGCGGCGGCGAGCGCGCCGCCCGCAAGGACCACCCGGGCGTGGACACGCCGGCGCCGGCTCCCCGGCTCAAGGCCTACTACGAGGGGACGGTGCGTCAACACCTCCAGCAGCAGTTCGGCCTGGGGAACGCGCACCAGATCCCGAAGCTCACGAAGATCGTGATCAACGTGGGCGTGGGCGAGGCGGTGAAGCAGCCCAAGTTCCTCGACGGTGTAGTGGAGGAGCTCGAGGTGATCACCGGCCAGCGTCCCGTGCGCACGAAGGCCAAGAAGTCGATCTCCAACTTCGGTCTCCGGCAGGGGCAGGAGATCGGCGCGAGTGTGACGCTTCGTGGCGCGCGCATGTGGGAGTTCCTCGATCGCTTCATCACGATCGCGGCTCCGCGCATCCGCGACTTCCGCGGGCTGGGGACGCGCTCCTTCGACGGGCGCGGCAACTATTCCGTGGGCCTCAAGGAGCAGGTGATCTTTCCGGAGATCAACTACGACCAGGTCGAGCAGGTGCACGGCCTCGACGTGACATTCGTGACGAGCACCGACCGCGACGACCAGGCACTCGCGCTCCTCCGGGAGCTGGGAATGCCCTTCCGCGGGGAAGAGAAGCCCATCATAGTGAACGCCTAGCGTGAACGCCTAGCGTGAACGCCTAGCAGGCCAGGCGGCCTTAGCCAGCGGCTGTCGGAGAGCGACCACCGGGGCTCAGTAAGAAACTCAAAGCAGAGAGAAATGTTCGATGGCTCGTAAGGCCATGATCGAGAAGAGCAAGCGGAAGCCGAAGTTCAAGGTGCGGCAGCACAATCGCTGCCAGCGCTGCGGCCGCTCGCGCGCCTACCTGCGGAAGTTCGGCATCTGCCGCATCTGCTTCCGAGACCTGTCGCTCAACGGGATGATCCCGGGAGTGCGGAAGGCGAGCTGGTGAGCCCAAGCCATTCCTAAACGTCCACGACGGATACGATAGGACAATTACATGAGCATGACAGATCCCATCGCCGACATGCTGACGCGGATCCGCAATGCATGCGGGTCGAAGCATCGCCGCGTCGACATGCCGGCCTCGAAGCTGAAGGGCGAGATCGCTCGCCTTCTCCTCGAGAACAATTACATCCGGGACTACAAGACCCTCGAGACCGACGAGGGCCGGAAGATTCTCCGGCTCTATCTGCGCTACGCCGCGGGCGACCAGCCGGTGATTCGCGAGGTGCGCCGCGTCTCCACGCCGGGACTCCGCAAGTACGTTGGAGTGCGGGAGATTCCGCGTGTGCGCAACGGGCTCGGCATGGCGATCTTGAGCACCTCGCAGGGGCTGATGTCCGATCAGCAGGCGCGCCAGGCGCGCACTGGCGGCGAGCTCCTCGCGGTCATCTGGTAGGAGCAACTAGCCATGTCGCGAATCGGAAAGAAGCCGGTCCAGCTGCCGAAGAACGTCACGGCCACCATCGATGGGCGGAAGCTCACGGTGAAGGGGCCGAACGGCGAGCTACATCGTACGCTGCACCCGGAGATGAAGGTTGAGCTCGAGGACGGCGCGGTGGTGGTGAAGCGCCCCTCGGACGAGAAGGAGCACAAGGCGCTGCACGGACTCACGCGCACGCTCGTGGCCAACATGGTCGAGGGCGTGGAGCGCGGCTTCAAGAAGCAGCTCGACATCGTGGGAGTGGGATTCCGCGCCGAGACGAGGCCGTACGGTCTCTTCCTCGCGCTGGGCTTCTCGCACCCGGTGGAGTACCGTGCACCGAAGGGGATCAAGCTCACGGCGCCGCAGCCCACGAGTGTGGTGATCGAAGGCGCCGACAAGGAAATGGTCGGTCAGGTGGCCGCGGAGATCCGCGGTCTGCGCCCGCCGGAGCCGTACAAGGGCAAGGGCATCAAGTATGCTGACGAGAAGGTCCGGCGGAAGGCCGGCAAGGCGGGAGGCAAGTAAGCGATGAGACCGATTCACAAGCCGAAGACGCGCACCGAGCAGCGCTTCCGCCGGCACCTGAGAGTGCGCAAGCGGGTGGAGGGCACCTCCGAGCGCCCGCGGCTGGTGGTGCGTCGTTCCCTGAAGCACATCTACGCGCAGATCGTCGACGACCAGTCGAATCGTACGATTCTCACCGTGTCCGATCTCAAGGATGGCGAGGGGAAGAAGTCCGAGCGCGCGCTGAATGTCGGCAAGGCGGTCGCCGAGCGGGCGAAGGCGGTGGGCATCACGCGTGTGGTGTTCGACCGCGCGGGATACAAGTACCATGGCCGCGTGAAGGCGGTGGCCGACGGCGCCCGCGAAGGCGGGTTGGAGTTCTGAAAATGGCAGACAACGAGAACGTGGAATCGGGGATGAACGCCGCCGGACCGGGTCCCCAGGGCGGTAGAGGCGGCGGGCCAGGTGGTGGCGGTGGTGGCGGTGGTGGCGCTGGCCGCGGCGGCCCGGGCGGCGGTCGCGGTGGACGC
>DATCXR010000378.1:0-12317 GCA_036565685.1 Gemmatimonadaceae bacterium
CGGCGCCCGCCCAGAGTGCGGAACCTCCCATCACGGTGGAGCGCTCGCCGGAGCTCGGTCCCTTCGATGATCTCGAGTTCCTGCGCACGATGACGGATTCGCGCTCCAGCGGCGAGAACGCTGCGGTGGGGAGCGGTGTTCCAGGGGGGAAGGCGTCTGGAGCGGCTGGCGGATCGGCGTCGGGAAGCGCGCACGGCCACGCGGCGCCCGATCCGGGCGTGGTTCACGCCTCGGGCGATGCGGTGAGTCCCAAGGAGTCCATGGCGGCCGAGCAGGTGAAGACGCTCAAGTGCCAGGAGTGCGGGACGCTGAATTATCCGACGGAGTGGTACTGCGAGCGCTGCGGCGCGGAGCTCGCGGCGCTGTAGCGCGCTCCGCTGGCGGAGCGCGCCGCTGAAATCGGTGGGGAGGCGGGAGTCGGCAGCGCGGCCGTTACTTGCCCGCCTTGGCCAGGCGGCTCTTGCGGCGCGCCGCGGCGTTCTTGTGGATCAACCCCTTGCGCGCGGCACGGTCGAGAAGCGTGACCGCGGTGCGACGCTGCTCATCCGTGGCGTCGGCGACGCTGGCGCGCTTGAGCGCGGTGCGGAGCGCGGAACGCTGCGCACGGTTGCGGACGGTCGCGACGCGCGCTCTCCGCATGTCCTTCTTGGCGGACTTGATATTCGGCAAGACTCTCTCCGGTACGGTTTTCTCGTTGCGCGGAGCGACGTCTGAGATCCCCCGCGGCACACCGCCCGCGGAGCCGGCCGGAGGGCCGCGTCTCGCGGGCGATGCAAGCGCGGAAAGCTAGGTACACCCGTGGTGGATGTCAAGGCGCCACATGACTTTGACACCGCTACGGCACAGAGCTAGCTTTCGCGCCGTTGAAGCCGGAGCGCTCCGAGCTCGCGCCCCCAAGCGAGGATTTTCCGGCCCCTCCCGACAATCCCCACCTCCGCCCGGTCGAATTTGGACAAGGTAGGCAACTTCCTCCTGCTCGCACCCGTGCTGCTTTTCTCGATGGTCGCGCACGAGTACGCACACGGCTATGCCGCGCTGAAGCAGGGCGACGCGACGGCCTATCAGCTGGGCCGGCTGACGTGGAATCCGATCAAGCACATCGACCCATTCATGTCGATACTGCTTCCGATTCTGACGTTCTACATCGGCGGCTTCATGTTCGGCGGGGCCAAGCCGGTTCCGGTCAACCCGCGAAACTACCGTAACTACAAGCGAGGCGACATCATCGTCTCGCTCGCCGGGGTGGCGGTCAACTTCGTCATCGCTCTCGTCTGCATCGCGCTGGTCGTGATCATCGGCATGGTGGGGCAACGCGCACAGGGACCCGTGCCGGAGCTCTTCCTGCTGCAGACCATGATGCTCTACGGGGTGATGATCAACATCATCCTCGCGATCTTCAACCTCGTACCGATACCGCCGCTCGATGGATCGCACGTGATGAAGTATCTGCTTCCGCCTGCCTGGGCACTGCAGTATCAGCGTGCGGGGCGGTACGGGCTGGTCATCGTCTTCGCGGTCCTCCTCTTCGCCCCTGGTCTCGTGTTCGCTCCCATCAGGATCGTGTCGGACGTGGCGCTTGGCAGTTGGGTGCAACCCTTCATCCTCCACGGCGGCTTCTGACAGCTGTGACGGCCACCTCCCTCGAGGCGTTCGAGTCGGCAACGACGACTGACTACGCGCCCGAATCGTCGTTCATCGTAGAGCTCGACGAATTCTCCGGACCACTCGACCTCCTCCTCACACTCATCCGCGAGGAGCAGGTCGAGATCACGGACATCCCCATCGCCCGCATCTGCGACCAGTTCCTCCTCCGGATACACTCGCTCGGGCTGGGTGAAGCCGCCGAGTATCTCGAGATGGCCGCGCGGCTCCTGCGCATCAAAGTGCAGATGCTCCTGCCGCGGCACGGCGACGAGGAGACATGGGATGATCCGCGCGCGGAGCTCGTTCGCCGGCTCCTCGAGTACCAGCAGGTGCGCGAGGTGGTGGACGTGCTCGAGCGCCTCGGCGACGACCGGCGCAACCGCTTCTCTCGCGGCTACTGCCCGGGCGATCCCGTTCCACCACCGCGAGGCCCTCTCGCGCTCGCGCTTCCCGAGCTCTTCGCCGCCGTGGACCGCGTGCTTCGCATCTCCCGCGAACCGGCGGTGCACGAGGTGGTGGCGCGCGCGCTCGACGTGGATGGAGCGATGACCACCATCCTCGACGTGCTCTCCAATCGCGCGCTGGTTCGCTGGCGGGATGTCGTGACGGCCGATGCCGCGCCCTGGCAGGTGCTCTCCGCGCTCCTCGCTCTTTTGGAGCTCGCGCGCCGCGGCGAGCTTCGAGTCTTCCAGCCCAACCCGTTCGCCTCGATGGAGATAAGTCGTGACGCCGCTAGCGAAGCTGCTTGAGGCCGCGCTCTTCGCGAGCGGGAGGCCGATTCCGGTGGAGGAGCTCGCGGCGCTCGATTCCGACGCTTCGCCGGCCGCCATCGCCATGGCGCTCGACGAGGTTCGCGAGCACTACGACCAGGAAGGTCATGGCGTGGAGCTGGTGGAGCTGGCCGGCGGGTGGCAGATCCTCACACGTCCGGAGTACACGGAGACCATCGAGCGCGCGCAGCTCGCGGCGCGGCCCCAGCGCCTCTCGGGCGCCGCGCTCGAGACGCTCGCCATCGTCGCCTACCGGCAGCCGATCGGCCGCGCCGAGATCGAAGAGATCCGCGGCGTCTCGGCGGGTGGGCTCCTGCGCACGCTGCTCGAGCGCGGGCTCGTGGAGGTAGTGGGACGCGCCGAGGGGCTGGGACGCCCGCTCCTCTACGGCACCACATCGCAGTTCCTCGAACAGTTTGCCCTGCGGCACCTGGGAGAGCTTCCGCGCGCCGACGAGCTCGCGGTGGCGTTGCGCGCGGAGCCGAGAGCGCTCTGAGCACCATGTCGATGCGCATTCAGCGTGCGCTCGCGCGCGCAGGGGTGGCATCGAGGCGCAAGGCGGAGGATCTCGTCGCGGCCGGGCGCGTGAGCGTGAACGGCGCGGTGGCCACGCTGGGGCAGGTGGTGGAGCCGGAGAGCGATACGATCCTGGTGGACGGGAAGCGCATCTCGGCACCGGCCGCGGAGCGATGGGTCGTGCTCAACAAGCCGTCGGGAGTGATCTGCACGCGATCCGACACGCGCGGCCGCAAGACTGTTTTCGAGTTCTTGCCGAACATCCCCGGTCTTACCTACGTGGGACGCCTCGACTACCTCACCGAGGGAGTCCTCCTCTTCACCACCGACGGAGCCGCCGCGCACATGCTCATGCACCCCCGGCACGAAGTGGAGCGCGCGTATGCCGCCACCGTCACCGGCGACGCTCCGGGTGCCGTGCGCCGCGCCCGCAGGGGGGTGGAGCTCCACGACGGACTAGTGATTCCACGCGATATTTCGGTGGAGCCGCTGGCGTCGGGGCGGGGCCGCTGGGAGCTTTCGATCACGATCGCCGAGGGGCGCAACCGCGAGGTGCGGCGGCTCTGCAAGGAGCTGGGGCTTTTCGTGGAGCGCCTCGTACGGGTGCGTTACGGACCCGTCACCCTCGGGCGTCTTCCCACTGGTGAGACTCGCGCGCTCACCAGAAACGAGCACGAAACCATACGAGCACTGGTGAGCGCCGGGAGACCGGGGGGGATAGAGGATCATGGAGCTGCGTAACTCGACTGCGCTGTTGCTGGGTGGAACCGGGTTGGTGGGGATGGCAGTCGCACGGCGACTCCTTGCTTTCGAGCCGGCACGGATCGTCATCGCGGGACTCACGAGCGACGAAGTTACCAGTGCTCTGGACGAGCTGGGGTCGCGCTCCGGCAAGACCGCCGTGGAGGGCGTGTGGGGGAACATGTTCGTCCCCGAGGACCTGGCCCAGCGCTCGCGCGAGAGCATTCTCTCCGATCCCGCGGCGCGGCGGCGCGTGGTGGACGACTACCTCGGGCCCTTCGGCAGCGTGCCGATCGAGCACAACCAGCTCTACAGCTGGCTCGTACGATTCGAGCCGGATCTCGTGGTGGACTGCGTGAACACTGCGACGGCGGTCGCCTACCAGGACGGCCACGCCAGCGCGCTGCTCCTCCTCGGGGCGGCCGACGCGAACGCGGTCGATCGCGAGACCGTCGAGCGACATCTGCTCACGCTCCCGCTCCCGCAGCTGATCCGGCACATGGAGGTGCTGTACGGCGGGATGCGACGCGCCGGCACCAAGGCGTACGTGAAGATCGGCACGAGCGGCACCGGCGGTATGGGGCTCGACATCCCGTACACGCACAGTGAGCAGAAGCCATCGCGAACGTTGATGTCCAAGTCGGCGGTGGCGGGTGCGCAGAGTCTCTTCCTCTTCCTGCTCGGACGCACGGCGGACGCGCCGGCAACGATCGAGATCAAACCCACCGCGGCGATCGCGTGGAAGGAGATCGCCTACGGGCCGATCCGACGGCGCGGGAAGGTGCTGGAGGTCGTCGACTGCGAGCGGCCGCTGCCGCTCGCCGCTGCCTTCGCACCCGACGCCTGTGGCTGGGTGAGCACGGGAAGCCCGCTCGAGAACGTGTTCATCAACGTGGGGGAGAACGGCGTCTTCGCGCGCGACGAGTTCGAGACGGTGAGCTCGCTCGGCCAGATGGAGCTGGTGACGCCGGAGGAGATCGCCGAGACGGTGGTGATGGAGGTGACGGGGCGTCCCACCGGGCACGACATCGTGGGCGCGCTGGATGGCGCGACCATGGGACCCACGTACCGCGCCGGATATCTGCGCGCGGTGGCGATCGAGGGGCTCGAGAAGCTCGAGGCGGAACACGGCGTGCGCTCCGTGGCGTTCGAGATGCTCGGTCCGCCGCGGCTTACCAAGCTGCTCTACGAGGCGCACATACTCGGACTGCTATATCCGTCGGTGCGTGCGCTTGCGGCGGCTGAAGCGACGGCGCTCTCGCGTGGCGCGGAGGTGCTGCTCCGAGAGAGCGAGCCGGCGCTGCGGCGGCAGATTCTTTCGGTTGGGCTCCCGATCCTCCTTGGCGACGGCGCGTCCGTGCTCCGGGGCGAGACGGTGGTGGTGATGCCCGACGCCCGCGGCGCGGATACCGCCCAGCGCGGCTGGGTGGACCTCCGGCCGTCGAACATGGAGCAGTGGATCCGCCGCGCCCGCGCGATGGCGGCGATGCCGAAGGATGCTTCCACGGGGTCGGGCGCGCGCTGGACCGCCGTGGACGTGGACGCGCCAATCGAGCCGCCGCGCATGGCCGTGTGGATCTTCGAGGAGGAGGACCACGGCGTGCGCGTGAAGCGGTGAGGCGGGGGAGAAGCGGCGGCGTACGGTACAAACGCCGTCATCCCCGCGAAAGCGGGGATCCATGTTGCCCAGCAGAACATGGATCCCCGCTTTCGCGGGGATGACGGGCGTCCGGGGCTGGACCTGACCCCGCTTGCGACCGACCGTTATACATGCGGGTATCAGAGCTGACCTCTTCATCCGGGAGAATGAACGAGTGACGACACGAGCGGTGCCGGCGGCCGATACCGAGCTGGTACAGAACATTCTGGAGCAGGTTGGCCGGCGGGTGGTGGGGCAGGAGTACATGGTGGAGCGGCTCCTCATCGGTCTGCTGACTGGCGGCCACGTCCTTCTGGAGGGCGTCCCCGGACTGGCGAAGACGCTCACGGTCAGGACGCTCGCCGAGACGATCAACACCACCTTCCAGCGAATCCAGTTCACGCCGGACCTCCTCCCGGCCGACGTGATCGGGACGCAGGTGTTCGATCAGCAGACCGGGCAGTTCCGCGCCAAGAAGGGGCCGATCTTCGCCAACATCGTCCTCGCCGACGAGATCAATCGCGCGCCGGCCAAGGTGCAGAGCGCGCTCCTCGAGGCGATGCAGGAGAAGCAGGTCACCATCGGCGGGACCACGTACCTCCTCGACGAGCCCTTTCTCGTGCTCGCCACGCAGAACCCGATCGAGCAGGAGGGGACTTACCCGCTTCCCGAGGCGCAGGTCGACCGCTTCATGCTCAAGCTCCACGTGGGCTATCCGAGCCGTGCCGAGGAGAAGGAGATCATGCGCCGGATGTCGTCCGGTCAGCCTATCGCGGTGGAGCACGTGGCGGAGCCGCGCGCGATCCTGGAGGCGCGATCTCGCATCGCCGAGCTCTATGTGGACGACCGCGTGATGGATTACATCGTGGACATCGTGCACGCCACGCGCGCGCCGGAAGAGGCAGAGCTTCCCGATCTCCGTCCGCTCATCGAGTATGGCGCGAGCCCGCGAGCCACGATCTTCCTGGCGCAGGGGTCGCGCGCGCACGCCTTCCTCCGCGGCCGCAACTTCGTCACGCCCGACGACGTGAAAGCGATGGCGCCAGACATCCTGCGTCATCGCGTACTCACCACGTACGAGGCGGAGGCGGAAGAGGTGAGCAGCGACGAGATAGTGCGGCGCATCCTGGCGGCGATCGAGGCGCCGTGATCGGCGGACGGCGGGACCGACGCGCGCGTGCCGACGCTCGCGCCGTCCCCGCGGACGCGGGAGGGGAAGGAAGTGCGCCGTCCCGCGTCGTCGCATCCGCAGGAGAGGATGCCCGTTCTCCAGCACGCGCCATCCTCCCGGACCCCGAAATCCTCCGCCAGGTGAAGCTCCTCGAGCTTCGCACGCGCGGGCTGGTGAACTCCGTCTTCACCGGGGAGTATCACTCGGTGTTCAAGGGGCAGGGTATGGAGTTCGCCGAAGTGCGCGAGTATCAGCCGGGCGACGAGGTGCGTTCCATCGACTGGAACGTCACTGCCCGCATGCGACATCCGTACGTGAAGCGCTACGTGGAGGAGCGCGAGCTCACCGTGATGCTCGCGGTGGACCTCTCCGGCTCCGAGCGCTTCGGCACCGTGGCGCGCTTCAAGAGCGAGCTGGCAACCGAGCTGAGTCTGGTGCTGGCGATGGCCGCCATCCGCAACAACGATCGCGTGGGAGTCCTGCTTTTCACCGACATGGTGGAGCACGTGGTACCGCCGGCCAAGGGACGCAAGCATGTGCTTCGCCTCGTACGCGACATCCTGTCGTGGGAGCCGGAGGGGCGTGGCACGTCCATCGAAGCGGCCACCGACGCGCTGGCGCGGATGCTCCCGCACCGCTCCATCGTCTTTCTGGTTTCCGACTTCCTGGAGCCGGGGATCGAGCGGCCGCTCAAGATCCTCTCTCGCCGCCACGATGTCGTGGCCGTGACCGTGGAAGACCCGCGCGAGCTGTCGCTCCCGGACATGGGCCTCGTGCGCTTCGTGGATCCCGAGAGCGGCACTACTGTAGACGTCGACACGAGCGAGCGCATCGTGCGCGAGCGCTTCGAGCGCGAAGTACGCCTGGAGCGCGAGGCGCGCACGCACCTCTTCAGGCGGCTCGCCATAGATGAGATAGCGGTGCGCACCGACCGCAGCTACACGGAGGCGCTGCTGCGCTTCTTCCGCGGTCGTGAAACGAGGATCCGCCGGCGGTGATCGCTCACCTCCTTCTCGCTTCGCTCGCGCTCCTCGCGCCGCGGCAGGATACCCTGTCGACCTCGGCGCGCGCGAGCGACGCCGAGGCGCAGCGCGTGCAGTTGGGGGTGCTGGTGCGACCGGACACCGTGACGGTTGGCGAGCACTTCCAGGTTCTGGTGCGAGTGCGTGCGCCGCGCGGCTCGCAGCTCTCCTTCCCGCCAGGTCCGGACAGTGGGCTCGCGGTGGAGGCGGTGGATCCGCGCTCGGTGCGTGTATCGCCCGACAGCTCCTTTGCCGAGGAGACCGCGGTCTACACGCTGGTGGCGTGGGACACGGGATGGCAGGCATCGCGGTTGGGCAACCTCGTGGTGACCACCGATGGCGTCGACCGCCGCGTTGCGATCACCGGTGACTCCGTGCGGGTACGCAGCGTGCTCCCCGCGGACAGCACGCTGCGCGTCCCGAAGCCGGCGCGCGACATCCTGGTGGCCGGCCGTCCATGGTGGCATTGGCTCCTCGCCGCGCTCGCGGCGCTCGCGCTCCTCGCGCTCGTCATCTGGTGGTGGCGGCGTAGACGCCCGCGCACGCCGGAGAGCGCCGGCGCGAACGCGTACGAGACCGCGGTGCGCGAGTTCGAGCGTATCGCATCGCTCGGCCTGCTCGATGCGGGTGAGCCCGGCCGCTACGTTGCCCTCAACACCGACGCCGCCCGCGACTATCTCGCTGCCCGACTGGGGGACGACGCGCACCGCTCGCTCACGAGCAGCGAGCTGCTGGCGTCGATCTCCGGTCGCGCTGAGGTGGATGTCCGGCGACTCGCACCGCTGCTTGCCGAGAGTGATCTGATCAAGTTCGCGCGCCGGCCGGTCACGCAACCGCGCGCTCGGGAGCTGGGCGACGAAGCGCGTGGAGTGGTGGATGACGTGGAGGCCGCGGTGAAGGCCGAGGAAGAGCGCGCCGCGCGCGCCGCCGCGGAAGGCGCGGCCGCGGAGGCGGGGAGGGCGGCGTGAGCGCTTTCGTGGGACTGGGCTTCGCCACCCCATGGGCGCTCCTTCTCCTGCTGGCGCTCCCCGCGTGGTGGTACTGGCGCCGGCGACGGCAGCCGGACGCGGTCACCTTCTCACGCACCGACGTGCTCGCGCGCGGACCGCGCTCGGGAAGCTTCATCTCTCGCGCGCTCTTCGTGCTCCGAAATCTCCTCATAGCGGGGCTGATCGTGGCGCTGGCGCGTCCGCGCACCGGGGCGCGCGCGGAGAACGTCTCCACGCAGGGGATCAACATCGTCCTGGCGATAGACCTCTCGAGCTCCATGCTCTCGGAGGACTTCCAGCCGCAGAACCGGCTCGAGGTCGCGAAGGACAAGGTGAAGCAGTTCGTCCTCGAGCGCCGCAGCGATCGCATCGGGCTCGTGGCCTTCGCCGGTGAGGCGCTCACGCAGGTGCCGCTCACGGTGGATTATCCCGTGGTGCTCGCGGCGGTGGACAATTTGCAGGCTGGACAGCTTCAGGACGGCACGGCGATCGGCACCGCGATCGCGACGTCGGCGAACCGGCTGCGCATGGCGCCCGGGCACTCGAAGGTGATGATCCTCCTGACCGATGGTGAGAACAACCGCGGCTCCATCGATCCACGCACAGCCGCGGAGGCCGCCGCGGCGGTTGGCGTGAAGATCTACACGATTGGAGCGGGCACGCAGGGCGTCGCCCCCGTTCCCGTGGCGCGCGGCCTGACCGGTCTGCGATACGAGTACCGACCGGTGAACATTGACGAGGCGCTCCTGCGCGATGTGGCACGCACCACAGGCGGCCGCTACTTCCGCGCGGTGGACGCCGCCGCGCTGCAGCGCATCTACGATCAGATCGATCAGCTCGAGCGCGAGCCGGTGCAGAGCCGCACCTACGTGCGCTACACCGAGCGCTTTCGCTGGCCGCTCGCCCTGGCGCTCGGCGCGCTCGCCCTCGAAGTGATGGTTCTTGCCTGGAGGGGGCCGCTTCCATGATCCCGTACTTCGAGGAGCGCTGGTTCCTCGCGCTCGCACCGCTCCTGGCCGCGGCGGTGGCGTGGCTTCTCATAGCCGCGTACCGGCGCCGCGCGCGCCGGCTCGAGCGGCTCGGTGCAAAGTCGCTGGTGGATCGCCTGGTGCCGCCCGGAAGCACCAACTCGCCGGGGCGGCGAGCTGCGCTCCTGGGGGCGGCCGCCCTCTGCGCCGGAATCGCGTTCGCCGGCCCGCGCTGGGGAGTGGAGCGTAACGTGCAACGCGGCAGCGGTATCGACATCGTCCTCGCGCTCGATGCGTCGCTCTCCATGCTGGCTACCGATGCGCGCCCCAGCCGGCTGGAGCGGATGAAGGACGAGGCACGCCGTCTGCTGGCAGGATCCGGTGGCGATCGCTTCGGGCTCGTGGCGTTCGCGGGCCGGAGCTACATTCTGACTCCTCTCACGGTGGACCAGGGTGCGCTTTCGCTCTTCCTGGACAACCTCGACCCCACGGTTGTGGGCCAGGCCGGCAGCTCGCTCGCGCGCGCCATCCGGCAGGGCACCGATCTCCTCCTCTCCACGGAGACCGGGAGCGACCGCGCGCTCGTGGTGATGAGCGATGGCGAGGCCTTCGAGCCGGTGGAAGACGTGAAGGCGGCCGCACAGTACGCCGCGCAGCAGGGCGTGGCGCTGGTGACCGTGGGCTTCGGCACCACGCAGGGGTCCACCATCCCGGAGCCCGGAGCGCGCGGCAACGCACAGCACCGCGACGAGGATGGTCAGGTCGTGATCACGCGCTATTCGCCGGAGATGCTCAGCGCCGCAGCGCAGGCGGCCGGCGGCACCTTCATAGACGCGCAGGCCACCGACAAGGCGGCACGGATCCGGAACGCTCTCTCCTCGCTCAAGCGACAGGCACGCACCGCGCAGGCGGGACGCGACCGCCAGCCGCGCTTCCAGCTATTTCTCGTCCCCGCGCTCCTCCTCGTTCTCGCGGATACCTGGCTCCAGGACCGGCGCACGAAGAAGAGGCGCCTGCCGGACGCCTCTCGCGTGGCCGCTGCGTTGCTCGTCTTCACATTCGCGTTCCCGCGCACCGCCCTGGCGGACGAGGGAGCGCGCGGCGACAAGCTCTTCGCCGAGGGACGCTACAAGGAGGCGGCTGCCGCGTACCAGCGCGCCATCGAGTCTGGCAACGACTCGCCGCGGCTCGAGTACAACCTGGGTACAGCGCTCCTCGCCGCTGGCCGCGTCGAGGACGCCGTGGCCGCGCTCGAGCGCGCGGCCACCACGGCAAGCGACTCGGAGCTCCGCTACCGCGCACTCTACAACCTGGGGCTGATCCACCTGAACAAGGGACGCGCGTCGAAGGGCGAGGCGGCGCAGAAGGACTTCACCGCGGCGGTGGACGCGTACAAGCGCGCACTACGCCTGCGCCCCAGCGAGAACGACGCGAAGTGGAACTACGAGCTGGCCAATCGCAACAAGTCCGGCGGGGGAGGCGGTGGCGGCGGGGGCGGTGGTGGTGGCGGATCGAACGGCCAGAAGCAGAACCCGGCCGACAAGCAGCAGCAGCCACAGTCGCAGAGCGGCGGTCTGGATCGCCAGCAGGCCGAGGAGATCCTGAACAGCGCGGCGCGTGAAGAACGTGACGTGCAGGCGCAGCAGCAGGCGCAGAACCAGCCAGCGCGCCCGCCGGGAGGGAAAGACTGGTGATGCTCGCGCGATCGCTCGTCCGTACGCTCGCGTTCTGCTGCGCGCTGAGCTTCGCCGACGCGCTCCCTGCGCCCGCGATGCTCCCTTCGTACGCTGCGCTCGCCGCGCAGGTGGGTCCACGCAGCTTCCGGCTTAGAGTGCGCGGCCCCGATCGGCACCAGCGGGTGGACAGCTCCGCGCGGGCTCCGGAGATAGTCTCGCGGGCGGTGATAGATACCAGTCAGGACGTGAACTTCCGAGCGCTCGTGCACCCGGACACGGTCTACGTCGGCGAGCAGGTGACGTACGAGCTGGGTGTCTTCCTCGAGAGGGGCGTGCGCGACCGACTCCGGCGCATGGAGGCGATAGCACCGGAGATGCGCGGGATGATGGCGTACGATCCACCGGCGCCACTCTCCGGCTTTCCGGCTCGCGCGATCGGACCGCTGCGCTACATCGCGCACGTCTACGAGCGCGCGATCTTCCCGCTCGCGCCGGGTCGAGTGGTGATTCCGCCCGCGCGACTGGTGTACGCGATGCCACTCTCCTACAGCTTCTTCAGCCGCGAGGAGAGCTTCGAGCTGCAGAGCGACAGTGTGTCGGTGGTCGTGCTCGAGCCCCCTGTCGAGGGGCGACCCGCTGGCTGGAACGGCGCGGTCGGATCGATTTCCGTAGCCGCACGCGTGGACGGCGCGCAGGCGCGCGTGGGCGATGCAATGCGTCTCACGGTGAGCGTGGCGGGACAGGGCAATGTGAAGCTCTTCCCGCGCCCGCGACTCGAGCTCAGGGATGTCACGGTCGTTCCCGCGGGCGAGCGCGTCACGCTCTCCTCCGATTCGCTGAACGTGAGCGGAGTGAAGGAGTTCGACTGGCTCCTCACCCCGCTGCACGAGGGGCGCCTGGTCCTTCCGCAAGTCCGCTACCCGTACTTCGACCCGCGCGAGCACCGCTACGACGTCGCTCGCGCTCCCGCGCTCGCGCTGGAGGTCGGTACGGGATCACTTGCCGCTGCCGAGCCGGGAACGAGGTCGCGCTCTCCGTGGCCAGTGCGCGCGGAGTACCGCGGCGCCCTCCCGCTGGAGCCGTACCAGCGCCCCGCGTTCTGGTGGCTGTTGGTGCTCGCGCCGGTGCCCGCGGTGGCGATGGCCGTGGCGCGGCGGCCGCGCCGCCGGCGCGTGATCGCA
>DATCXR010000042.1:0-7938 GCA_036565685.1 Gemmatimonadaceae bacterium
CCGCAGCCTACGGGCATCGAGCCGAGCGCGGTCACGGCCCCGCAGTTGGCGCTCGCGGGCGCGGGCACGGGCGACAGCGGAGCGTCGGGCGGAGCGGGTCCGGGGAGAGGCGGGGGAGTGGGCACGGGCACGGGCACCGGACGCGGCTCCGCTACCGGGGCGGGGACGGGCTGCGGCGAAGGAGACATCTATCCAGCCACGCCCGACTTCCTGGTGATGCCCGCGCTGCCGGTGCCATCGAAGGTTCGCGGAAGGACCATCCGTCTCGAGTTTGACCTGGATGCTCGCGGCAACATCACCGCGTTGAAGTTCAACTCCACCGGCGATTCGGGTTACGACAAGGAGCTACGCGCGCGACTCATGGAATATCGCTTCAGACCCGCCCACAGGGCCGACGGGACGCCAGTCCCCTCGGTGTACGTGACCGAGCTCACTCTCTAGCATCCCACCTTGCCGCTGTCGTATTTTCATGGGTTGTCTGGCCGGTACATCGATCGCGCGTTACTTTGGCGCGGATATACTCCGCACACTTCCTCGCTCGCGCATCGCCGCTCCCGGCATTCCCGCCAGCCGCACTCCAGACCGCATCCCACCCGGAGCATATGACAACCACGGTCGCAGACCGCGAGACCAGCACCGAGCAGTCCGCCGGCTTCGTCAAGGCGTTGACGCTCACCGATGCCACGATGCTGGTAGCCGGCACCATGATCGGTTCAGGTATCTTCATCGTTTCCGCCGACATGGGGAGGCTGGTCGGCTCGCCCTTCTGGCTCCTTGCCGTATGGGTACTGACCGGGGTCATGACCCTGCTCGGCGCGCTCGCCTACGGCGAGCTCGCGGCGATGTTTCCCCGCGCTGGCGGCCAATACATCTTCCTCCGCGAATCGATGGGTCCACTCATGGCGTTCCTCTATGGGTGGACTCTTTTCATGGTGATCCAGACCGGGACGATCGCCGCCGTGGCGGTGGCGTTCGCGAAGTTCCTCGGCGTGGTCTGGCCGGCCAGCTCGCCGGTGCTGTACGGCTGGTTTCCGCACTTCACCATCCAGACGGGGAGCGGGCCGATAGACCTGGGCCTGAGCCCGCAGCGCGTGGTCGCGCTGGCGGTGGTATGGTCACTCACCTGGGTGAACCTCCGCGGTGTGCGCGAGGGGAAGTTGGTGCAGACCACCTTCACCATCGCCAAGGCCGGCGCGCTCGCCCTGCTCGTGATACTCGGTCTGACCTTCGGCCGTAACGCCACAGCGGTAGCGGCCAACTTCGCGCCCGGTAACTTCGGCGGACCCACTGGCCTCACGGGCGCCTTCGTCCTCGCCCTCGGTGCGGCGGCGGTGGGCTCGCTCTTCTCGAGCGACTCCTGGAACAACGTCACTTTCGCCGCGGCCGAGGTTCACAATCCCAAGCGCAACCTCCCGCTCTCGCTGGCGCTCGGGACCGGGCTCGTGACGGTTCTCTATGTCCTCGCCAACATCGCCTACCTGAACGTGCTCCCGCTGCACGGCGTGGCGGACGGCGCCTCCGTGCTCGCGCGCGGGATCACGCACGCCACCGAGGATCGCGTGGGCACGGCGGCGGCAGAGGTGATCTTCGGCTCGAGCGGACAGGCGGTGATGGCCATAGCCATCCTCGTTAGCACCTTCGGGTGCAACAACGGTCTCATACTCTCGGGCGCCCGAGTCTACTACGCCATGGCTCGCGACGGCCTCTTCTTCCGCAAGGCGGGGGAGCTGAACGCGCGCCGCGTGCCTTCGGCGGGACTCAAGATCCAGGCGGTGTGGGCATCGCTCCTCTGCCTCACCGGTACATACGGGCAGCTCCTGAACTACGTCATCTTCGCTTCGCTCACTTTCTACGTCTTCACGACGATCGGCCTTTTCGTCCTACGGAAGAAGATGCCCGACGCGGAGCGGCCGTACCGCGCCGTCGGGTATCCTTTCCTCCCCGGGCTGTACATCGTGCTGGCCGCCGCCGTGGCGATAATTCTCTTGATAGCGCCCCAGACGCGGGCGCAGGCTCTCTCGGGGCTGGGGATCGTGTTGGTGGGTATCCCGGTGTTCTACCTCTGGCGCAGCAAGGCGCCGACGCACGTCTGATCGTCTGCAAGTCCACTCAGGAGGCATTCAACGATGAATCGGCTGTACCCACTGTTCGATCGCGCTCGCGGAGCGATGCTCGCGACATCCATGGCGCTCATCGCACTCTTCGCGGCGCTGCCTTTGCGCGCCCAGGAAGCGGCGGCGCATACGCCCGGCGGCGAGGCGAACCTGAGGATTCCCGACCTTTCGCAGGTGACCTTCTACGGCGTGCACGGTCACACCCTTCTGCTCCTGGGCCTCGTGTTCTGCGCGGCGGGGATGCTCTTCGGTCTGGTGACGTACAGCCAGCTCAAGGGGCTTCCCGTGCACAAGTCGATGCGCGAGGTGTCGGAGCTGATCTACGAGACCTGCAAGACCTACCTGATCCAGCAGGGGAAATTTCTCCTGCTGCTCGAGGTCTTCATCGGGCTCGTGATCGTGTTCTACTTCGGCGTCCTGCTCCACGAGCAGTACACCGCGTTCAAGGTATTCGTGATCCTGCTCTTCAGCCTTCTCGGGATCGCTGGCAGCTACGGCGTGGCCTGGTTCGGGATCCGGGTGAATACCTTCGCCAACTCGCGTACCGCCTTCGCCGCCCTGCGTGGCAAGCCATACCCGCTCTACGCCATCCCGCTGAAGGCCGGGATGAGCATCGGCATGCTGCTGATCAGCGTGGAGCTGGTGATGATGCTGGGCATCCTGCTCTTCATCCCCGGCGACTACGCGGGCCCCTGTTTCATTGGCTTCGCGATCGGAGAGTCGCTCGGCGCTGCTGCGCTCCGCATAGCGGGCGGAATCTTCACGAAGATCGCCGACATCGGATCGGATCTCATGAAGATCGTCTTCAACGTGAAGGAGGACGACGCGCGCAATCCTGGCGTGATAGCGGACTGCACGGGCGACAACGCGGGTGACTCGGTAGGCCCGAGCGCCGACGGCTTCGAGACGTACGGCGTGACTGGCGTCGCGCTGATCACGTTCATCATACTCGCGGTACGCGAGCCGGCGGTACAGGTGCAGCTTCTGGTGTGGCTGTTCGTGATGCGCATCGTGATGATCATCGCGAGCGGTGCGTCTTATCTGATCAACGAGGCGATCGCCAAGGCGCGCTACCGCGACGCCGCCCGGATGAACTTCGAGGCGCCGCTGACCTCGCTCGTCTGGCTCACATCGATAGTCTCGATAGTTCTCACGTACGTCGTCACCTGGCTGCTCCTCCCGGATCTGGGTGACGGTTCCACCTGGTGGAAGATCGCGACGATAATGACCTGCGGGACTCTGGCGGGCGCATTGATCCCGGAGCTCGTGAAGGTGTTCACCTCGGTCGACGCCAAGCATGTGAAGGAGGTGGTGACGTCGTCGCGCGAGGGTGGTGCCTCGCTGAACATCCTCTCCGGGCTCGTGGCCGGGAACTTCAGCGCTTTCTGGCTGGGGATCGTGATCATGGGGCTCATGGCGGTCGGCGCGTGGGTAGCGGGGCTCGATGGCACGGCGGGGATGGAGTCGCTGATGCTGGCTCCCGCGGTCTTCGCCTTCGGGCTCGTCGCCTTCGGCTTCCTCGGGATGGGCCCGGTCACTATCGCCGTGGACTCGTACGGCCCGGTGACCGACAACGCCCAGTCGGTATTCGAGCTCTCGCTGATCGAGCAGGAGCCGAATATCGAGAGTGAGCTCAAGCGCGATTACGGCTTCGATGTCGACTTCGAGTCCGCGAAGCACTTCCTCGAGGAGAACGACGGGGCGGGGAACACCTTCAAGGCGACCGCCAAGCCCGTGCTGATCGGTACGGCGGTAGTCGGGGCCACCACGATGATCTTCTCGATCATCGTGGCGCTCACCAGCGGCCTCACCGAGAACCTCGACAAGCTCTCGCTACTGCACCCGCCCTTCCTGCTCGGTCTCGTGACGGGCGGCGCGGTGATCTACTGGTTCACTGGCGCATCGATGCAGGCCGTCACCACGGGGGCATATCGAGCCGTGGAGTTCATCAAGGCCAACATCCGGCTGGAGGGTGTCACCAAGGCGTCGGTGGAGGACAGCAAGAAGGTGGTGGAGATCTGCACCGTGTACGCGCAGAAGGGGATGTTCAACATCTTCCTCACGGTTTTCTTCTTCGCGCTCGCCTTCGCATTCGTGGAGCCGTACTTCTTCATCGGCTACCTGATCTCGATCGCGCTCTTCGGCCTCTTCCAGGCCATCTTCATGGCCAACGCCGGTGGCGCGTGGGACAACGCGAAGAAAATCGTGGAGGTGGAGCTCAAGCAGAAGGGCACCGAGCTGCACGCCGCCACCGTGGTCGGAGACACCGTCGGCGATCCGTTCAAGGACACCTCCTCGGTGGCGATGAATCCGATAATCAAGTTCACCACGCTCTTCGGCCTGCTCGCGGTGGAGCTCGCCGTCTCGCTCACCGCCGACCGTGGGATCGGCTTCAGCCGAGCGCTCGCGGCGCTCTTCTTCGCCGTCGCGGTGTATTTCGTCTGGCGCTCATTCTACGGGATGCGCATCGAGCGGCGGCAGGATGATGAATACGTCGCGACCACCGTCCCGGCCGGGGCGATGGACCGTTGATGAACCGGAGACTTCTTGAAGGATGAACTTTCACGACCAACGAATCCCCGGTGGGAGGGCGAATGAGTAGCTCGCTCTTCCTCCGGAAATCCGTGGCCGAATGCGAGGCCGATGCCGAAACGCGCGGTGGGCTGAAGCGCTCGCTGGGGAAGTGGCACCTCACCGCGCTCGGGGTGGGGGCCACCATCGGCGCCGGTATCTTCGCTACGACGGGCACCGCCATCGTGGGTGACTCGCTGCGCCCGGGCGCCGGTCCGGCGATCATCTTCTCCTTTCTCCTCACTGCCATCGCCTGCGGCTTCGCCGCGCTCTGCTACGCGGAGTTCGCGGCGATGGTGCCGATCTCCGGCTCGGCGTACACGTACGCGTACGCGTCCATCGGTGAGTTCGTCGCCTGGATCATCGGCTGGGATCTGATCATCGAGTACGCCGTCGGCAACATCGGCGTCGCGATCGGCTGGTCGGGTCACTTCCGCGAGCTCATAAGGCACTTCGGGCTCGATCTACCGGCATGGCTCGCTACCGACTACCGGTCCGCGCACGACGCCTTCCGGGCGGTCACGGGCGGCTCCGCCGATCCACTCATGCAGTATCTTGCCTCGGCCTGGACCGGGGCGCCGCATGCGCTCGGTTTCCCGCTGATCATCAACCTTCCGGCGGTCGCCGTGGTGGCGCTGATCACGGTGATACTTGTGATAGGGATCAAGGAGTCCGCGAACACGAACAACGCGATGGTGCTGCTCAAGATGGGCATCATCCTTTTCTTCCTCGCGGTGGGCGCTTTCCTCATCAAGCCCTCCAACTGGACGGACCCTGCCCAGGGCGGCTTCGCGCCTAACGGCTTCGCCGGGATCAGCGCGGCGGCCGCGATCATCTTCTTCAGCTACATCGGGTTCGATGCCGTTTCCACGGCAGCGGAGGAGGCGAAGAACCCGGGGAAGGACATGCCCTTCGGCATCGTGATGAGCCTCCTCATATGCACGGTGCTCTACGTGGCGCTCTCGATCGTGATGACGGGGATGGCGCCATGGAAGAGCCTCGGCACCGCCGAGCCGCTCATCACCGCGCTCGCGCACGCCGAAGGGCCTCCGGCACTGCTCAACTTCTCGCGCTTCATCATCGCGCTCGGCGCCGTGATCGCAATGGGGAGCGTGCTCCTCGTATTCCAGCTCGGGCAGCCGCGCATCTTCTTCTCGATGTCGCGCGACGGGCTGCTTCCGCCGGTTCTCGCGAAGGTGCACCCGCGCTTCCGTACTCCCTATGTCGGAACGATCCTCACCGGTGTCTTCGTGGCGGTGTTCGCGGCCTTCGCCAACATCGCGGAGGTCGTGGACCTCACCAACATCGGGACGCTCTTCGCGTTCGTCCTCGTCTCGGCCGGCGTCATCGCGTTGCGGCGACTCGAGCCCGATCGACCGCGCCCATTTCGGGTGCCCGGCGTGCCGTACACGCCACTCATCTCGATCGCCGCATGCGCGTACCTCATGTTCCAGCTCCCGGGCGTGACCTGGGTGCGCTTCGCAATCTGGCTGGTGCTCGGCCTCGTCTTCTACTTCTTCTACGGCTACCGGCACTCGGTGCTGAGAAATCGTGATGCCGCTTCGGCACGAGAGGAAGCGAAGATATCGGAGGGCGTATGAGCGAGCCGGCGGGCGGCAAGTCGAAAGGAATCCCGCTCCACACGAAGATCCTGCTTGGCCTGGTCATCGGCGGGGTTCTCGGAATTCTCGCCAATACGCAGCTCGGTGGAGAACACCCGGTGGTGCTCTTCGTGGAGAAGTATCTGGCCAACCCGGCGGGGCAGATCTTCCTGAATCTGCTCTTCATGATCGTGATCCCGCTCGTCTTCGCGTCCATCGCGCTGGGCGTGGCCGGGCTGGGTGATCTGAAGCAGGTCGGGAGAGTGGGAGCGAAGACGCTGGGCTACTTCCTGGTGACCACGGCGCTCTCCGCTACCCTCGGCCTCATCGCCGTGCGCTTCTTCGAGCCGGGCGGCTCGCTCGCGCCGGAGATCCGCACGGAGCTCATGCAGGCCTACGGGGGCGACGCGGCGTCCAAGATGCAAGCGGCTGCCACCAGCACCTTCGGCATCCAGACGCTCATCGATATCGTCACGAGAAATCCGGTGAAATCCGCCGTGAATCTCGACCTGCTGGGAATCATCTTCTTCGGTCTCATGTTCGGCGCCGCGATCACGATGATCCCGAAGGAGAAGGCGGACTTCATGACTTCGTGGCTCGATGCGCTCAACGAGATCGTCATCAAGATCGTGGAGATTGCGATGAAGCTGGCGCCCTACGGGGTGGCAGGACTGATCTTCGGTGTCACGTCGCGCTTCGGCTACGCGTTGCTCAAACCGCTCGGGAGCTACATCCTCGTGGTGGTGGGCGCGCTCCTGGTTCACGTTGTCGTGACGATATCGCTCATCGTGCGATTCGGCGTGGGGATGTCTCCGGTGGTCTTCTTCAACCGCATCCGCGCCTCGATCGTCACGGCCTTCTCCACCAGCTCCAGCAGCGCTACGCTCCCCACCAACCTCGCGGTCGCCGAGCAGAATCTGGGCATCCCACCGCGCATCGCCGGCTTCGTGCTCCCGCTCGGCGCCACCATGTGCATGAATGGCACGTCGCTCTTCGAGGGCGTGACGGTGCTCTTCCTGAGCCAGGTCTTCGGTCTCCATCTCTCGCTCGGAAGTATGATAGTCGTGATGGTGATGGTTGTGATCACCGCCGTCGGCGCGGCCGGGGTGCCGGGGGGATCGCTCCCGCTCCTCATCGGCGTGATGGTCATGTTCGGGATCCCAGCCGAGGGGATCGCCATCATCCTCGGTGTGGACCGGATCCTCGACATGTCGCGAACCACGGTCAACGTGATCGGCGACATGAGCGCCACGGCTTGGATAGCCAGGACCGAAGGTGTATGGAGCGCGGCGCAGGTGCCGGAGATCGAGGGGCTCGACAGCAGCACGGCGCATCTCGACGAGACACCGGCGGAGACCGTCGGCTGACCTTCAGCGGGGTCAGTTCATCACATCACGCCGGATTCAGCTCGGCGGGTAGAAGCCGTGCGTGGTTCAGGGGGCGTCCATAGGACCTGCGGACGCGGAGGTCGCGGAGGGGTAAAGAGAGGACGCGGAGAACGTCCTGCGGCAGCAGGCATCACGATCGTGAGACTGGCTGCTTTTCGGAGGAAAGCTCCCCTCGATAAGGGACGCGGAGAACGCGGAGGAGCGCGGAGAACGCGGAGAAAACCAATAGGGCCGGGATCTCGAGCAGGAGCTCTTAGGGGAACT
>DATCXR010000401.1:0-11154 GCA_036565685.1 Gemmatimonadaceae bacterium
TGGTGATGCGCCCCAGTCGCGGCGGGACGCCACGCGCCAACCTGCGTTGCGCTCCGCGCCTCGAGCTTGCGCGCACCCGAGGGAGGTGAGGCTGACAGATGGCTACGATGACACTCGACGATCTGGTGGAGCAGCTCAGGAAGGCCTTCGGCGATGGGCTGCGCTCGGTGGTGCTCTACGGGTCCGCGGCAGCGGCAGGGGAGCACATCGCCAAACGATCGGATTACAACGTACTCGTGCTGGTGGACTCGATAGACCTCGAGCTCCTCGACCGCGAGGCGGCGATCGCTCGCGCGTGGGCGGACGCCGGTAATCCGCCGCCGCTCACGCTCACTGAACGAGAGTGGCGGGGCTCGAGCGATATCTTTCCGATGGAGTACGCCGACATCCTGCGGCACCACAAGGTGCTGCACGGGAGCGCGCCCTTCGACGGCATCAGCGTACGCAAGGCGGATCTGCGCCTCCAGCTCGAGCAGCAGACGATGGGGAAGCTGCTGCAACTGCGCAGGGCGATCCTGGCGTCGGGAGGAGAGCGCAAGCGACTCGTCGAGCTCCTCGGCGCGAGCCTCAGCACGTTCATGGTGATCTTCCGGGCCGTGGTGCGCTACCTCGGTGAGGATCCGCCGACGGACTATGATGCGCTGTGCAAGCGCGTCACGGCGCTCACAGGGGTCGGCACCGAGCAGTTCGCACGGGTAGTGCGCCACGTGCGAGGCGAGCGGACGCTCGCCGAGAACGAGGTGACACCCGTACTGGCCGGATATCTTGAAACCGCGCGCGAGCTGGCGCACTACATCGACCAGCTTCCCGCCGACACTGGAGAGAGCAAGTCGTGATGAGAAAGCTGTGGCTCGCGGCGATGGTGCCGCTTCTGGCAGCGTGTCCAGGCGACAAGAAGGATGTGGTGGTGCCGCCGCCGGCGCAGGACACCATGCCGATGAATCTCGATTCGCTCGAGTCGGCCATACCGCCGGCGGTATCGGACAGCTACACTCCGCCGCCGAAGCGTCCGGCTCCCAACCGAATCCCGCCCGCGCCGCCCGAGCTGGTGGCGGCCGTTCAGCGGGAGCAGTCGTTCTCGAAGTTCTGCTATCAGGAGTTCGGGCAGAAGGCCGACCCATCGCTGCGGGGCGGCGTCGCCATGGTGGTGACCGTGGATGACGGGGGTGTCACTGGCGCGCGCGTTGCCAATGACACCTGGTCGTCGGAGGCCGGGAACGCGGTGAACGATTGTCTGAACGAGAAGGCCGCCGGTGCGTGGAAGCGCTCGGCGAGAGGTGTGAAGCCGGGGAAGTACGTGGTGCAGCTGAGCTTCCGTCCGGAGTAGGAACGACGCGTGCAATGGCTGGTGGGGGAGGGTCAGGACCCGCTGTCCAGGTAGAAGCTCTCGCTTCCATTCGCTGGAGGATCAAATGCGTAGACGCCGATTAGCTCTTCCACTGCTGCTCCTCCTCGCGGGATGCGGCTACAACTCCATACAGACGCTCGACGAACAGTCGACCGCCGCGAAGAGCCAGATCGAGGTGCAGCTCCAGCGGCGGGCGGACCTGATCCCGAATCTCGTGAACACGGTGAAGGGATACGCGCAGCACGAGGAGGAGGTGTTCACCCAGGTCGCGCAGGCGCGGGCGGGACTGATCAACGCCGTGAAGGGCGGCGACCCGCAGGAGATGGCCAACGCCAACGCCGGGCTGACGGCCGGGCTCGGGCGGCTGCTCGCGATCTCCGAAGCTTATCCGCAGCTCAAGGCCGATCAGAGCTTCCTCCGCCTCCAGGACGAGCTCACCGGAACCGAGAATCGCATAGCGGTGGCGCGCAACGACTACAATCAGGCCGCGCAGCAGTACAACACGTACATACGCCGCTTCCCGGCGGTGCTCACGGCGAAGGTCATCGGCGCCAAACCGAAGACGTACTTCGAGGTAACCACCCCGGGTAGCCGCGAGGCACCGACGGTGGACTTCTCGAAGCCCGCGTCGGCCGCCCCGTCGAACAACCCGTCGCCCGCGCCGCAGACCCCGTGAGACGCCGGCCAGTGCACGCAGGCAACGCGACGGCGAGGCCAGTACGGCTCGCCGTCGTGCTTTCGTTGGGGCTCCTCTCCGCGTGCGCGCTCCCCGGCTCGAGTGTCGGAACCACTCCCAGGCCGCGCGTGATGAAGATCGTCTTTCCGCTCGCGGCGGACAGCGTCCGCTTCACGAGCGGTTTCGGCGACGGGCGAGACGGAGGCAGATCGCACAAGGGGCAGGACATGTTCTGCCCGCGCTGGACGCCGGTTCTCGCCGCCACGAGCGGAACGGTCGACTGGATTTCCACGAAGCGCCCGTCGAAGGAGAAGGGATACTCGCTCCTCCTGCGAGGCGATGACGGGAATCTCTACTTCTACACCCACCTGAACAACGACAATCCGGGCTCGCACGACGATGACGGCGAGCCGCGCTATGCGTACGTGCGCGGATTGAAGAACGGCGACCGAGTGGCCGCCGGAGATGTGATAGCGTACGTGGGTGACTCGGGGAATGCGGCGAAGTGGGGACCGCACCTCCACTTCGAGATTCACATCGGGAAGTGGGGAAACGCGATCGACCCGGCGCCCTCGCTGAAGGCCGCGCTCGCGGCGCGGCGCTAGGTCGCGCTAGCCGCCGCTAGTCGGGGATCGCTCCCTCGGGGAGGACGTAGGTGAGCGGGTTCACCACCTTCCCGTGCACGTGAATCTCGTAGTGCAGGTGCGGCCCGGTGGCGAGGCCGGTGCTCCCCACGTTCGCCACCACCTCGCCGCGCTGAACGCGCTGCCCCTTCTTCACCACGATGCGCGAGCAGTGCGCGTACTTCGTGACGATCCCGTTGCCGTGATCGATCTCGAGTACGTTGCCGTAGCCGTTCTGCCGAGCGACCAGCGTGACCGTTCCGGCCGCGGGCGCGACGATCGGAGCACCCATCGGCGCGGCGACGTCTATTCCTTCGTGCGGCCGCGCATGGTGAAGAATCGGATGGAAGCGCGAGCGACTGAAGGCGCTCGAGAGCCACCCCGCCGTGGGCATGATCGACGGGATGCTCCGCAGCTTCTCGACGTTCTTCTGAAGCGTGTCCGTGACCTCGGCGAAGCTCGCGGCCAGGAGGTTGGCTCGTCGAATCATCCGGCTCACATCGGGCTTCGCATCGATCGCGAGTGCTCCCATCGCTGTGCCACCCGACCCGGTCAGAGTACCACGGAGACTCTCGTCCTCTTCCATGTCGTTCCCGGTGGGGAGACCGGCGAGGAGTCGGATCTGCTCGTCGCGCCGCGCGAGCGCGCTGATGGTATCCGCGAGCGAGTCGAGGCGGGCATCGAGTACGCCGGACCTCTCGCTCACCAAGGTGCCGCCGTGGGCGACGCCCACCGAGAGCCGCCCTACGAGTACCCCGGAGCCCATGAGCGTCACCATGCCGACGCCGGAGATCGCCGCGATGATGCGTCGTGCCGCGCGCTCGGTGAACGAGAGAGTACGCGCGTTCCCGCACCCGTCGGGCACTAACATCAGGGTCCAGCGGCGCTGCGTTGGCATGCGTCGGCTCCGGTGCTGAGGTTTGCGTCGTGCTCCACCTAGAGACGGGTGGCGCGCACTCGATGTAACGTCCCGGCGCGAGCCCGAAGCGCCGCCGAAATGCCAAGAAAGTTGGCAGTTGTAGCTCCGGCGCACCGCTCCCGGCCGCGCTCGCCCAGTGCCATATTCCCCTATCTCCATCCGGCGGCTGCATGCGACTCCCATCGTTGTCCACGCTGGCGACACGCGCGCGAGAGGTGCTCGCGCGCTTCCCCTACACGCTGCTGGTGGGAGTGGCGGCCGCGGTGTGCGCGATAATCGCCAGCACGCACGGCGCGAGCGACGCGTGGGCTCGCGCCGCCCTGGTCATCGCGCTGGGACTTCCGCTCTCCTTCGCAATCGCTCTGCTTGGCGAGCTGCACGGGTGGTCGTTCGGCCGGATCTCGCTTGCGATGCTCGCGGGCGCGGCGCTGCTGGTGGCGTTCTTCTTCGCGTGGCCGGGGCTCGATCAGAAGCACGATGCAATCCGCTACTTCCAGCTCAGCGCGGCGCTGCATCTCACGGTGGCCTTTCTGCCGTTCGTCGGGCTGCAGGAGAACGCGGGCTTCTGGCAGTACAACCGGCGCCTCTTCCTGAGCTTCCTGCGCGCGGTGGTCTTCTCGGCGGTGCTCTTCGCCGGGCTCTCCGTGGCGCTCGCCGCCCTCGACAAGCTCTTCGGCATCGACGTGCCGAACGATACCTACCTGCGCCTCTGGTTCATCATCGCGTTCGTGGGAAATACGTGGATCTTCCTCGCGGGGATTCCCGAGGACATCGCAGCGCTCGCCTCCGATCGCGAGTATCCGCGTGCGCTGAAGATCTTCACGCAATACATCCTGACGCCGCTCGTCGCGGTGTACCTGCTCATCCTGCTCGCCTATCTGGTGAAGATCATCGTCACGCGGGATTGGCCCAGCGGGTGGATCGGCTATCTGGTGACGAGCGTTTCCGTGGCCGGTATCCTTGGATTCCTTCTCGTGCATCCGCTGCGCGACGATCCCGGCGAAGGGTGGATACGGACGTACCGCCGCTGGCTATTCATGGCACTGATTCCGGCGGCGATCATGCTGCTCGTCGCGTTTTTCAAGCGGATCGCGCCGTACGGACTCACGGAGCTGCGCTATCTCGGTCTCCTGCTGGGCGTCTGGCTGCTCGCGATCTCCGTACTGTTCACAGTACGGCGCGAGCACGGGATCCGGATCATTCCTCTCTCGCTGGCGGTAGTCCTGCTGCTGACGTTGTACGGACCGCTCGGCGCCACCCACCGCGCGGTGGCGAGCCAGGCGGCGCGGCTCGAGCAGGAGCTCGCGGCCGCGCGCACGCCACCCTCACCCGGCGTGGTGACTCCCGCCGAGGTGCAGGCGAGTGCGGCGCTGTACTTCCTGATCGAGCATCAGGCTCGTGAACCCATCGCGCGCGCGTTCGGCGGCACTCTCCCGGGCGGAGTGGTGCTCCCCGACTCGCTGCGCTACCGTTCCGACTCGCTCGGCAAGGCCATCATGGCCGCGGCGTCGCTCGATTACTCGCGGTGGGGACTCGAGGGAGCGCCGCGTCCGGGCTTCTTCAGCTACCACGCGGACGAGAGCAACGCGATCGCCATCCGCGGCTTCGCATGGATGGCAACGATCAACATGCACGACAGCGTGGTGGCGGTGGGCGCCGACACCCTACGCGTGGCGTACGACAGCTCGGCCCAGAAGCTTACCGTAACGGGCGGAAGTGGTGGCGCGCTGAGCTTCGCGCTCGCGCCGATTCTCGAGTCGCTCGACTCGAGCGTCGCGGCCGGGGGTGTGGAGGGCTCTCGCGAGCGAGTGCCTCCGGGCGAGATGTACGTGCCCTCGAGCGAAGGGAACCGCGACGGCGCGCTGCAGCTTCTCTGGGTGAACGGCCAGAACGAGAAGCGCGGGCGTAGAATAGACGGCTTCACCGCGCGCCTGCTGCTGGGGGAGACGCGCGACTAGGAGCAGTCGTGGACGGCCGGGCCACGACGCCGGCACGGCAGCGCGAAGTGAGTCAGAGTACCTGTGCCTCCCAGCGCGCGAGGAGGCGATGGAACCAGTCGGATCGGGGGATCAGGCCGTCCATGTCATCCCCCGAATCCACCCACGTGGCGGACGCGACGAGGTACACGAAGTCGAAAACCGCCGTCAGGCTGGCGCGCCCGGCTACCAGGCAGAGAACTTCACCGTTGTGAGTGCGCGAGAGGTCATCCTCATTGTGCGAGCCGACGGTGAGATAGAGCATGTCTGCGTTGCGTTCGGGCGGGGCCCGGCCCGTGAACGTGGGTCCGAGTCGCCTGAGCATCTCCACCGACAGCGCCGGAGGAACACTGTCCGACGCGGCCCTGCTGCTCGCGATCCGCTCGATGGCATATGCGGTGAGCAGCGTGTCCCACTGCGGCAGCGCGAGCATGGTGCGCAGCGCGCTCGCGCTGGCGAAGAACTGCGTCTTGAGGTGCAGCTTGGGGCTCGTGGAATCGCCTTGCGCGCCGTCCGGTAGCGGGGCGAGCCCGAGATGTTGGAAGACACTGTCGGGCTGCTCGAGGAGGTCGTAGATCCTCGGGGGGAAGGGGAATTCGTCACGAACGAACTGGTTCTGGCGGAGGTGCAGTGCGAGCTCGCGCAGCCGGCCGATCACATCGCGCGTGGGGACGGTGTTGTGAAAGAGCCCGACGCGCAGGCGCCCGTCGACTGAATCGAGCTGGTCGGCCCAGACGGTGCGCATCTGGAGGAGTCCCTCGAAAACGGTGCGCGTGGTAGCGAGCTGGATGTACGGTGGCCCCGGGAAGTTCTCACGACCGGGTGCCAGCACCATCACGTGCGTGCCCCGGAGCGCGCTGCCGAGGAGGATCGCAGCCCAGGCATGGCTTCCCCAGAAGGGGCTCGGTGCCACGATGCGGCTCCCCGCGGGCATGAGCGTGTACAGCGTGGCTTTGAGCACGCTCGCATGCTTGTCCAGATAGCCCGTGCCGTTCTGCGCGACGAGAACGCGTGCGGTCCAACCCGCGCGCACCAGGGAGTCTACCTGGGCAGCGTGGTTGGGTGCGGGCAGATGTGGTCGCAGGACCCAGGGGATCTGCTCATCTCGGAATCCTTGTGAGCGGAGCAACTCTACCGCGTCGCGCTTGAGGGTGAGCACGCCAGGCCCGCGCACCGCGACGGTGCGGTCCTCCCAACCGGCGTTCTCGTATTCCTGACCGACTCCTTCTCCCGTGAAGAGCGCGCCGCCCTTCCATGGCTCGTGTTCGTCGAGGTCGTAGAACACGATCTTCCTGTGGTCGCGCATCCAGTTGTCGGAGAGCGATTCACGCAGGTCGTTGGGCACGATGCGCGGACCGGAGTACGAAGGGTCGGCGGGGTTGGTGACGCTCACTCGCACGCTCATTACGTTGTCGAGCCACCTGGCCCCTCGACGCCGCGCTTCGGCCTGGAGCGCGGGGGATTCCGCAACCGCGGCGCGCAGCGAATCGAGTGCCGAACGCAGCATCATCCGGCCCTGGAACTCCGGCGGGAGCTTGACGTCGCGATTCAGCGGACGTTCCAGCAACGAAATCCAGCGGCGGCTCCCCTTGGCCGTATAGAACCACTGATCGAGGAAGATCATGAAGCGCGGGAGAGTGTGCCTGCTGTCGAATGCATGTGCCGCGCGGGTGAGCGCGCGGATGTAGGCGAGTACCGTACGGTAAGCGACCGAATCCGTCTCTCCGGAGGGTGTGACTCCAGCGAAGTCGTGGATCCAGAGCACATGATAGGAGCGCGTATCGCGAATCGATCGGCGGAGCGCGCGGCTGAACGCCTCCACGGGGAGGAATGAGAGATCGTTTCCTGGCTCGAGCTCGCGTCCGACGATACGCTGCACCACGTGGTCGACCTCTCCCTGGGTGTCGTAGTCCTCCTGCCGCAGCGCGAGCTGGAGCGGGAGCCACACGTCGCGGCTGTCGCCCCAGCGATCCTCGGCCGCGGCAGCGTCCTCGCGCACGATCTGTAGCACGCGCGCGAAGGCGGTTTCCAACTCATCGCGGTGCCCGGTGGCCACGGAGCCCTCGCCGTCCAGCGATCGTGCGAACGCGTCGCGAGCGCGCGCCGTGAGCGCGTCGAGCACGGGACGGGGCCGGAATCGACCATAGTACGCGTCGTACGGAATCAGGAGCTCATCGAGGATGACTCGGCGCGCCGACCCGGCTGCTGCGTCACCGCGTGCCGTGTCGCCCCCGCCAGCGGCGATGAACACATCGGTCAGCGCGCGATGATAAGCATCGATCTCGATCGGGAAGGTGTGCCCGTGCGGATAGTCGGCATCGTGCTCCTTCATCCGTGCGGCCGCCCGCCGCATATCGCGCAGCCAATCGCCATCGTTCGGCCGGAAGGCAGGCGTCGTGAGGGCATCGATGGCAAGCGCCGCGCGGCGCGCTCGGCGCAGCGCCGCCTCTACCTGCACGTTCTCTTCAACCGGCGAAGCTGGCAGGCGATGCGCCAGCTCCTTCGGAAGCCGCACGTCCGTTTCATGCGGGCGAGTGCGGCCGACCCACGGCCGGGCCACGGGAACGGTGACACCGAAGGCCCACGAGCTGCGTCCCGCGTTCCGCAGCCAGTCGACGCGAAGCTCGCTCCCGCCGCCGAACACTCCGCCGCGGCGGAGGGGCTCGGTGATCGTGAGGACGAAGCTCGTACCGCGTCCAACGAACGACACATCGGCCCCCACTCCGACACGCAGTATCCGCATCGTGCCCAGCAGGCGAGCGCCGGCATCCGCCCGGCCACCAAGGGTGCCGGCGTACCCCTCCGCTGCCACGCCCAGAATTCCGACCACGGGCTGGATCAGGTCGCGTTCCACGCCGAGCATGACGCGCGCGGCACCCTGGCGGTCATCGTCTCGCCAGCCCCATCCACCGACCGCGCCCGCGTACGGGTAGAATGGACTCGGCTGGCCCATGGAAACAATGGGGTCCAATGAGTCGACACCCGAGGGCACGAGCGATTGCGCAGCGGCGCGACATGTAGTCGCGCTGACAGCCGCGCAGGCAATCGCGAGCGCCACCTTGCTGCCCACATGGCCTCCCATCGAACTGGGCTCCGCAGAACGGGGGCCACTATACACGCTGGAAAATCGCCGTGCAAGCTCGTCGGCCTCACGCTCCCGTGCGCGACGCCTGGCTAGGAGCGGCGCTTCTTTCCTTCCGGCTCGGTGAAGCCGGGTTCGCCGAGTAGTGCGCGATCGAACGTCGCGACCGTGTCGAAGCCGGCGGCGCGCGCGTGCTCGCGGATGAGGTAGTCGGAGAAGTCGCCGCGCCCCGATGCGTACGCGGCGAGCGCGCGCGAGAGCGAGTCGGGTGCCGCAAAGACGAGCTGCTTCGCGCGCAGGAGGTCGCGGAGGACCGTGACGATCGCCGGCTTCCTCACGCGGTACGATGTGCCGAGTACCCAGACGGTCTCGCACATCACGATGTCGGAGACGAAGAGACCCTCCTCACGAGAGAGGGTCTCTTCCATCAGGGCGGCAGCGGCCGCGCTCTGCGCTTCGTCGTCCTCGACGAGGAAGCGTACGAGCACGTTGGTGTCCAGCGCGATCACTTGCGGACGGCGGAGCGGCGAATCGCCTCGTTCATGTCCTCGACGGTCACGCCGCGCCTGGCTGGCTTCACGGCACCGCGGAGCTCGAGGAGGTCCAGCGTGTCCGCCTCCACGGTCACTGTTCCATCGTCGTGGATGAGGAATGACAGCGTGTCGCCGGGGTGGACGGCGAGTGCCTCACGCACGGCTTTGGGCAGCGTGATCTGGCCCTTGCTGGTGAGTGTGCTTCTAGGCATTCCTTACTCCCGTTGGCTAGTCCTTACTTCAAGGTAAGGAAAGCTGCCTCGAGCCGCAAGCCGATACGAGAGTGGGGGCCGCGCTCGATGCCGGACGGTGGCAGGATGACGCCGCCCGCGCGTACGCGAGCTACCGCTTCTCCTCTCTGGGAAAGAGCGCCTCGCCCTTCGTCACGCGCCAGCCGGCCGGCGAGACGATCGTGGCGGCATCTCCCTGTCGCCAGACGAAATCGGCCAGCGTACCCGGAGCGCCGAGCATCTCCCAGAGGCGGGCGGCCTTGGCTGGCATGAAGGGGAAGGTCAGCACCGCGAACCAGGCGAGCGTCCAGGCGAGCGTGGCGAGTGTGAGCTCGAGCTCCGCGCGCTGTGCGGGGTCCTTCGCGAGCTTCCACGGCGCCTGCCGATCCACGTACTCGTTGGTGCGCGCCACGGCTCTCCACGTCGCGGCCAGCGCCTCGTGCAGGAGCTGGCGGTCCATGGTGCTCGTGTACTCCTGCTGCGCCGTCTCGATCCACGGCGCCGAGCGCGCGATCTGCTCCACGTCCACGTCT
Source organism: Gemmatimonadaceae bacterium (assembly GCA_036565685.1). Taxonomy (GTDB): domain Bacteria; phylum Gemmatimonadota; class Gemmatimonadetes; order Gemmatimonadales; family Gemmatimonadaceae; genus JADGGM01. Next base: position 9,921 of record DATCXR010000401.1, read on the forward strand.
GGCACCACGCCGCCGGTGTACTTCTCGATCATCGCCGCGGTACGGCTGGCGAGGTTGCCGAAGGCGTTCGCGAGATCGGCCGTGTAGCGCTCCTCGAAGCGCTCCCACGAGAAGTTTCCGTCGGCATCGAAGGGAACCTCGCGCAGGAGAAAATATCTGAAGGCATCCGCGCCGTAGCGGTCGATGGCCCCGGCGAGGTCGAGCTTCACGCCGGCGCTCTTGCTGAAGCGCTCGCCCGCGTGCTGCACGAAGCCGTGCGCGAAAACCCGCTCGGGGAGGGCGAGCCCCGCCGAGCGGAGCATCGCGGGCCAGATCACCGCGTGGAAGCGTGTGATGTCCTTCCCGATGACGTGCAGCTGCGCGGGCCACTCGGCACGTGAGCCGGGGTATCGCGTAGCGGTCCAGTAGTTGGGAAGTGCGTCGAACCACACGTAGGTGGTCTGCCGCTCGCCATCGCTGGTGGGGCGCGGGAAGGGGACTCCCCAGGTGAAGCGCGAGCGGCTGGCGGAGATGTCCTCGAGCCCCTGCCTGAGGAGACTCAGGATCTCGTTGCGCCGGCTTTCCGGCTGCAGGAAGCTCGGGTTCTTCTCCAGATGCTCGAGGAGAAAGTCGCGGTAGCGCGAGAGGCGAAAGAACCAGTTGCGCTCCTCCACCCATTGCAGCTCGCGCGTCGGGTGCAGCACGCACTTGCCGTCCACGATCTCCGCATCCTGCTTGAACGACTCGCAACCCACGCAGTACCACCCCTCGTACGACTTCTCGTAGAAGTCGTCGGGTGAGTGCGAGAAGATGCGGTCGAGCAACTCGCTCACTCCCGCGTGATGCTCCGGCGTGGAGGTGCGGATGAACTGATCGTTGGAGATGCCCAGGCGCTCCCACATCGCCTGGAAGATCACGGCGATGCGCTCCACCAGCTCGGGTGGGGTCATCCCCTGCTCGGCCGCGGTCTGCGCGACCTTCTGCCCGTGCTCGTCCATCCCGATGAGGAACCAGACATCATCGCCGCGCAGGCGGTGATAGCGGGCGATCGCATCGGCGCCGATCTTCTCGAAGGCGTGACCGAGGTGCGGCTCGCCGTTGGAATAGTCGATCGCCGTGGTAATGAAGAAGCGGGACACTAATCCTCGTTCGGGTGTTCGGGCGTTCCGCGATCAGGTTTCCGGCCGCGGTTTCGAGAGGTGGGTGGAGAGGGGGCGGGGGAGGCGCCGTCGGCGTCGGTGGTACGATGGCGCCT
>DATCXR010000431.1:0-10416 GCA_036565685.1 Gemmatimonadaceae bacterium
TCAGCTGCGAGAGGTAGCGAACGCCGAATTCCAGATTTGGCGTGAGCGCGCCGTGGATTCCGACGTTGAAGCCCAGCGTCGTGGCGCTCCCCTTCAGCTTCGCGCGCGCGAACTCGGTGTGCGCGGGGAAGCCGAGCATTCCAAAGGTGACGGGGATGCCGTTGCTGACGGCCGCGACCTGCTCCGCTAGATCGATGGACTGCCGCAACTCCACGCGCGAGTAGCCGAGCACCGGGCCGCCCCCAATCGACCAGCCGGGCGCGAAACGGTAAGCGAAGTTGGGCTGGACGTAGATGGTCTGGAGCGATGCCTTGAGCGCCGAGAAGCGGCCGGGGAAGTCATCGTGCCACTCGGACGTGAGGCCGTACGGCACGTACGCGCCCACACCCACGGCCCAGCGGCCGGTCGGAGCGGTGTAGTTGACGAAGAGGTGCGGCGGGAATTCCACCGGTGCATCGGCGTCATCCAGGCGTCCGCTGGTGTCGGCGGTGAACGAGCCGGAGACCGCGATCGCGGCAACGCCGGCGTAGGCCGACCAGCCGGGGATCGTGACCGGCGCGGCCGGATTCCAGTAGATGACCGAGGGGTCGCCGCACGTCGCGCCCGTGGCAGCCGAACCGCGCGTCATCGCGCAGGTGCCGATCTCGTTGAGCTGGAATCCTTGTGCAGATACCAACCCGGTCGTACCGGCGAGGAGGAGAGTGACGAGTGAGGCCACACGAACAGGTCTCATGATCGAACCTCCGTTGCTGGAGTTGTGAACGTCGGTGGCCGAACCGCCCGATCGCCTACTCCGCGCGAGCAAGTCGCGGACACATCTGTGGTGCCAAAAGAGTACCTCTAACAGGTGCATCGCGCGAGGGGGTGGCTGCGCAGCTACCAGGTCACCCCCGGTAAGATCAGGGGTGCACTCCGAGGGCGTGCACGGCGTACCACGCGCACCACGCCAGGAGACCGGCGAGGGCGGCGTCACCGCCATTCGCGACAGCCCTGCCATCGGCGTCCACGAACTCCGCGGCGAAGCCGTTGTCGAGTGGGGCGCGTCGCAGCCACTGGAGCACCGCGCCAGCGTCGGGCCCAAGAAGCCGCGCGCATTGCTGCGCGAGCGAGGCAGGTTCCACGCCAAGGCCGCGGACGGTGCGACGGTATATGGAGTCGTAGCGCTCGACCGCATCGTACAGCGGGAGCCAGTACGCCGAGGCGCTCGGGTCGTCGTCGGTGTGAGCGCGACCCGCGAGATCGATGGCAGAGCCGAAGATCACTTTCCCGTCGCGCTCCAGCGCGAAGTGGCGACGGAGCGCCGCGCGCACCGCCTCGGGATCTTCCACCGAGCGGGCGCTCTCCTCGTCCAGCGTGCGACGCAGAACGTCGAGCGCCTGCGCTACCACGGCGTTGCCGTGCAGGGTGAACGGGTAGGGCGCGGGCGCACCCGAGGGAAGAACCTCGGTGCTGTAGAGAGGGACGTGGGCATCGCGTCTGCTCGAGAGATCATCCCACGATGCGTAAAGCGTATCGGCAACGACCGGCTCCTCCACGATCTGCTCGTCGCCGGTCTCGCGGATGTAACGGTCGGTGGCGATCGCGAACACCGAAACACCTTCGAGCGAGAAGCCGGGCTCGAAGAGCGTTCCGTCGAAGTAGTGCACTCCATTCCCGGGCGCGTAGCCGTGCAGCTCGCAGGCACGCAGGAGGAGCTCGCGCGCGAGCGCGGGATCCGCAAGAAGAACCGCGGGAAGCGTCCAGGCGAGCGCCTCCCAGTCGCGGACGGTCACCCCGCGCCCGTTCCACGGCGCGCGCGAGCGAACGAGGTAGTAGTGCGCGTCGTCGAGCGCGCGGCCCGCGCCGTAGAAATAGGCGAACATGAGATTGCGGTTCACCAGCCGGTCCATCCCATCGTGTCCGACGGTCTGCTCCAGATCGCGCAGCGAATCGCGCGTGATGGACAGGAGCTCCGTCCAGCCACGCCTGCGCATCGCTGCGACCGTGGCTTCCGCTCCGTCGCGCTCGGGACCGGCCGCTATGTAAAACGCCTCGCTCCGCCCCTCGCCAGGCGCGATGGTGAACTCGCGGCGGAGCGTGAAGCTCGGCGCGTCGCCTTCGTGCACGTCCACGTGCACGGCGTCGTTGGCCGCGATCGCGAGCGCGGCGAGCGCGGGCTGCGCGCTCCCCTCGAGCACGATCACGTCGCCCGGCGCCACGGCAACGCGATGCGCATCGTCCGCCGCGCGCGCGGACCTCACCCTGATCTGGCGATGACCCAGCACACCTTCGAGCGACAGCGCGATGCGCCGCTCCTCGCTTCCCCTGTTCTCGATGGCGATCGCGTACACCGCGCCCGCCAGGTCGGCGTCGCGCCCATGCGGCGCGCAGAGCGTACCGCGCACGAGCAGGGAGTCCACAGTGCACACGAAGGTTGGAAGCCAGTTGAGCGCGCGCTCCCACGCCAGACCGTGCTCGCCGAGCTCGCGAGTCGTTCCATCCACCGTGAGCACCGGGCGCAGGAGCGGCGCGCCCTGCCCCTCCAGGAATCGCGGCGAGCCAGCGAACTCCACGGCCGCGCGCGCGCCGCGGTGGAGGATGCCGAGCGCGTAGAGCGAGCCGTCAACCGGATGTATGCAGGGGAGCGACAGCCAATGGTTTCCTGTGACCTGCCACGGAATGCTGGATTTCGGGAAAGAGCTCACGCTGGTGCGGTGACGGAAGGGGCGAGGCGCAATGGCATCGGAATCATTCGCAGGAATATACGCGTGGCGTTGCGGAGCAGACCAAGCGATTGCCCGTGGCCGCGCGGTACTCGGAGCGGAGCACTGCCGCGCTCTCGCTGCAGAGCCCGCCCGTCCGCAACCCTGGAGTGCGACGGCACACTTTGCTAGCTTGCCGTTTTCCCCCGACCGGGCGGCCGTCGCCAAGTCCATCCCCTTCCCCACGCCGTTGCAGCGTATTCCACACCGCGCCATAACCGCTCGCACTCGCTACCGCGCCACATCCGCTCGCACGCGCTCCGGCCGAGCCGCGCTCGTGCCGGCGGTGCTGGCCGCAACGCTGGCAGCAACGCTGGCAGCAACGCTGGCTGCGATGCTGGCCATAACGCTGGCCGCCATGCCACTTCCCGCACAGGCGGTAATCGGCTTCGGCGACGACGCCACGACGCTCCCCGCCGGCATGGTGCGCCTCGGCTTCCTCAATGGCTGGACGCGCTTCGACCAGCGCTTCGATTCGCCCGATGGCTCACGGATAGACGTGGACGCGCGCATCCGCAGCACGCCGATCACGCTCGAGTTGGGCGTGCTGAACCGCCTCACTATTGGAGCGATGGTGCCCTCGGTGGGTACGTACGGCGCGGCGACTTATTACCCGCCCAATCCCGCACCCGGCCACGCGGACTCGCTACGCCAGTTCGGCCAGAGCGCGGCGGGCGATGTGGAGACGTGGGCGAAGCTCGTCTGGCTCGGCCAGCAGAGCGAGGCGGCTAGAACACAACCGAAGGGCGTGCACGTGCGCAGCGCGCTGACCGGTCTGGTGCGCTTCGGGACGGCGATCCCCGCTCACGCTTCGCACCAGCTCGCGATCGGTACGGGCGATGGCCAGATGGATCTCGGGGCGGCATCGCAGTGGGACTTCATCTTTGGACGGCGGTTCTGGATGAGCGTCGCGGGTCGCTACGTTCGACAGCTCCCCACCACCCGCATCGTGCGCGCCGCGCCGCGCGACGATCCCTTTTCGCCGGCCGAGCTGGTGAATGCCCGCATCGAGCCGGGGAACTACTACGAGCTCGAGGCGATCCCTCGCCTCTCTCTGGGCCAGCACTTCATGGTGGGTGCGCGCTACACGCATCGCCACGATGCCGCGACCACCTACACCGCGGCCTCGGGCGGCTCCCCGGGCGGCATGGCCGATCCTTCGATTCTCGATGTGGAGAGCTCCTCGGCGACTGTCTACGGCTTCGGCGTGGTGTATTCCTCGGTAGCATCGTACGTGGCGGGCCGCACCTCGATCCCGGTGGAGGTCACCTTCCAGTACACCCACACCGACCGCTGGCTCGATGGCGTCCCCCCATCCGTCCTCGCCGAGCCCGAGCGATCCACGATAGCGATAGGGCTCCGGTTCTATGCGCGGTTGTGGGGGAGGCGGTAAGGGGCCCATCTCGGGGTCGGAGCTCATCGCGCAGAACTGCGCACGCTCGGGTACGTCGCGCCTGTTCGGCATCATCGCCACAGAGGGTTCATCGCGCGGACCTGCGGACACGGAGGTCGCGGAGGTGAACTGAGAGAGCGCGGAGAACACCTTGCGGGGATGGGTATCCAGCCCCTCGTCGGAGATCCAGACAGGGAGAGCTCGGTGTGAATGGGGGAACTGCTCGCTCGCCTCGGGTTCTGCCCACCTGGGCAGGACTCCAACTGCGGGAGCGGTTCCCCCCAAGACTCACCAGACTTTCACCGGAAGCGATGTCGGAACGGAGCGCGGAGTCCCGCCTGCAAGGAAGTTCTCCGCGTCCTCTCTTTACCCCTCCGCGCCCTCCGCGTCCGCAGGTCCGCGCGATGAACCAAGCCCCCGAGATGCTGCCGAACAGCAACCCCGGAGCTACCCTTGCCCCCCAGCCAGCAGCTCCCTTGCGTGCGCAAGACTTACATCGCTCTCGGGGTCGCCGCCGAGCATCCGGGCTATTTCCCGGATACGATCTTCGCCCGTGACTATGCGAGTGTCCGTGGTGGTGACACCGGAGCGTTCGCCTTTGGTGACCACGATGTGGTGATGCGCGCGCGCGGCGATCTGCGCGAGGTGCGTTATCGCCAGCACCTGGTGGTTACCGGCGACGCGGCGCATGGTGTCACCCACCTGGAGACCGACGCGTCCACCGATGCCGGCATCCACCTCGTCGAAGATGAGCGTTGGGACGTGATCGATGCGCGCGAGGATGGTCTCGAGCGCGAGCATGAGGCGCGACAGCTCGCCGCCGGAGGCGACGCGTGCAAGGGCGCGTGCGTCGTGCCCCACGTTGAGCGCCACCTGGAACTCCACGTCCTCCGCGCCGGTAGCCGCGATCTCGTCGCGCGGCGTGAGCGCCACCAGGAACTTGCCGTGGGGCATGCCGAGCGCCGGCAGCAGCTCGCCGACCGCGCGCGCGAGCTTCTTCGCGCCGGCGGTGCGGCGGCGAGTGAGGCTCGTGGCTTCCTTTCGCAGCGCCTCGACTGCCTGCGCGCGGCGTTGCTCCAGCTCGCGCAGGTCGAAGTCGGCGCTGTCCACCAGATCGAGCTCGGCGCGCGCTTCGCGCCCGGTCCGGACGACGTCCGCCAGCGTGGGACCGTACTTCTTGGTCAGGCGAAAGATGAGGTCGCGACGGCGCTGCACTTCCTCGAGTCGTGCGGGGTCGAGCTCCACCGATGCCGCGTACTCGTCGAGCTGGCGAGAGAGCTCCTCGAGGGAGTAATACGCTCCGTCGAAGAGCTCCTGCATCCGGGCGAGCGTGGGGTCCATGCGTTGCGCCGAGACTAGGGCCTTCCCTCCCTGCGCGAGGTGCGGGAGCACCGATTCCTCGCCACCGTCGAGGAGCGCGGAGATGCCGGCCACCAGCGAGCGGAGCTCGTCGGCGTGCTCCAGGCGACGCGCTTCCTCGTCGAGCGTGACATCCTCGCCCTCGCGGAGCTTCGCGTCTTCCACCTCCGACACGACGTGGCGCAGATAATCGGCGCGGCGCTCGGCCTCCGCGCGCCGGCGAGCGAGCGAATCGATCTCGCGCGAGATCGCGCCCAGCTCTTCCCAGCGCGTGCGAACGCGCTCGGCGTCGTCGCTCGCTTCGGAGAATCCGTCGAGTATCCTGCGCTGCGCCTCGGGATCGAGGAGCGTCTCGGCCTCTCGCTGGCCGTGCAGGTTCACCGCCACACGACCGACCTCGGCGAGCACGCCAGCAGTGGTGCTGCAGCCGTTGATCCAGGCGCGGGTGCGGCCCGTGGAAGCGATCTCGCGCCGGAGCACGACCGTCCCCTCGTCCACGTCGATCCCGCGTTCATCGAGTAGCGCGAGCAGCGTCGGCTGGGCGGCGGCGTCGAACACTCCCTCCACCACCGCGCGATCGGCGCCGGTACGGATGCTGTCGACGCTCGCCCGCTCGCCGAGGAGAAGCGAGAGCGCACCCACGATGATCGACTTGCCCGCGCCGGTCTCGCCGGTGAGCACGTTCAGGCCGCCGGCGAGCGGCAGCGTGACACTCTCGATTATCGCGAAGTTCCGGACTCGAAGTTCGGTCAGCACCTTTTGCTCTCGTCGCGCCCCCGCAGCCCGCCCCAGCCCAGCTTCCGCCGCATCCTCGAAAAGAACGTGCTGTCACGAAAGTGAACCACCAGCACCGGCCGTTCCGCCCGGCGAACCCTGAGCGTATCGTCGGACGTGAAGGTAGCACCGACCTGCCCGTCCACCGTCACCAGAAGCTCTTCCGGTCCATCATTCGCACGCACCTCCACCTCGGCGCTCGGCGGGAGCACGACGGGGCGCACCGCGAGCGTATGCGCCGAGATGGGAGTGATGACGATGGACTCCACGGTCGGTACCACTACGGGGCCGCCCGCCGAGAGACTGTAGGCCGTGGAGCCCGTGGGCGTGGCGATGATGAGACCATCGGCGGCGTACTCGCCGATCAGTTCTCCGTTCACCCGGACCTCCAGGTGCACCACTCGTGCGAAGCCGCCCTTGTGCAGCACGATGTCGTTCAACGCGCGCCAATGATCGCTCTCGTTGCGCGATGTGTGACCCGCCAGCGCCATTCGCCGCTGCACCACGTAGTCGCCGGCCATGTAGCGCTCCAGCGCCAGATCCAGCTCGTCGGCATCGCCACCGCAGGCGGTGAGGAAACCGAGTCGTCCGAGATTCACCCCGAGAATGGGGATCGGCCGCGCGCCGACGAAGCGCGCGCCGCGGAGCATCGTGCCGTCGCCGCCCAGGGTGATCAGTGCATCGATGCCGAGCGGATCGCGCAGCGATTCGGCGTCGGGGACGAGGTGCCGCAGCTCTTCCTCGAATGCGAGCTCGATGCCCAGTTCCGGCGCCCTGCGCCGGAGCGTACCGAGGACCTGATCGAGTCCCTCGTAGCTGCGATTCCCGACCACGCCGAGCTTCGTCACCCTGTGAGCGCCTCGCTCCCGTGCAGTGAGCGCACCCGCCGTGCGATACCGGGTGCGTCGAGTCCCAGCAGCTCCAGCTGGCGCTTGCGCGGTGCCTGATCGATGAAGCGATCGGGAACGCCGTGCACCGCCACGCGCACCGATGGATCGAGCTGCCCGATCACCTGCGCCATGTACGCACCGAAGCCGTTGACGACCGTGCCCTCCTCCACCACGAGCACGTGTCTGTGGTGCGCCAGCACCGCGGTGAGGGTGACTTCGTCGTACGGTTTGAGGTAGCGGCAGTTCACCACGCTCACTTCGATTCCCTCGGCCGCCAGCTCCTCAGCGGCAGCGAGCGAAGGGATCACCATAGTCCCGACCGCGAGGATCACGAAGTCGCCACCCTGTCTGAGCACTTCCCAGGTGCCCTCGGGCACCGCGCGGATCTCGGACAGCGCGGGCGGAATGTCGGGCGCCGCGTCGCGAGGATAGCGAATCGACGTTGGTCCCTTCTCGCGGGCGGTCGCGGTGCGCAGGAGCGCGAGCATCTCGGTCGCATCCTTCGGCGCGGTCACAACCATTCCCGGTACCGCGAGCATGTAGGCGATGTCGTAGAGGCCCATGTGCGTGGGACCATCCTCTCCGACGAGCCCCGCGCGATCCATGCAGAAGGTGACTGGAAGGTGCTGCAGCGCCACATCGTGGATGACGTTGTCGTACGCGCGCTGGAGGAAGGTGGAGTAGATCGCGCACACCGGGTGCAAGCCGCGCGTCGCGATGCCCGCCGCGAACGTGACCGCGTGGCCTTCTGCAATGCCCACGTCGAAGAAGCGCCTCGGGAAGCGCTTTCCGAAGGCGGCGGTTCCCGTTCCGGCGGGCATCGCGGCGGTTATCGCCACGACCTTCTCGTTCTCCTCTCCCAGTTCGGTGAGGCCGCGCCCGAACACCGCGGTGTACGCGGGGTTGGCGGACGACTGCTTGAGCTGTTTTCCCGTTGCCGGGTCGTGACCGGCAGGGAGCGCGTGCCACTTCTCGCGGTGGTCGCCGGCGGGGAAGCCCTTCCCCTTCTGCGTGATGACGTGCACGAGACGCGGTGTGCGCAGCCCTTCCACCGCCGTGAGCGTATCCACGAGCATGTCGATGTCGTGCCCATCTATCGGGCCGAAGTAGCGGAAGCCGAGCTCCTCGAAGAGCACGCCGGGGGTGAGGAAGCTCTTCATGCTCTCCTCCCACTTTCGCACCGCGCTCCCGATTCCGGAGAGCGGTCCGGGCAGCTCGTCCATCACCTTCCCCATCGCTCCGCGCACCCGGTTGTAGATGGGATTACGCTGGATGGAGCCGAGGTAGCGCGAGATGGCGCCCACGTTGGGGGCGATGGACATCTCGTTGTCGTTCAGGATCACGATGAAGTCGCGATCCGACGCGCCAGCGTTGTTCAACCCCTCGTACGAAAGGCCGGACGTGAGCGCGCCATCGCCCACCACCGCGGCAACCCGGAAGCTCTCGCCCTTTATGTCGCGCGCGGCGGCCATTCCGAGCGCGGCGGAGATGGCGGTAGCGGCGTGCCCCGCGCCGAAGGCGTCGTACTCGCTCTCCTCGCGCTTCAGGAAGCCCGAGATCCCGCCCTCCTGGCGCAGCGTTTCGAAGCGGTCCTTCCGCCCGGTGAGCATCTTGTGCGGGTAGCCCTGGTGCCCCACGTCCCACACGATCTGGTCGCGCGGCGTGTCGAACACGTAGTGAAGCGCGACCGCAAGCTCCACCACGCCGAGCCCGGCGCCGATGTGTCCTCCCGTGCGCGAGCAGCTGTCTATGAGCGCCGCGCGGACCTCCTGAGCGAGCGTGCGCAGCTCGTCACGCGAGCGCTTCTTGAGATCGGAGGGAAGGTCGATATCGGGGAGTACAGGCATCTTGGCTCTGGTTTATGCGAAAAGCTCAGTGCGTACCGTGGACAAAGGAGAATAACCGGCTGCGCGGCCCGTCGGTCACGATTTGCGATCCACAACGAAGCTCGCCAGCCGGGCCAGCTCGGGGGTGAGGAGGCCGCCCTCCTCGAGCGCCGATCGCCCCTCTTCCGCCAGCCGCGCTGCGCGCGCGACGGCGCCATCCACTCCGAGGAGCGCCGGGTAGGTGCTCTTTCCGAGCGCGGCGTCGCGACCCGCGGTCTTACCCAGCGCCGCCGTAGTGGAAGTGGCGTCCAGTACGTCGTCGGCAATCTGGAAGGCGAGGCCGACGGTCTCGCCATAGCGCTCGAGCGCGCGCGACTGGCGTGCGTCCGCGCCCGCGGCGATTCCGCCTATCCGCACGGACGCCGCGATCAGGGCGCCGGTCTTCGCGGTGTGAACGCGCTCGAGCTCCGGGAGCGTGAGCGAGCGACCCTCGCCCTCGAGGTCGAGGAGCTGGCCGCCCACCATGCCTCCGGCTCCGGACGCGCGCATCAGCTCACGAACGATGGCCCTCCGCGAGGCCGGAGGCAAGCCGAGTGAGCGAGCGGAGTCCGCCGCCGCGCGCGCCGCGAGCGGCACCATGGCGACTCCGGCGACGGTGGCGACACGCGGCCCGAAGATGCGGTGCGTGGTGGGCCGCCCGCGGCGGACGATGTCATCGTCCATGCATGGAAGATCATCGTGCACCAGCGAGTACGCGTGCACTATCTCCACCGACGCGGCGAGGGGATACGCGTCGCCCTCGCCCCCGCAGGCATGGTATGCCGCGAGCACCAGAAGTGGCCGCAGGCGCTTCCCCTCGCCCATGAGGCTGTAGCGCACCGCCTCTCCCACTCCCGGCGGGAGCGCGTAGAGGTAGCGGTCACAGACCGCCTCGAGCGCCGCTTCCACTCCGGCACGCGCGGTGGCGAGCTCGATCCGCGCGCGCTCAGCTGTCGGAATCGACAACCTCGAAGCTCCCGTCACCGCGCTCCACGAGAAGCCGGACCTGCCCCTCCGCGCGCTCGAGCGCCGCGGCCGCGCTTCGCAGCCGCTCCACACCCTCCTCGAAGAGCGCCAGCGCGCGGTCGAGCTCCACGTCGTCGCTCTCGAGCTCTGCGACGATGCGCTCTATCCGCGCGAGATCTTCCTCGTAAGACACGACGATCACCCGGTAGGTGGATGGGGAATCTTCCGCACGTCTACCGCTTCGTCCACGGTCGCTGGCACCTCGCCGTCGCGCAGGACCAGCTGGAAGTGGAGGCCGGGCGTGAAGCTCGCGGCGTTCGTCAGCGGTTTCCCACTCCGGTCGCGCGCCACCGCGTAACCGCGGGCGAGGGTCGCGAGCGGGCTGAGTGCGTGCAGGCGACCAGCCGCGCCCTCCAGGCGCGCGCGCC
>DATCXR010000451.1:0-5001 GCA_036565685.1 Gemmatimonadaceae bacterium
CCGCCGCTTCGCGCAACGCCGGGACCAGTGCCGCCAGCAGCGCCACGCGCTCGCTGCCTGGCCGCAGCGCGGCGACGGCGCGATCCACCCCCGAGGGCATCGCCGCGTTGATCCCCATTCCCAGTGCGGCCCAGTCGAGCCGCTGATCACGCCAGCGCGTCTCCACCAGGATCCCGGCCAGCTTGCCGCCGCCCACGTACAGATCGTTTGGCCACTTCAATCGTACCACTTCCGTGGCCCATCGATCGAGCACCCGCGCCGCGGCCAGTCCGAGCCGGATGGACAGCAGCTCTACGGCAGCAGGATCTTCGGGACGCTCGAGAAGGGTGAGCCAGATCCCGCCCCCGGGACTCGACTCCCAGCGCCGCCCCGCCCTCCCGCGTCCTGCCGTCTGCTGCTCGGCGAGGATCACAGTACCGGCGGGCGCGCCCTCGGCGCCGAGCACGTGCGCTACGTCGAGCGTGGAGGTGACGACGTCGTACAGCTCGAGACGCGGAACAGCCAGGAGCGATCGCAGGTCGCCCGCCGAATGTCCGTCGTAGAGCATCTCACCCACGCGCGAAGACCACCGCGAGCACCAGCAGGCCGAGCACCACGCGGTAGATGGCGAAGATCCCGTAGCTGTTGCGCGTCACGAAACGGAGGAGCACCGCGATCGCGAGCCAGCCGCTGACCGCCGATGCGAGAACCCCCACCACGAGCGGAAGCGATACCCCGTTCTCGGCCAGAGCATGCGGCACCTCGAGCACGGCGGCAGCGAGAATGATCGGCATGCTCATGAGAAAGCTGAACACCGCCGCACTCTCGCGGTCGAAGCAGTCGGCGCGACCGGCGGTGATGGTCGCACCCGAGCGCGACACGCCCGGGATGAGCGCGAAAACCTGCGCGATCCCTATGAGCAGCGCGTCCCACCAGCGCATCGCACGGAGTCCCTTCGAGCGGGGCGCGTAGCGATCCACGATCCAGAGCACCAAGCCGAGCGCCATCAGTGCGCTCGCGATGAGAACCGGCGAGCGGAAGGTGGTCTCCGCGTAGTCGGCGAGGAGCAGGCCGCCGATCCCGCCCGGGATGGTGGCGATGATGAGGAAGACCACGCGGCGCTCGCTCTCCGTCTCCACCCTCCGCTTGCGCACGATGGAAAACGCCGCCGCTATGAGCCGGACCCACTCCTCGCGAAAGTAGACGAGCACCGCTACGAGCGTTCCCACGTGTAGTGAGACGTCGAAGGCCAGGCCGGCCTCCGGCCAGCCAAAAAACCACGGCACGAGAGCGAGGTGCGCGGAGCTGCTGATAGGCAGAAACTCGGCGAGCCCCTGGAGTATGCCGAGCACCAGCGCCTGGAAAACGGTCATCTGTGGCGGTGAAGGATCGTGAGAATTGTGGTGGTGCGGAGGTGCACCGGAAGGAGAGCGGCGATCAGTTGTGCACTACCACGAAGGCACCCATGGCGCAGAGCATGGCGATCTTGAAAACGAGCGGGCTCCCACGCCGTCCCTTGACCACGCACCAGCCGGCGTACACGACCAGTCCCGCGGCGGGAAGGAGCGCGACGGCCAGGAGCGGCCGGGCCACCACGTACGGAATGAGCAGCAGGAGAAAGACGATCAAGGATGCCACCAGGACAGCGGTCGCGAGCTCGCTACCCGCGGTGACGGGAAGGGTGGAGCGTGAAGCAGCGTCCGCGGGCGCATCCTCGATGTCCTTGGCAATCTCGCGCGCGAAGTGAAGCGGCGCGGCGATGGCGACGAGCACCAGCGCATTCACCGGCTTCCCGGCGGCCCACCCGCCGTAGAGGAAGGGGAGCGAAGCGAGGAGCGCCACGGTCACGTTGCCGATGAGCCCCGCCGTCTTGAGGCCGTTGCTGTAGGCGTACATGAGCCCCACCACAGCCACCGTGAGCGCGCCGAGCCAGGCGTCGGCACCGGACGCCAGCAGCACCCCAGCCAGCGCCGCGAAGGCGGCGAAGCGGCGCGCGGCTTCCACGGAGAGCCGCCCCGATGGGAGCGGGCGCGAGCGGTGGGCGCGGCGGTCTATCGAGATGTCGGCTATGTCGTTCCAGGCGTTGGCCGCGGCAGTGAGCGGGAGCGCTGCGAGGACGGCGAATGCGATCGGGCGCTCGCTCCCCCACCCCACCCACCACGCGCCGAATAGAACACCCAGAGACGCGATGAGGGCGTTCTCCCAGCGCGCGAGCTCGAGAAACGCTCTAGTCGAGCGTACGCTCATAGAACAATTCGTAGCGGGAGACTATGTCGTTCGTCGAGAAGCGCGTGCGTGCGTCGGAGGCGGCTGCCGCACTCATTTCCGCCCAGAGGGCGCGGTCGCCCAGGATGCGGGTGGCGGCATCGGCCATCCCCTCCACGTCGCCTACGTCGCGCAGCACGCCGGTGACGCCGTCGCGCACCACTTCGGGAATTCCACCTGCGCGCGAGGCCACCACGGGCACGCCGCAGGCGAGCGCCTCCAGTGCGCTGAGGCCGAAAGACTCGCTTTCGCTGGGGAGGAGGAAGAGATCGGCGTTGGCGAGGAGCGGAGCCACCGCGTCGATCTTCCCGAGGAAGAAGACGTCCTCGCTCACGCCGAGCTGGCTCGCTTCCTCTTCCGCCTGTACGCGCTCCGGACCGTCGCCCACCATCACGAGTACGCTGGGGAGCGAGCTGCGCACGCGCGCGAAGATCCGTATTATGTCGCGCACCCGCTTCACGGGACGGAAGTTGGAGACGTGCATGAGAATCGCGCGATCGCGCCCGAGCTGCTCCTGCAGGAGGCGCGGGTACGCGGAGCGGTCGAAAACGACAGGATCCACGAAGTTGTGGATCACCTCCACCGCGCACCCGGTGCAGCCGAAGGCGCGATAGGTCTGCTCTCTCAGGAAGTGCGACACCGCCGTCAACCCGTCGGAGCGCTCGATCGAGAAGCGCGTGATCGGTTTGAACGATGGGTCCTGCCCCACCAGGGTGATGTCGGTACCGTGGAGAGTGGTGATGATCTTGACGTCCGATCCGCTGTCCTGGAGCATCTCGCGTGCGATCCACGCGCTGGTCGCGTGCGGGATGGCGTAGTGCGCGTGGATCAACTCGAGCCCGTGCAGCTTCACGACCTGGTGCATGCGCACCGCGAGCGCGAGGTCGTACGGCGGGTACTCGAAGAGCGGGTAGCGCACCACGTCGACTTCGTGGAAAAAGACGCGCGGGAGGAAGGCGGGGAGTCTGAAGGGCTGCTGGTAGGTGATGAAGTGCACCTCGTGCCCGCGTTCGGCGAGCGCGATCCCGAGCTCCGTGGCGACCGCACCCGAGCCGCCGTACGTGGGATAGCAGGTGATGCCGATCTTCACCGGCTCCCCTCGAGTTCGCCGGCGAACCAGGCCGAGGCCACATCCAGTGCGTCGGGCGAGAGCGGGTCGAGAAGGGTCACGTTTTCGTCGCGGAGTTGGTTGCGGATCCAGGTGCGCTGTCGCTTGGCGTACTGACGGGTGTCGATCACGGTGCGCTCGATAGCCTGCTCGCGGGAGATGCGTTCTTCCACCAGATCGCGAACGGCGCGATACCCCGAAGCGTTCCAGGCGGGTGCGGCTGGCGGAAACCGCGCCAGCAACCCCCCAACTTCCGCCTCCCACCCTGCAGCGAGCATCTCGAGCACACGCGCCTCGATCCTCGCGGCCAGCGTTGCCCCGGGATCGAGTACAAGATAGCGAGCGCTCCGCCGCGGCGCGCCGGGCGCGAGGCGGTGCCACTCCGAGATGGGCACGCCGGTGAGAAGCGCCACCTCCAGAGCGCGCAGGAGCTGAGCGCGGCCGAGATGCGCGCGCGCGGGGTCGAGCGCGCGCGTCCAGCGGCGCAGCTCGGCGATATCGAGCTCGGCAAGCACCGCGCCGAGCGCGGCCCGGCTCTCGGGATCGAGTGGTGGCTCGGCGAATAGCGGTGTGACGAGCGCGCGGATGTAGAATCCGGTGCCCCCCACCACGACCGGCTTGCGGCCCGCGGCCCGACTCTCCACCAGCCACCGCTCCGCGGCCGCGGCCCACGACGCCGCGGAGTAACGTTCTGTTGGTTCCACGATGTCTATCCCGCGATGCGGGACGGACGCGGACTCGGCACGAGATGCTTTGGCGGTGCCGATGTCGAAGCCCCGGTAGATCTGCCGCGAGTCGGCGCTGATTATGGTGATTGGAAAGCGCTCGGCGAGCGCCAGAGCGAGCGCGGACTTCCCCGAGGCGGTGGGCCCGGTGATTACGTGGAGCTCACCTTCTGCCAAAGCGCCGCTCCACCTCGTCCCAGCCCAGCCGCACGATCGTCGAGCGGCCGTGCACGTCGTGCGCGGGAAGGCGCGTGGCGCGCAGCGCGACGTACAGCGCGCGCATCTCACCCTCGGAAAGCTGATCGCCCGCCTTGATTGCCGCCTTGCACGCCAGCGTGGCCGCGAGTCGCTCGTGTTTGGCGGCGGAGCCGGCTAAGCGGTCGCCGGTGAGCGATGCGAGGGTATCGCGCAGGCAGCGTTGAGCGTCGAAGCGCGGGTGCGGCATGGGCACCGCGCTCACGATGAGCGTGTGGCCGCCAAATCCATCGATCTCGAAGCCGAGCTGCTCGAAGAGCGAGCGGTGCTCGTCGAATGCCTCGGCCTCGGCGGGGCCGAGGTGGAGGGTGAGCGGAAAGAGGAGGCGCTGCGACGGCGCCTCGCCGCTCTCCAGCGTCCCCATGAAGCGCTCGTAGAGCACGCGCTCGTGAGCGGAGTGCTGGTCGATGAGCACGAGTCCTTCGTCGCGCTCGAGAATGATGTAGGTGCGGCGGAGCTGCACGAGCGGCGGAACCGGTTCGGTGCTTCCCCTCTCGCCACCCGGATCCGGGCGCGTGTCGCTCGCCGGCGGCGCGGTGCCCGCGGCGATCCCGGTGCCGTATGGCGCTTCAGGAACGCCGAGCGGCACCACACCGAACACCGAACCGTCGGGGCCCGCGGCCGGCTGGCGCAGGGCCTCGATGTCGACGTCGGGCGCACCCTCGCGCG
>DATCXR010000456.1:0-6138 GCA_036565685.1 Gemmatimonadaceae bacterium
CTCGGGCGTTTAAACGCCCGAGGCCCCGTTTGATGTCGAACCCCCGCCGCGCTGTTAGACTGAAGTTGCATCGCCGTCCACGGACGCCCCGCGCACCCAACCCACCGTCTCCGCATGGCCCCACCCTCCGGCCAGCTCTACCTCGTCTCCACCCCCATCGGCAACCTCGACGACTTCTCGCCGCGCGCGGTCGAGACGCTCGCGACCGTCGCCCTCATCCTCGCCGAGGACACCCGTCACTCGCGCCGCCTCCTCGACCGCTACTCGATCCACACTCCCACCTCCTCGTACCACGAGCACAACGAAGCTCGTACGGCTCCTCGCATCGTGGATCGGCTGCTCGCTGGCGAGAGTATCGCCCTCATCTCCGACGCCGGTACCCCGCTCCTCTCCGATCCCGGCGAGCGCCTGGTGAACGCGGCCATCGAGGCCGGCATCCGGATCGTCCCGATCCCCGGCCCCTCCGCGCTGCTCGCGGCGCTCGTAGCATCCGGAATGGACGCCACGCGCTTCACGTTCTTCGGATTTCCTCCGCGCAAGGGGCGCGAGCGGGCTAGCTTTCTGGATGACGTCGCCCGGCTGCCGCACACGGCCGTACTATACGAGGCACCTGGCCGGGTTGCAGCCACGCTCGACGATCTGGCCGCAGCAGGGGCGGGGGAGCGGCGCGTAACGGTGGCGCGCGAGCTCACCAAGCAGTTCGAGGAGCTGCGTCGGGGAACGGTGGCGGAACTGGCACGGTATTACCAGGACTCGCCGCCGCGCGGTGAGGTAGTGATCGTCATGGCCGGCGGCGGGGAGATACGCTCGGAGCTCGACGAAGACGCTCTGCGGGCCCGCGCCGCCGTGCTCCTCGCCGAGGGGAAAAGCGCGCGCGATGTGGCTCGCACTCTAACGGCCGAGCACGGCCTTTCACGCAACGACGCGTATCGCCTGGTCCAGGAAGCCGGGCCGACGGTGACGGCCAGCGGAAGCGAATCGGAGTAGTGTTCCAGTTGAAGCAGCTCAGCGCACAGGCAGGCCAGATGCTACGTACCGCCCTCATCGCCATAGCGCTCGTGATTTTGCCCGCCGCGCGGCCCGCGTCGGCGCCCGCCGAAGAAGATGGTCTGCGCATGACCGTCGCGCGCCTCCAGTACGATGGCGGCGGCGACTGGTACGCAAACCCATCGAGCCTCCCGAATCTCCTCGAGGCGATCGCCACGCGCACCTCGCTCCACGTGGAGCGCACGGAAGCGCGCGTGACACTGATGGACGACAAGCTCTGGGACTACCCGTTCATCCACGTGACGGGACACGGCAACATCCACTTCAGCGACGCCGAGGTCGAGCGCCTGCGAGAGTACCTCGAGCGCGGCGGCTTCATCCACTTCAGCGACAACTACGGGATGGACGCGAGCTTCCGCCGTGAGATCAAGCGCGTCTTCCCGGACCGACCGCTCGTGGATGTGCCGCTCTCGCACCCGATATACCACGTGGTCTACGACTTCCCGAAGGGACTTCCCAAGATCCACGAGCATGATGGCAAGCCGGCCGAAGGGCTCGGCATCTTTCTCGGCGACAGGCTCGCCGTCTTCTACGACTACCAGTGCGACCTCGGTGACGGCTGGGAGGACCCCGATGTGCACCACGATCCACCCGCGAAGCACGAGGCTGCGCTTCGCATGGGCGTGAATCTCTTCGTCTACGCGGTCACGAGCCGCCCAGTCTCGTGACGCTCTCCCAGCTCGTCGGCCGTGAACGGTCGCGGCTCGGCATCGCGCTCGCCGCGCGTGGCGTGGCGCTCGCGCTGGCGATTCTCGCGCTCGTGATCGCGGCGGGAGTGTTCGTCCTGGGAGATGCGCGCTGGATCAGGCTCCCGGCGGTGCCGCTTCTCGCGTGGGCGCTCGCGCTCCTCGGCGTGGCCGCGGTGCTCTGGTGGACGCAGCGCGAGACGCGACGCAGCGCGGGGGAAGGAAGTGTCGCGCGCGCCATAGAGAGCGAGCGCTCGCTCCGTGCCGGCTCGCTGCGCGGCGTGCTCGAGGCGGCGGAGAGCGGTGAGCTCGGAGCCCACGCGGCGAATTCGCTCGCTGCCCGACTCGGTTCATCCGGGTCGCTCCTCGCACCCGCGCTCCACAAGAGCGCGCTGAAACGGGGAGCGCTCGCGCTGGTCGCCGCGCTAGCGGCGTTCGTGTTCCTCGGTGCCGCTCGCTCGCGCGCGCCCGATGGGTGGCGCGCGATCCGGCACCCGGTGGGTGCTCTCACCGGCGGAATCCTCGCTCCGCTCCAGATAGTGGATGTGCCGCGCTCGGTGATGCGCGGAGAGAAGCTGCGTGTCACCGTGAGCGCGCCGGAGCGGCGGGATGTCACGCTGCACCTCCGCGCCACCGGGAAGCCGTGGAGCAGCGTCGCACTCCCGGTGAAGGGCGGCTCGGCCGCGACCATGCTCGGTCCCATGGACGCCGACATCGCTATCGTCGCGAGCGACGGCCGAGCCTCGAGCGATACGGTCACCATTCGAGTCACCGACCGACCCTTCGTAGGTGATGTCGCGATCCGAGCTACCTATCCCGCCTACCTCGGTCGCCCGGCCGAGACGATCCCGGTGGGCGAGTCGGTCCCGGTGCCGCGCGGCACCGCGCTCGCGGTGTCGGGGCGCGCTTCCACCGCGCTCTCCGACGTGGGTCTCGTGAGTGAGCGCGACACGCTCACTCTCGATCCCGACGGCCACTCTTTCTCCGGCCGTCTCCGCGCGCTGCGGAGTGGGCGGTGGAGCTGGTACGCCGCCGGAACACAGGGACCGATCGCCGACCTCCCGGCGCCGCTCGAGCTCGAGGTGATCCCGGATTCGGTACCGCACGTCGAGATCCTGGCGCCCGCGAGCGACACGGTAGTGCTGGCCGATGCGAGCGTCGCGATCCGCGCCGCAGCGACGGACGATCATGGCCTCGCATCGGTGGAGCTGGTGAGCCAGAGGCGCCTCGCGAACGGCCGCGAGATGCCGGAGGTGGTGCAGCCGCTCGGCGCTCCGCGCGCTCCCGCATGGACCGGCGCGCCGTCGCTCGAGCTGGCGCCGCGCGGGCTCCAGCCGGGCGACCAGCTGGTGGTGAAAGTCGTGGCCACCGACAACTCACCATGGAAGCAGAGCGGAGCGAGCAGGGAGCTGGTACTTCGCGTCCCGTCGCTCAGCGAGCAGCGCGAGCTTGCCCGCACGCTGGCCGATTCCACGGTTGCGCGGCTCACCGCCGCCGCGAAGAGCGAGCGCGACCTCGCGCAGCGCACCGACGAGGCCGCGCGCTCGCGCGCCGATCGCACTTCCACTCGTTCTTCGTCCTCCGACTGGTCGAGCAGTGATGCGGCGGCGTCGCAGCCGCGGTCCATGTCGTACCAGAGCGCGGAGCAGGCGAAGACGCTCGCCGAGGAGCAGCGCGACCTGCAGCAGCGCGTGCAGCAGGCGCAACGCGACGCCGCCGCTCTGCGCGACCAGCTTCGCGCCGCGGGGGTGCTCGACTCGTCGCTCACGCAGCAGCTTCGCGACGTGCAGCGCCTCCTCCAGGACGCGCTCACGCCAGAGCTGCAGAAGCAGCTCGCCGAGCTGATGAACGCCACCAACAAGCTCTCCGCCGAGGACACGCGGCGCGCCCTGGCCAACCTCGCCCGGCAGCAGGAGCAGCTCCGCGAGCAGCTGGAGCGGAGCGCGGAGATGCTCAAGCGCGCGGCGCTGGAGGGGTCGCTTCAAACCCTGCACGATGAAGCGCGCGAGATCGCGCAGCAGGAGCGCGCCACCGGCGATTCGTTCGCGCGCGGGCAGTCGCGCGCCGATTCCGCCGCGGCGCGGCGCGCGCAGGAGCTGAGCGAGCGCTCGGCCAAGCTCTCGGACGATGTGGCGCAGCTCTCGCAGCGCCTGAAGAAGGAGCAGGCCGAGTCGGGTCCGCGCGACCTGCGCGGTGCACCGGAACGCGCGGATTCGTCGGCGACGGCGATGAAGCGCGCGGGAGACCCACGTGCTCATGACCAGCCGCAGCGTGCACGGGAGTCGCAGCAGTCGGATCAGCAGCAGGCGCGCGATGCAAGGTCGCGGCAGGAGCCCCAGCAGCGGCAACAGGCAGACTCGCAGCAGGTGCAACGGGAGGCGCAGCAACGACGACAGCAGCAATCGCAGTCGCAACGGGGCCAGTCGCAGCAACAGCAGCAGATGGCGCAGCGCCAGGGGTCACAGCCGCAGCAGTCGCAACGTGCCCAGTCGGCCGCGCAGGCGGCGCGGCAGATGGAGCAGGTCGCGCAGCAGCTCGGCCAGGCGCGCAAGTCGCAGATAGACGAGTGGAAGAACCAGATCACCGCGGAACTCGACCGCTCGATCCAGGAGACGATGCAGCTCGCGCGCACGCAGAAGGAGATCGCGCAGCGCGCGCAGCAGCCGCAGGGGCAGGAGCAGTCGCTCAAGGCCGACCAGAGCGCCGTGCAGCAAGGTGTGGAGAAGGTGCAGGAGCGGTTGCAGAAGGCGGCGCACCAGTCGGCGCACATCTCGGCGCAGTCGCAGGGAGCGGTGAGCTCCGCCAAGCGCAGCGTGCAGGAAGCCACGCGGCAGGTGGCCGAGGGCGAGACGCCCGGTTCCTCGGGCCAGCGTGGGCTGGGGCGGCAGGAGACGGTGGATGCGATGGCCGATGCGGCGCAGGCGCTCGAGCGCGCCGCCGCGGCGATGATGAAGGACCGCGCGCGCGCGGCGAGCGGACAATCGGCCTCGGGATTCGCCGAGATGGTGGAGCGGATGCGCGAGGCCGCGAAGCAGCAGGGCGGGGTCAACCAGCAGTCGGCCGGCCTCCTCCCCATGCCCGGCGCGCAGCCCAGCCAGCAGATGATGTCGCAGGCGCGCCAGCTGGCGCAGCAGCAACGGCAGATAGCGCAGCAGCTCGAGGGCGGTGGGGAAGGAGAGAGTGGTACGCGCGCGGCGCAGCTCGCGAAGGAGATGCGCGACATCGCCCGCTCGCTCGACCGCGGCCGCGTGGACCAGCAGCTCCTCGAGCGGCAGCAAGGGCTCTTCCACAAGCTCCTCGACGCGGGGCTCACGCTGCAGAAGGACGAGCGCGAGGACACGGGCGAGCGCGAGTCGGAGTCCGCGGTCCGTGATGAGGCGGTCACTACTGGCACCGAGTCGAGCGGCCGCACGGTGGAGCGCTATCGCGAGCCGGGTTGGCGCGAGCTCAAGGGGCTCACCGCCGACGAGCGCCGCGCGGTGCTGGAGTACTTCAGGCGAATCAATGCCGAGCAGCCGCCCGAGAATCCTTGAGCTGGTGCTGATCCTCGCGTTCGCGGCGGGCGCGATCGCGCCGCACACCGCGCGCGCGCAGCTGCCCGACAGCGAAGCGTACATCCGCGGCCAGACGCTCGAGGATGACAACCAGTTCGACGCCGCCGCGCAGGCGTATCGCGCGGCACTGGCGCGCTCGCCCGCGTCGGTGCCCGCGATGCTGGGTCTCGAGCGCGTGCTGGCGGAGCTCGGCCGCTCGGGCGAGATCCTCCCGCTCCTCGACAGCGCGATCGCGCGAGCGCCGCGCGAGTCGGCCTTCCGCACGGCGCAGCTCCGCACCTTCCGCTCGCTGGGGCAGGCAGACAGCGCGCGCGCCGCGTTCGAGCGCTGGGTGCGGGCGGCTCCGCACGATCCCGCGCCCTATCGTACCTGGTCGCGTATGCTCATCTCCGACGGGCGCACAGCGGCCGCCGACACGGTGCTGCACGCGGCACAGAGCGACCTCGGTTCCGCGCGCGGCTTCGCCTACGAGCTCGCGCAGCTGCGTGCCGCCGACGGCCAGTGGGAAGCATCCGCGCGGGCGTGGCGCGCGGCGCTCACCGACAACGCATTTCTCGGCCAGGCGGCGCTCTTCTCGCTCGCGCCCACACCCACCGCGTCGCGCGATGCAGTCCGCGGCGCACTGAAGGCGCCGCCGCCTTCGCTCGGTCCGCTGCAGGCGCTTTCTCAGCTCGAGCTCCTCTGGGGATCGCCACGCAACGGCTGGGAGGCGCTGCGCACGCTGAGCCCCGACAGCGCGGTAGTGGCCGCGTGGACCGACTTCGCTCAGCGCGCCTCCGACGCGCGCGCCTGGCTGGTGGCGCGCGACGCGCTGATGGCCGCCAACGAGGCGAGCCCGCGCCCCGAGCTGG
>DATCXR010000458.1:0-1833 GCA_036565685.1 Gemmatimonadaceae bacterium
GCCGGCCACTCCGAGGACGATGCCCACGGCCGCGAGCCGGACCGCCTCGACGAGCACGAGCCGCGCGACGTCGGCGGGCTGCGCGCCCAGGGCCACGCGCACGCCGATCTCGCGTGTGCGTTGCGCGACGCTGTAGGCGATGACGCCGTAGAGTCCGACCGCGGCGAGCACGAGCGCGATGGCCGCGAACGTCGTGAGCAGCGCCATTGCGAAGCGCGTCGGCGCGGGCAACCGCCGGAGTGCGCAACGGCAGCCGGAACAACCGCCGCACGCCCGCGCGGATTCCGCGAGGCGTCGCTCGATCCGTCATGGCTCGGCGCTCTGTGTGGTCAGGATTGTCGTGAGGGCCTGCATGTGATCGACGAGCGCCGCCGACTCCGCGCGCAGCGTGGCGCGGCCCTTGGGCGTGAGCCGATAGTAGCGGGCGCGTCGGCCGTTCTCGGTGATGCCCCATTCCGCGGAGATGAGCTTGCGCTCCTCCATCCGGTGCAGGGCCTGGAGGAGCGCCGCATCCGTCACGTCGAGCCGGCCACCCGAGCGCTCCTCGAGCCAGCTGGTGATCTCGAATCCGTGCATCGGGCCCCAGGAGAGGGTCTTGAGCACGAGGACGTCGAGGGTTCCCTTGAGCAGTGCCATGGGCAGCCAGTCTCTCCTAAGTGTCTGGGGAAAGATACTTAGTGGTAGCGAGAGGTAAGCTGCACAGAGCCGGGGGTATACGCAAGGGGAGCTGCCAGCACCGACGGATTGACTCCCAACCAATATCGTGTAGCTTCGACGTCCGTCGTCGATCCTCGCCCGCTCCAAGCCGGGCGCTGGCGCGCCGACCCTCCGCGCACCACCCCGCTGCCGCTCCCCATCGATGCTCCTTCCTCATCACGGCGAGTAAGTGGAAATGCAACGCTCAGGACCGCCGCTCGCGCCGGCGCACCCAGCCAATGACCACCGCGTGGTGCCCGACGCGGATACGCTGGACGGACTGCTGCGGCAGTTCTGGCGCCCGCTGGTCGCCTACGCCGGCCGCCTGCTCGACGACACGGAGGCGGCGGAAGACGTGGTGCAGCGCGCCTTCGTCCGACTCTGGGAGCACGGGCACGCCATACCCACGGGCGACGAGGTACGGCCATTCCTCTACCGGATCGTGCGCAACCTCGCCAGCAACGAGTGGCGGCGCCGGCAGACTCGGAGGAGCTGGCTGGACCGAGAGTCGATGCTCCACCCGCACCAGGCGATGCCGAGTCAGGACGTCGAGGAGGACGAGCTGGCCGCCGCCCTCGCCGCCGCGGTGGAACGGCTACCCGCGCGCCGCCGCGAGGTGTTCGTGCTCTCGCGCTACCACGCGCTGACCAACGCGCAGATCGCCGAAGTGCTCTCGATAGCTCCGCAGACCGTGGCCAATCAACTCGTGAGCGCGCTGCGCGAGCTGCGGGTGATGCTCGGCCCCTACCTCGACGAGCGGCCCGTCCCGAGCCTCCGGATCGTCCGCGGTACCGACGCCGTGGCCGGTTGATCCACTCCGCCGGCGCCGACGGATAGTATCGTCGGCGCCGGCGCGGGTTATGGCTTGTGAAAGCGCGTGGTCGGGGATCTCCCCCGACGCGACGTGGATCTCAGGCCATCAGTGGACGAACTCATTCTCGCAGCACTCCAGAATCGGCTGACGCCCGATGAAGCGGCGCAGCTCGACGCGTGGCGACGGGCGTCTCCGCACAACGAGGCGCACTATCAGACGATGGCGCGGCTCTGGGGGATGTCGGCCCGCGCGGACCCGCTGGAGTCGCGTGTGAGTGACGCGCCGTCGCTCCACGAGCTCCGCCCGCGCCGGTCGGAGCGGCC
>DATCXR010000465.1:0-1283 GCA_036565685.1 Gemmatimonadaceae bacterium
CGGACGCGAAGCGCGGGCGCTCCGACTTGAAGATCTGTAGCGAGTAGTGGCCGCCCGCATCCACGATGAGGCGCCCCTTCGGCGCGGCGCCGTAGTCGCGCGTGCGGCTGCCGTCGGGGTGGAGCAGGTCGGCGGCGACCAGAGTCCACGTGCCCGCGAGTGGTGATCGCTCGGTGGTGGGCGACTGCGCGACGGCGGCGGTGGACATGCCAGCGCAGGCTGCAAGCAGCAAGGCCAGCGGCGCAGTGGTGGGTCTCCTTCGGTCGTTCATTTTCTGCCTCTCTCGTGGCGTGGGTCCTCGTGATTCCTTCCGCGATATGCCCCATGTCCGGGCGGAGGCGTGACGGCGCCGGCGGCTTGACAGGGGGTGCGCGATGGAGAAGGCTACGCGAGAGTAATCTTCACGACAAGTTGAATGTTTTCATTGAATACATGAGCGGCGCTCAACTATGAATTTCACTAACCTGGATCTCGACACGCTGCGCACGCTCGCAGTGGCGAGTGACCTCGGTGGGTATGGCCAGGCGGGTGCGCGGCTCGGGCGGACGCCGTCGGCCATCAGCCTGCAGATGAAGCGACTGCAGCAGGACGTCGGTGCGCAGCTGTTCCGGAAGCAGGGGCGAGGCGTCGCGCTCACGGAGGCCGGCGAGCTGGTGCTCGCCTATGCGCGGCGCATGCTCGCGCTCAACGACGAGCTGCTGGACACGGTGCGCGGCGCAGCGCTCGTGGGGAGTGTGCGACTCGGCTTCTCGCAGGACTTCGCCGACGTGATCCTGCCGGTGGTGCTCGCACGGTTCACGGCGCTGTATCCGCTCGTGATGGTGGAGGTGCGCATCGAGGGGAACGCCGCGCTGGTGGAGGCCGTCGCGAAGGACCAGCTCGACCTCGCGCTCGCGGTTGGGCATGCGGACCGGGTAACCGCGGAATCGGTGGGCGCGCTTGATCTCGTGTGGATCGCCGGGGAGCGCTTCGTCCCGCGTCCGGACCAGCCCTTGCCCCTCGTGCTCCTCGGTCCGCTGTGTGCGTTTCGAAAGGAAGCGATCCGTTTGCTGGACGCCGCGGGAATCTCCTGGCGCGTGGCGGCGGTGAGCCCAAGCATCGCGGGAGTATGGGCCGCGGCGATCGGAGGGCTGGGCGTCACGATGCGCAGCGCACTGGGTATCCCACAGGCGCTCTCATATGGGAAGGCCATGTTCGACCTGCCGTCGCTCGGAGAGTTTCCCGTCACAATACACGCGCGCACCGGTAAGCGGAGTGACGCGGTGGAGCGGCTGCGGGCGATC
>DATCXR010000056.1:0-2722 GCA_036565685.1 Gemmatimonadaceae bacterium
CCGTATCGATTCACGATTCCAGACCTGACCCCGCCGTAATATACACCGAATACACGCCGAAAGGCCATGGAACGTACCGCGCTACCACGCGATTCCGTAGTCCTCTCCGTAGTTGCTCGACGCGCCCCAGAACGAGCCGTGGTCGCGGTCGAAGTAGATCGCGTTGATCGGACCCGAGGTGAGGTCCTCGACCTCGAGCGTGTAGCCCATGCGCCGCAGCTCGTAGCGTGTGAAGTCGGGAGTGGATGCCGAAATGAGGATCCGTCCCGGACGCGCCTCATGCTCGCCGAACGACGAGCGCATCTGGTAGCTGTTGATGTTGGCCGCTTCGGCCGCCTGCTGCGGCGTCATCTTCCACTCGACGATGTTCAGGAAGAACTGCAGTAGGTTCTGATCCTGCGAGTCGCCTCCCTGGACCGCGAAGGCGAGGAACGGCGCGCCATCCTTCAGAGCGAGCGTGGGAGTGAGCGTCACGCGCGGCTTCTTCCCCGGCTCGATCACGTTGTAGGGACCATCCTTCGCGGCGGTGACGAAGCTCTGCGCGCGCTGACTCAGGCCGATCCCCGTGTGTCCGGCGATCACGGCCGGCACCCAGCCGCCGCTCGGCGTCACCGACACCACCCAACCTTCGGCATCCGCGGCCTCTATGGAGGTGGTGCCGCGGTAGAACTCGTCCTTGAACGCCGAGTCGGAGAGCGTTTCGGCGTCGGTGGAGGCGAGGCGAGTGGCGTCGAGCGTCGTGCCGCTCGATGCGCCCTGCGGTACTACGCGATCCTGCTGCCCGCTGGGCCGCAGCGTGTCGGGCGCGGGGATCACGGTCCACTTCGCGAGGAGCTCGCTGAACGGGTTGGTGCCGCCCTGATACCTGTACGGGTCGCCGGGCTTCACCTTCGGATCGTTGCGATCCCAGTCGATGGTCGCGAAGCGCGCCTTGGCGTACTCCTTCGAGAGGAGGCCCTTCACCGGCTCCTCGGGCGGGAAGTAAGGGTCGCCGTAGTAGAAGTCGCGGTCGGCATAGGCGAGGTTCATCGTCTGGTAGATCGTGTGGATGTACCTCGCCGAGTTGTAGCCCATCGACTGAAGGTCGGCGTTCTCCAGGATGTTGAGCGCCTGGAGCATCACTGGCCCCTGTTGCCAGATGGGAAGCTTGTAGACGGTGATCCCCTTGTACGTGGTGCTGAGCGGCTCCTCGATCCTGACCTGCCAGTTCGCCAGGTCTTCCATCGTGAAGAGGCCGCCCTCCTCGCGTACGCCGCGCACTATCTCGCGCGCGATGTCGCCCTTGTAGAAGCGGTCGTAGGCGGCCATGATGGCCTCCTTGCGGCTCTTCCCCGCGGCGAGCGCCTGCTGCTCGGTCTCCACGAGCTTGCGCCACGTCGCGGCGAGATCCTTCTGCACGAAGATCTCACCCGGCTGCGGCGCCTCTTCCTCCGCGCCCGGATGGGTGAGCATGGTCTCGCGCGAGTATTTCCACTTCTTGATCCAGTCCTTGTTGCTCTCGATGGTGCGCGAGAGCTGGGCTTCCATCGGATAGCCGTCGGCCATCTGGATGGCCGGCGCGAGCACGTCCTTCAGTGAGAGCTTTCCGTACTCGGCGAGCATCACCATCAGTCCGCCCGGAGTGCCGGGTGTGACCGCGGCAAGCGGGCCGTACTCGGGTGGATAACGATATCCTTTCGAGCGGTAGAACTCCGCCGTTGCGCCAGTGGGTGCCACGCCGAGGGCGTCGATCCCGATCACCTTCTTCGTGTGCGGATTGTAGATCAAGGCCTGCGTCTCTCCGCCGCACGAGAGAGTGTCCCACATGGTGCAGCCGGCGGCGAGCATCGCTACGGCCGCGTCGACGGCGTTGCCGCCCTTCTGGAAGATCATCGCGCCCGCCTCTGCACTGAGCGGCTTGCCCGTGATGGCTATCCAGTGTTTGGCGTGTAGCTGTGGCTTGGCGGTCCGCTGCGCTTGCAGCGCCACCAGCGGCAAGCAGACGAGGGCGAGGGCAGCTGTGAGACGGAGGATCATCGGTTCTCCCGCGTTGTTGTCGCTATTATCGCTGACCTACCTTGCCGAGCGCCAGCCGGATCAGTTCGGGCGCGCTCACTCCGCGGCCGCCGGAATCGAGCGCGGCGCGTACCCCCTTCTCGGCGTCGGCGGTGGTGTAGCCGAGCGAGACGAGCGCGCGAATCGCATCTTCGGCGGCGGTTCCTTCGGAGCGAAGGCCGCCCGCGGCGCTCTCCACGCCGATGTCCCCCAGCTTGTCGGCCAGGTCGAGCACCAGACGCTCCGCCTTCTTGCGCCCCACGCGCGGAATCCCCTGCAGTGCGTGGATGTCGCGTTCTACTATCGCGCGCACCACGCGCTCGGCGGAGAGCGTGGAGAGCATTCCGAGCGCGAGCGCTGGCCCTACGCCGTTGGCGGTCAGGAGTCTTCGGAAGACGCTCCGCTCGAAGGGGGTGTTGAAGCCGAAGAGGAGCCACCCATCGTCGCGCACCACGAGATGGGTATAGAGCGACGCCTCATCGCCCACGGCAGGAAGCTTTTCGTAGACGCCGAGCGGGATGGCCAGCTCGTAACCCACACCGCCCGAAGTGAGCAGCTCCACGCGATCGAGCTCTTTCGCGGTGAGCTTCCCAGCGATCTGCGAGATCACGTCGTGCGGCCGCGTTGCGGCGTGAGGCGGGGGATGCGCGCGCCCATGATGTGCGCGAGCGCAGCGGCGGCGCCGTCG
>DATCXR010000495.1:0-2502 GCA_036565685.1 Gemmatimonadaceae bacterium
CGGCAACTCTGAAGGTGAGCCAATGAATGGGGTCCGACTCCATCAGCACGTGCTGATGGAGTCGGACCCCATTCATTGGCTCACCTTCAGAGTTGCCGGCAGCGCTGGAGAGCGGCAGCCACCTCCGCCGGAACCGGGAGATGCTGCCACCACCGCTCCATCTGCTCCAGTCGACTCTTCAGGTCCTCCGCCACCGAGCGCCTCCCCTTCTCCGAGAGGGTCGCCACCCACGCTTCGAGCTCTTCGGCCAGCGCGAGAGTATGCGGCGCCAGCTCCGCGGCCGCGCACACTTCGCAGAGCGTGCGATCACGCCATGGGTCCGTGCGCGTATCGGTCGCGCGCCACGTCGCGCGGCGCTCGCGGCAGCTCTCACACAGCGCACCGAGATCGGGCGTGAACGCGAACACTTGCGGGAAGTCCCACGTCGCGGTGTCGCGCACCTCGATCGTCAGCCCCGCCTCTGCGGCGGCCAGGTCGTCCCGGTTGGAGTGGCACTTCATGAGGTACGCCGCGCCGCTGGCGTGGGCGGCTCGCGCGGCATCGGGGTTTCTCGCGAGAGAGGAGCTCGGCGGGCCAGCGCTGTAGCCCGCCGGGTGCGCGTCGTACTCGCGCTCATATCGCTCGACCTCGGACACCCGGACGATGAGCGACTCGCGATAGCCCAGGCAGAAGATCACGAGCTCCGGATAGCGATCGCCGTGCTTCTGGCGCAGGTCAGGGAAGTTTCCACCTTCCCTCTCCCAGAAGCGTGCGTGCTGCTCCCATGCCGCGCGTTCCGATTGCTCCGTGATGCTGCGACACCTGAGCGCCATGGCGCCATCCCGCACCGTCGCCTGGCATCTGAGCGGCTTCGGCATCCGGGCCAGGAGATCCGCCGCCTCGTCGCGTGAGATCGGGGTGGAGTCCGGCTCGACGATGTATCGGTTCTCGTCCACCGGGCGTTTCAGTGCAACCGCGCCCCGCATCAGAAGGAGCGCGAGCCGCGCCGCCTGCAGCTCCTCCGGCAGCGCCGCGACATCGATGGCCGGTTCGGCGAGCGGGGGCGCCGACGCCCGGTGGCGTGCGACGAATTCCGTGACGAAGTCCGGCACGGGCTGTCCCCGGCTCTCCCACCACTCCGCGAGATGCTCAGTCATCAGGCCGAGCGCCTCGGGTGTTGCGGTACGCTCGGCCTCGCTCAGCGTCTGCAGCACGCGCTCGAGTACCTCGGACCACTGGGGCTGCTGAGGGGCGAACTCCTGGGAGAGGCACGCGTGGCAGAGTAGCCGCGCGGAGTTTTCGCCGGCGCGCTTGACCGCGAAGTGCGCCGGGCGTCCCTCGCAGCTGGTGCACAGTCCGCTCTCGGCGTCTACCGGGAGCGGCGTGACGCCCACGTCAGGCGGGAAGCTGAAAGCACGGATGCCATCGGAGAAGTCGTCCATCTTCCTCCACCTCTCGTCACCTCACGCGCCAGATTACGGCACCGCGACGTCGCCGCCCGGTGTGCGCCTACATCCTCTCGCTGATCTTCAACTCGCCAACACGCAGCCGCTTCACCTCGAGATCGTCGACCGTCAGCTTCCGCACGCGTGACCCGCCGAGCACGAGTCGCCCGATGGCGACACGCCCCACCGCCAGAGTGCCGATCGCGAATGCGCCCAGCGCGAGTGCGCCGAGCGCGGTAGCGCCGACGGCCAGCGCACGAACAGCCTGCGGCCCGACGATCCGTTCGCGATGTGGCTCTCGCTCGATATCCCCGATGTGCCTGCTCTCGACACCACGCCCTTCAGTCGCCTGGGCGATGGCTCCCCGTTCCTGCGTCGTGCCCTGCTCCATGGATACCTTCACTGCTCGAGTCCATGGTCGTCATTATACGGCGCGATTCTCTCCGGCACGATGGCAGATGCATAAGCTCGTCTGCTCCCGCCCCCGCCCCCGCGCTCGAGCCCGCCCTTCCCCTTGACATTCGATGTATCCGCTCACACCGTATCCCCGTACACATCGAATGTCGATGGGAGACTAATGACCAAGACACCGATCGATCTGCTGCAGGGAACGCTGGATCTGCTCGTCCTCAAGACGCTGAGCTGGGGGCCCGCGCACGGCTACTCGATCGCGCGATGGATCGAACAGCTCACCGGCCAGGTGCTCCAGGTCGGCGAGGGCTCGCTCTACCCGGCTCTGCATCGCCTAGAGGAGCGCGGGTGGGTGGAGGCCGAGTGGCGGCGCTCGGAGAACAATCGCCGCGCGAAGTTCTACCGCCTCACGACACTCGGGCGCTCGCAGCTCCGTACCGAGGCGGTGACATGGGAGCGATTCGTGGATGCAATGGCCAAGGTGCTCCGCGCTTCGGAGCAGCCGGCGTGAGACGCGCGCCTCCATGACAGAAGCACCGGTCTGGCGGCGCTACTTCCGCCTGCTGCGCCCCGACAGCCGCGCCGACGTGGACGACGAGCTCGCGTTCCACCTCGAGATGCGCGTGCGCGAGCTGGTCGAGCGCGGTATGCCTCCGGCCGCAGCGCG
>DATCXR010000504.1:0-11132 GCA_036565685.1 Gemmatimonadaceae bacterium
CCGTATGGCGGCGCTCGCGACCCGCGAACAGAAGGAGCAGGTCGACCTGCCGCGCCTACGCGAGGAGTGGAAGGCACGCGCCGCCGAGCACGGGCTCGGGCGGCGGGAACTCAAGCGACTCGGCCGCGAGCGCTCGCGCGAACCGGTGCTAGCAATCGATCGCGACGAGCTCGGCGCGCGCCTGTTCGGGCCCGACGACGGACTGACCGCGAAACAGACTGCGTTCTCGATGCCCGAGCTTGTGTGCGCCGTCGCAGGCTCGCTGCGAGAGGGCGCATCGATCAACCGCGTGCTCGAGGAGGCAGAAGCGCTCTCCCGCCATCCCGTGCTGGAGCCGCTCGAGCAGGACGAAGCTCCCGGCCGGCCGGCACGGTTCACCACCCGCGAGCTGCTCCAGGTGGAACGCCGAGCGATCGGGCTCGCGCTCGGCGGCCGCGAGGCGGACGCGCCGCGCCCCGACAAGACAGTCCTTGCACGTCTGCTGATGGAGTCGGGAGGAGAGCTCACGGTCGATCAACGGATGCTCGTGCACGAGGTCTCCTGGCGACCCGGTCGTGTCGTCTGCATCGCCGGCGCGGCCGGCACCGGCAAGACAACCGCGTTGCGCGTCCTCGCCGACGCCTACCGCGAGAGCAGCGTGCCGCTACTCGGCACCGCCCCGAGCGGCCGCGCGGCCGACGAGCTCCAGACCGCGACCCGCGTCCCCAGCTCGACCCTACATCGTCTACTGCTCGTAGCGCACCGCGAGGACGGGCTGCCTCGCGGCTGCGTGCTCCTCATCGACGAGGCCGGCATGGCGGAGACGCGCATCCTCGCACCCGTGCTCGAGCTCGTCGCGGAAGCAGAAGGACGCGCGATCCTGGTCGGCGACCCGCACCAACTCCCGCCCGTCGGCGCCGGCGGCCTCTTCCCCGCCCTCTGCGAACGACTGGGCGCGATCGACCTCACGGACAACCGCCGCCAGCGCGACCTCACCGAGCGCCGGGCGCTCGCCCGTCTCCGCGACAGCGACCCGCACCCCTACCTCGCGCACGCCGCGCGGAGCGGCCGCCTCCACCTCGAGCACGACCCGACCGACGCCAAACAGCGCCTGCTCGAGGACTGGTGGCAGGCCGCCCAGCACGACCTCCCGGGCAGCGTCATGCTCGCCCACCGACGAGCCGACGTCCGCGACCTCAACGAAGCCGCACGAACGATCCTCACACGCGCCGGTCGCCTCGGCCCCGACACGCTCGAGGCCGGCGAGCGCGCGTTCCGGGTCGGCGACCGCGTCCTCTGCCGCCGCAACGACCGCACGCTCGGCGTCCGCAACGGCACCCGCGGCACCGTGGTCGACCTTGAGCCCTCAGCACTGACTCTACGGACGGACTCCGGTCAGCTGCGCTCACTCCCCCTCCCCTACGCCGCTGCGGACCTCGACCACGCGTACGCGCTCACCGGCCACGCCGCCCAAGGCGCCACCGTCGAGCACGCCTTCGTCCTACTTCCCGACCACGGAGCCCTGCGCGAGTGGGGCTACGTCGCCTGCTCGCGCGCCCGCGCCGAGACGCACATGTACCTCGCCGAGCGAGACGCCATCGAGCACGAGGAGACCCCGCTCCGCGAACCCAACACGCCCGGTCCGCCCGAACGCGCCGCGCGCGCCCTCGGGCGCTCCGCCTCCGAGCCGCTCGCACTTGACCAGAGCCGGGACCGACACGACTCAGCGACGCGCTCCATCGCCCAGCAGCAGGAGCACTTCGATCAGCTACGCGACGAGACGGTCGAACGACTCGCAGCAGCCCAGGGCGAACTCGGGCGCCTCCACTGGTGGAAGCGGGATAGCCGAGCGCAGCTCGAAGCACAGATCGGCCGCGACCAGCTCGCGCTCGAGCGTACCGACCAAAAGCGCGAGCAGCTGCGCGAACGCGGCCGACGGCGATCCCGCGTCCTCGCGCTCGCTCACGAACGCGACGAGCTCATACCCCCGCTGCGACCAGAGCCGCCGCGGCCGCGTTTGGAGCGCGAACCGCCAGGGCTCGGGCTCGAACTCTGATGCACACGAGTCAGCTGCGACGCGACCGGCTCCCGCGTCGGGGGTCGCTGTCTGGGGCAACCCGGATGATTCCCAAAGCCGCGCGGCGCCGGAGGGATCGTCCGGCGACCGGCTCGGCATGGGCCGCCCGCCCGACATGGAGACCCGTTGAGCGAGCAGCGGAAGTACCGGACGGGGACGCCGAAAGGAAGATCGAGATCTGCTGGCCAATCCAACTGAAAGGAATCTCGTGAGCTGGCTATTGAGTGAGTGATGCACGTGATCGGGTTACGGACGGGCTTCGGCACCATCCATCAGATCGAGGCCGTAGATGTGCAAGCCGTCGTCAAGCGTCGAAAAAGAGGCGAGCGTTGTCGGCCCCGTCCCTCGCATTGTTCCCGACCACCGTGGGTCCTTCAGCCTGCGTCCAGTGGATACGAAAGGAGGGGCCTCGCCAGCCGGTCGCAGGCACCCACAACTTATCCCGACTCGCCAGACGCGACTCGCCAAGGCGTAGCGGGACTCGATGCGGTTCACAACTGTCTGAAGATGGGAGGTGCTGTGGTCTCTCAAGCGCTCGCTTCGGTCTTGGGCTCAGACACTCGGTCGAATGTGTCTCGCCGGCTTCTGTTCGCCAGCCTCGCAGTGATAGCGTCGCTCATATGGGTCGCTACCGCGTTCGCCTCAAGCCGCGACTATCTCTGGAACACGCAGCTTGCTGCGAGCTGGGGCCACTCCGATCTCGTGTCCCACAATCATTACTTCAACTCGATCTATCCGTCGGACCCAACCGCTGGGTGGCCGACCGGCGTGTTCGAAGCCGTGTCCGGCGGCAGTCACTTTGTACTGAACGGCAACGGCAAGATCGAGTACTCGCATCCATCGACATATTACGATCAGCCATGGTGTTGGAATAGGGATAGCGTCGCTCACACTTTTTCTCGCTGTACCGCACAATGGTAGGGGTGGAGGGATGAGAATGCGTAAGCTCGTTCCGTATGCACTTTTCCTCGGTCTGCTGCTCATTGGTGGACTAACAGCTGGATCGATCTTGAGTCGTGGCGCGACAGCGACAAGTCCGCTGTCTTCTGCGACGGTCGGTGTTCTTGCGCACCCCGCTCAAGCCACCGACGTGCTTCCGTCAAGCGTTCTCGAGTTACCCTCGGCTCGGCAGTACGACCTTCAGGGGGTGCGGCTGTCACAGGAGGTGGACGGCCGAAAACTCTTCGTCGTCCCTAGCAAGGACGGACTGCTCTGCCTGGTTGTCTCCTCGGCTACAGAGTCGATGAGCAACTGCGGGGCACCCAAGCTGCTTGAGAACAGCGCTCTCTATCTCGAGCAACCATCCGACAACGGCACGATGCACGTTTGGGGTGTCGTGGGTGACGAGGTTACGACCGTCGAGGGTGCTCGCGTCATCGACAACACGTTCGCCTACCAAGGCGAAGCAACACCACAATTGCACATCTCGTCGGGCTCTGAAAGCCGGGTGCTCGATCTCGGCAGTCTCGACCCACCGACTCCCTAGTAGTTGGAGGGCGATCGCTTGGGGGGTGACCGCGAGAGGGCACTGCGTTCCGCATTGCCCTCTCGCGGAGCGTGATCGGGCTAAACGCGCAGGGAGCGCCTTCCCCGGCCCCGAGACCGCTGTCATCCTTCCTGTGGAGCTTGCCTTCGTATTGCGAGTAGTTCAGACCCGGTCCCCGAGCCTCTTCATCCCTTGCCTCCCGGTCGGATTTGCGGTGTCTGCCTCGTCCATGTCCCCATCGCCGTGGATCTTTCGCGTGATCCACGTGCCCTGACACAGTCGGCGGCGCGTGGTCTGGGTGCGCTCGATGTCCACATATCCGCAGCAGGCCGAGCAAGGGTTCACGAGCGCTGAGGGCGAGACCGGCGAGCGCTCTTGGTTCCCAGCGGCCCTGATCCTTCGCCCTCCTCGCACTTGCGCATTCGCAGACTCCAAACGCGGCGGAAAGATTCCCGCCGGGCCGGACATAGGGGAGCGAGTGGCGCGTGCGATCGCCTACTCGACTGGGTCCAACCCGCCCCATCGGGGCGCCAGACAGGAGGGCTATACATGCACTGCCGCAGACTTATTGCCGTGGCCACGGCCGCTGTGCTGATGGTTGCCGTCGTTACGGGCTCCGCACTCGCGAGCAGCAGCTCGGCGAGCGAGTCCCGGCCGGGACTCGCTCTGTTCGAGGGGAAGCTCATCGACCTCTCGAACGGCTGGGGTGAGGCGAATGCATGTGTCGTGTTCGATGTCGACCGTCTCGCGGAGTGTTTCCGCGATGCCGATAGCCTGCACGCGCGTGAGACGACGATTGGAGCCGACTCGATCCTCGCCTCGTGCTCGACCCCGCTCAGGCTGTTCCCCAACGCCGGATACGGCGGAGGTGAGCTCGACATCTACCCGCGCGGCACGTGGCTCAACCTGTCGACGTGGGGGTTCGACAACCAGCTCTCGTCGTATCAGGTCGGCGCGTGCGGCGCACACCTGGCCGAGAACGCCAACGGCGGCGGGAGCTGGTACCCCGGCAACACGAGCGCTGGAGCCCAGGCGTCATCGATGGTCTCGGGCTGGGACAACCGGGTCTCCTCGGTCTACCTGCAATAGGCGGCGAGCGTCGCGTATCGCCGTGACCGGTCGAGCGCGAGCGGCCCGGAGTTTCCGATCAGGGGCCGCTCGCGCCTGCGGTGCAGATGACCACTCCGACTGCGGCGGAGTCCGAGACCGCAGCTTCGGCGGCAAGAGTGTCCGAGGATCGATCAGACGCTGAGGCGCGCTTCCGCCGCGCGTACCTCGAGCACTATCGGGCAATCCTCGCCTACGCGCTTCGGCGCGGCGTCGACCATGCCTCCGCGGAGGAGATCGTTGCAGAGACGTTTGCCGTCCTCTGGCGCCGCCGCGACGACGCGCCCGACCCGGACGCGCTCTTGCCGTGGCTCTACGGCGTTGTCGCGAGAGTTCTCGCGAACCACCGTCGACGAGCGGCGCGGCGCGAGCGACTGTCCTCCCGCCTGCAAACCCTTATGCCCGAACATCCCGAAACGGAGTCGGTCGCGTTCGATCGTCTCGAGGTCAGAACTGTCATCGACGCGCTTCAGCAGCTGAGCGCCGGCGATCGAGAGGTGCTGCTCCTCGCCGCGTGGGAGGGCCTGTCGCACCGGGAGATCGCCGCCGCGCTTGGCTGCTCCGATAACGCAGCAGCGATCCGGCTCCACCGCGCCCGAAACCGTCTCACGGAGGTTTGTCGAAAGAAGAACACCAGAACGCGCCATAAAGAGGCGGAAGGCAGCTCCGACCACTGCGGCCACGACGAGGGAATTCGATGAAAGACGGAAGCGATCCTTTCGAGACACTGCGGCGGATCAACCCCGTCGATTCGAGCACGCTCCCGGACCCGGGACGCTCACAAGAGGCGCTCGACGTCATGGAACGGATCATGCGCGGCGACATCGCTCCGCCTGCCGCGAGGCGCTTCGGGCGAACCAGATCGCTCTTGCGCACGCGCCGTGGGCGGGTCTACCTCATTCCCATCGTCGCCGCAGCAGCGCTCGCCGCTGCCGCGCTGGCGTGGGCCTTGACCCGAGGCCCCACACAGCACCTCGACATCGGCTGTTACGCAACGATCAACCTGCAAGGCAGAGCCGCCGTCGTGCCCGCGACCGAGGAGCCGCCGATCGAGACCTGCAAGAAGTTCTGGCTCACCGGCGCCTTCGGGAAGCCACCGCCGCCGCTCGAAGCCTGCGTCCTGCCATCGGGAGCCGTCGGCGTCTTCCCTAGCCCTGAGGGGAACAGCTGCGAGCGTTTGAGTCTCACGCCCGTCCCTGCGGACAGTGAGCCCCCGTCATCCTCGGTGGAGTTGCAGGACACCCTGGTCGACAGATTCCTCGACCGATGCCTCACCGAGCCCACAGCCCGCCGGATCATCCAAGAAGAACTGACACGCCTCAGCCTTCGAGACTGGCGCGTGGCTACCTCCGGACGCTTCACCCATACCAGACCATGCGCAAGCCTCGCCTTCGACGAGAAACAAAGACAGGTCATCCTTGTCCCGATCCCGCGCTGAGGAACTGCTCGTCGCCTGCGGACAAACATCGTCGGGGGCATCCGATTCGGGCACGACTCCGGATGCGTTGCGTCACGCGCTCAGCGGCTGAAAGTCCCGCTCGATGCCGCGTGATCCAGGTTGGCCCCGGCGAGGTGGTTGGTCTCGTCCGGGGCCAACGACTCGGCGACACGGAACCGATCCAGTTACCGGGTCCTCCTGTCCTGCTTCGCTGTCGCGTGAAAGAAATCGCGCGAACCGGTCATGAACTTGGTGATGAACGAAATGTCTGACTCCTACCGCGTTCCGCGACGCCAGGGCTGGCACACCCGAGAGCGGCATCCGCGGCCTTCACCAGGAGGGCGTAGTGGTGGTTGCTAGACGAAGGCTTTGTCAATCGACAGAGAGGAGGCTGGATCAACCTCCTGCGGCGCATCTTCTGCGGCTCCCATCGATTGGAAGGGGATTCCCATGAGGAAGCGTCTTGCTTTCGTCACTCTCGCCGTCGCGCTCGCGCCGGCAGTGTTCATTGCGTCGTCTGCCTTGGCTTCGGCGTCGCCCCCGGCGCCTCCACCCACTGGCCAAGGCGCAACGACGTTCGGTTGGCCGACGTCGTCATCACCCGTCTTCCCCGTTGTTTCCGGGCCTCTACGGGTGGTCCTCTCCCCGCTGAGTCCATCCTCTCCCGGTGGAGCCACAAGCCCGGCGGGAGGGCCGGTGATCACGTGCAGCGTCAATCTCGGTCAATATGTGCACTACTCGGTTGTTGGCAACGACACGAGCTGGCACTGGACTTGGAGTTGCGACGGATATGTCACACTGATCGGAGGCCACGCGCTCTATGATCAGGGTTATCCGATCGTCACAGGCCCAGTGCTAGCTGGCGGCTGGTCGGGGAATCAAAACATCCGTTATAACGGTTGTGTAGGTGCGTACTGGTGGGGCAGTGCCTACGGCACTTTTTCGGCGCCCGGCCACACGTCAGCATCGTTCGAAGGGTCCAGTCCGACGAGCTTGATCAGTTGTCCGTAGACTAGTAATGACGGAGGAACGATCTCGTCGAATAGACTCCACGAATAAAGAGTGAGATAGGGGACGAACGCAAGGCGTCTCGAGTCGATCACAAGCCGCACCGCTACGAGGCAACTTTATTCGTCTGGTAGTGGTGCGGCTTGATAAAAGACGATGTTTGCACCCGGATAATTCTTGCAGCGCTTAGCGAGACTGTGGCCGGTTGATTACGTCAGATTTCCAAGTGACATCTTGATCGGCGGTCACGCGCATGGTCTCAAGACGTTCATCAGCGAGAAGACGATTTACGCACGGGCCTGACGCGCCAACGTAGGTTTCCTGCATATCGACGTCCGTGGCCACATACCAAGCGCGGTCGTCAGGCCACCAGAGGCTCGGGCTTCGATAGCTCTCACTCGATTCCCAGCCGGTGAGGTGCTCTTGTGCGTCGGCGTACCCGTCGGTGAAGGGCTTCTCTGGTACGGCGCTGAGTGAACCGCAGGCGACGATCATTGGACGGTTCCATATGGCTAGGCGCGGTAGCTTGGAGTCAGAGCGCAAGCCAACCATGTAGCTGTAGCCCTCCCAAACCGCGCACCAGCAACGGTCTGGGCTGCGCGTGAACTTAGCGAGGATTTCGCAGAGCACGCAGGTAAGGCGCAGCGGGAGCGAGTCGCGCTGAGGGGCTCGGTCCCACAGCCCAGGCTGAGTTCCCTGATCGACGTCGTGGCTCGCGATAATCGAGCGCCATTGCATCGCAGGGTGTGCGATCTTGCCGTTGGCTTCAGCGACGTCCCGCCAGCGCACCTCACGCCAATGAACGTCATCGACCTGCGCCTCGAGAGGGACACCAGTGGTTGGCCCGGAGAGAGCACACGCCGAGGGGCCGCATTCATCACCCTTCCTTGCCGCTGGATGAAAGATCCGGGCGTAGTCTTCGAAAGAGTTCGGCACGAGGCTGCACACTTGAGTCGAGCCGTGGGTGCCCGACAGTATCCAAGAGCCCGCCTGAGTGACCTGAGTCGCGTCCTCAACGACAGCCATGGCGCCCAAAGTACGTTGGGTATGTGTCATCGCGTCTGGCTTTCAGTTCGTACTAGCCCCGGACCATCGTACCGTCACCCACGCGCGGATCCGTGTCCTTCGCGGGCCGCACGCAACGTTGCGCCGCGACGCCCTTGACTACCACTTCCCGACCAGCCAGATACCGGCCCCAGCCATAAGAGTCTCCCCGAAACCCAGGAGCGCTTCGTATGAGCTCGCCGAACTTCAGGTTGGGGTTCGACGGATCGGCGATCTACGATGGTGTTGATGGTCGCCTCCCTGTTGCCGTCGTAACTCGTCGCTGCTCCGACCGTGAGTGGAGACCCAAAGGTGATCATCGGTGCATTTCTTGCGCTTCCTGGGTCCGCTGCTTTCTCTGTATTTCGGAGAGGGCAAGTGTGTCAAGCGGCACCGAAAAGTGCGCCGGTTTCAGGCGTCGAAAAGTGCACCACCGTCCCGGCTTTGAAGCGGTGGCCGCCGCTGGTCAGGCGGAGTCGCGGAGCGACGGAGCCTGAGTGGCGGGTGCGACGCCGGTGCCGCGCTCGCGCAGGCGGTAGCTCTTGCCTTTGAGAGTGATCATGGTGGCGTGGTGGACGAGCCGGTCGATCAGGGCGGCGGCGACCATGGCGTCGCCGAGGATCTCGCCCCACTGCTCGAAGCCGCGGTTGGAGGTGACAGCGATCGAGCCGCGCTCGTAGCGGCGCGAGACGAGCGCGAAGAGCAGGTTGGCGGCCTGCCGCTCCAGGGGCAGGTAGCCGACCTCGTCGACGACGAGGAGGTGGTAGCGCTCGAGCCGGCGTAGCTCGCTCTCGAGCTGGTTGCGGTCCTGCGCCGCCTCGAGGCGGGAGACCCACTCCTGGGCGGTCGCGAAGGCGACGCGGTAGCCGTGCTGGCAAGCCTTGAGTCCGAGCGCGATCGCGAGGTGGGTCTTGCCGGTGCCGGGCGGGCCGAAGAAGCAGACGTTGGCGCGCTCTTCGATCCAGGCCAGCTGCGCCAGGTGCAGGACGAGCGGCTTCTCCGCGGCCGGCTGCGCCGACCAGTCGAAATCGTCGAGCGTCTTCAGCGCCGGGAAGGCGGCGTGCCGGATCCGCATGCGGGCGCCGGAGGCGTCACGGGCGAAGACCTCGGCTTCGAGCAGCGTCTCCAGAAACTGCTCGTAGGGCCACTGCTCGGAGCGGGCCCGCTCGGCGGTCTGCTCGAGCCGTTG
Source organism: Gemmatimonadaceae bacterium (assembly GCA_036565685.1). Taxonomy (GTDB): domain Bacteria; phylum Gemmatimonadota; class Gemmatimonadetes; order Gemmatimonadales; family Gemmatimonadaceae; genus JADGGM01. Next base: position 9,329 of record DATCXR010000504.1, read on the forward strand.
CAGCATACGTGGCGCCTTCAGCTTGGCGAGCAGGTAGGGCAGCCGCTCGCCGACCTTCGCCCGGCTCTTTGTCATGCGCAGAGCTCCGCGTAGTCGGCGAGCTCGGGCGGCGTCACGACCGACGCGAGCGTCGCTGGCGGCGCAGCAGCCGGCGGCGGCTCGGGGCGCATGATCGGCGCCGGCAGCCACGTCCCCGGCTCGTAGCAGCGCCGGTACCAGGCGACGGTGATCCCGTGAGCGCGGATCCAGACCTCGTCCCGGTTCGAGCACAGCTCGACTCGGTGCTGCACGAGCGAGGCGGGCGCGCGGTAGAAGCAGCCACCGAAGCGCAGGTAGCCGTCCACGGGCACCCGCACCAGCCGTGCCGCCGTCCAGTCGAAGCGCTCCGGCGGCAGCGGCCGCAGCGCCCGCCGCTCCTCCTCGAGCCGCTCCGAGACGAGAAAGCGGCCGCTCGCGTGGCGGCGCCGGTTGCAGACATCGTCGCGCCAGTCGGCGTACTGGCCGTCGAGCTCGCCCAGCGAGCCGAAGCGGCGCGCCGGCCAAAAACCCGTCTTCAGATAACGCACCGCCGCCTCGACCGAGCCCTTCTCGCGCGGCGTCGCCGGCGTGCACGCGTGCGCGTGGAAGGCGTAGTGGCCGCGCAGGTGGAGGAAGCGCTGATTCCAGACGACCTCGTCGCGCTCGCGGCGGGCAACGACCGAGCGCAGGTTGTCGTAGACGCACTCGCGCGGCACGCCCTCCAACCACTCGAACGCGCGCGCATGGCCCTCGAGGAACGACTCGATCGTCATCTCGAAGCTGAAGAAGGCGGTCTGCGCGCCCGAGTAGGGCAGGCTCGCGACAAGCGCGTAGACGCGCCGCTCGCGGCCGAAGAGCTTCGGCCGCGTCGGCATCTCCGCCCAATCCAACTGCAGCACCTGGCCCGGCCGGTAGCCGGTCCGCTGCGCCGGCCGCACCTCGCGCGGACGCAGCTCGCGCAACCTACGACGCACAACGTCGACGGAGCCGACGTAGCCGTACTCGCGCAGCACCTCGGTCGCTCGCGGCGCCTTGATCTGCGGCCATTCCTCGAGCAGCCGCCGCAACACCGGCTCGAAGCGATCCAGCTGCGACCCCGGCGACGCTCGCCGATAGCGCGGCGGCGCACCGCTCGCGAGCAGCCGCGCGACCGTGCGCCGATTGATCCCCAACCGCCGCGCGATCTCCCGCTGCGAGAGCCCGTCCGCCGCCAACGCCCGCACCCGCGCCCACTCCAACGCGCCCAACACCTCCCGACCTCCTCGCCTCGACCCGACCTAACCGCTCGAGCCTGCGAGGCAAGCCGGTCAGATCAGAGCCAACGCGAGTGGTGCACTTTTCGCTGCCCGATTCCGGCGCAGTATTGGGCGCCGCGCATCAGCAAGTGGAAGTGTCATTTCGATCAACATCGGCGCCATGAGGGCATCGGTATCCGCGCGCCTGTGTCGAAACCGACCGATAGCGAGTCACGATCGTCTTCTCCTGGAGAACGTGTAACCCATGTAGGAGGCGACGGGGATGCGGAGAGGCCTTCGCCGATCGGTCTTATGCGGGCGGCTCGCCGGACGTCACTACCGTCCGCGGGGAAGGTAGCGCGATGACACTCCTGCGGCTCGTCCTATCGCTCGATCGAACGCCCCTGGCTGCGGTCGAGCTCGATCAGCCGCCGCATCATGAGCAGCTTGGGGATGTCTTCCTCGCGGCCGAGGGCGCTCAGCATGCGGGCGAGGTCGGCTGGGGAGGCGACGGAGGGCCGCAGCCCGCGGCCGAGCGGCTCGCGGATCGC
>DATCXR010000007.1:0-1748 GCA_036565685.1 Gemmatimonadaceae bacterium
CCGCCGCGTCCTGTTGTATGCGGCTGCAGCTGAGCTTGAGCGTTGCACCGGGCGAGCGCGGTAGGGCCTCCTTGTGAGAGCCTGGCAGGACCACGTTGGAACGATCATCGTTGCGCGTGGCGAATAAGCGCTCGCCGTTGAACTCTGCGTTAGCCTGACCGTTGGCATCCCGGCTATGTTGTATTTACAGGATATGTACATCGCGACATGGCTGAGCTCTCCTTCGAGTGAGATCCGCGCAAGGCCGCCGCGAACCGGCGCAAGCACGGTGTCTCCTTCGAGGAGGCGGTCACTGTCTTCTGCGACGACCGCGCTCTCTTGATCGATGATCCGGACCACTCCGCCGCGGAGGACCGCTTCGTCCTCCTCGGAATCAGTGCCATGCTCCGGGTGCTGGTCGTGGTGCACTGCTATCGCGAGAGCGAAGCCAGGATCCGCCCGATCTCGGCCCGGAAGGCCACCCGGCCAGAATGCCCCGTATGACTCGACGAGGTAACCATGCGGAAGGAATACGATTTCTCCAAGGCTCGGCCCAACCCGTATGCAAAGCGGCTGAAGCGGCCCGTTACGATCCGACTCGATGAGCAAACGATCGCCTACTTCAAGGCGCTCGCGGAGGAGAGCGAGATCCCGTACCAGACACTGATCAACCTCTACTTGCGCGATTGCGCTGCGCACCAGCGGAAGCTGGCGCTCCGATGGCAGCCGGCCCGGCGCGCAGGCTAGCGAAGCGCTGAAGCGGACGAGCGCGAGATTCATGGAAGTCATCGTGGTCGAGCGCCTGGCGAGATCCGCCGACGGTCAGCATCTTCTCGCCTGGCGTGCAGTCGCTCGCCGCTTGGCTCGGCGTCGAGGCACACCAACCAGCTTTCGGACCAACCATGCTATCGAAAGGGGGCCGGCCGCTCAGAGACTTGGTCGACTGGGGAAACCGTGCCGGTCCGAAGCGGCGCGATCAGTGGAAGGATCACCACAGCGCGAAGGAATGCGCGCGAGCTTGGCTCGACGCGACTCCCGCATTACCCAGCGAGATTGTCGCCGCGCTCAGTTCTCATCCGGATTTCGGGCGCGTGCTCACGTGGGCGGCGGAGCCCGAGGTCCGACTCCCGCTCGACGGACGGCGCGGCGAGCCGCGGAATACGGACCTCCTGGTCGAGGCAACGGATTCGTTCGGGCCGCTCCTCATCGCGGTCGAGGCGAAAGCCGGGGAAGCGTTCGATGCACCGATCGGGACGGTACTGGCCGAAGCGCTCGAGCACAAAGCGCTCGAGCACAAAATCGCCGCGCCCCGATTCGGCGCCCTGGACCGAGTCGTAGACCTCGCTTCTGCCCTGCTCGGTCCGAAGCAAGCGTCGCAGGCTGGCGTGGGCACGCTCCGCTATCAGCTGTTCACGGGTGCCGTCGGCGCTTTGCGCGCCGCAGAGGACCGTGGGCTGTCTCGCGCGGTGCTCGTGATCCACGCATGGGTAGTTGGCGCTTGCCGGTGCGCTCCGCGTTAGCCGGATGCACGAAGATCTCGATGTCTGATGCTTGAGGTACGCTACGTATTCGAGCACGGCTTGCGCGGTGAGCGCGGTCCACGATTGCTGCGTTACCTGCTACAGCGCGGCGCCGACGAGTTTTCGATTACGGTCGCGGCGCTTCAGGATACGCCGGCGCCGTTTGCGGACGCCTTCGAGGACGAGCTCGCGCGTTATGAGCGTGCTGCCGCCCGTCGACGAGTGATCTCCGGCGCGGACCCGCAAGAC
>DATCXR010000016.1:0-26414 GCA_036565685.1 Gemmatimonadaceae bacterium
AATCGATACGGCCGCTACGCAGGCCGTATCGATTCACGATTCCAGACCCGACCCCGCTCCGCTAGAGACTGAACCGCCAGAGTCCCTGACCGTCCGCGGGGTCGGTCACCCGGCTCGCGCGCACCTGGAAGACTCGCTCCACCAGCTCGACCGGGATGCCGGCCGCGTCGTGCGCCTCGTGCGCCACGCGGCCGTTCTCCATCAGGAAGAAGACGTCGCCGTACTGGAGCGCCATCGTGATGTCGTGGAGGATCGCGATGACGGTGCACTCGTAGTCGAGCAGCCCGCGCGCCACATCCAGAAGGTGAAGCTGATAGTGGACGTCGAGACTCGTGGTCGGCTCGTCGAGGAAGAGGTACTTCGGCTCGCGCGGCTCGTCGTAGTTCCAGATCTGCGCCAGCACGCGCGCGAGCTGCACCTTCTGCTGCTCGCCTCCGGAGAGAGTGGGGTATTGCTGTCTGCGCTTGGCGGTCATCCCCACCAGCTCGAGCGAGCGCGACACGATGTCGCGGTCGCGCGCGGATGGCGACCTACCGTAGTGCGGGTAGCGGCCCATGAGCACGACCTCCTCCACGCTGAGCGGGAAGGCGAGCTCCACCCGCTGCGAGAGCACCGCGCGCTTTCGCGCGAGCGCCGGCGCCGGGTACGCGCTCACGGGCCGGTCGCCGTAGCGTACCTCGCCGGCGGTGGGCTCCAGCAGTCCCGTGGCGATCTTCAGGAGCGTGGATTTCCCGGCGCCGTTGGGACCCAGGATGACGTTGAAGCGGTTGGGCGCGAAGCTCACGGTGACGTCATCCAGAATCACGACGTCCCCCACCCGGTAGCTCACGCGTTCGACGTCAGCCATAGAACCCCACGCCCCCGTTGCGCGTCTGGCGCAGCAGGATCCAGAGGAACACCGGAGCACCGACCACCGCGGTGATGATCCCGATGGGCAGCTCCGCGGGCGGGATCAGCACGCGCGCGGTCACGTCGATGATCTCCATCACGGTGGCGCCAAGGAGCGCCGACGCGGGGAGGAGGAATCTGTAGTCCGACGACTTCAGCATGCGGAGCACGTGCGGGATCACGAGCCCGACGAACGCGATCACGCCTACCATCGCCGTGGCCACCGCAACCATGAGCGTGTTGACCACGATCAGCTCGAGGATCAGCCGCTCGGGCTTCACCCCGAGGTACGCCGCTTCGCTCTCACCCAGCATGAGCGCGTTGAGCGCCTTCCCGTAGCGCAGCGACCAGAAGAAGCAGACCACGAAGAAGCCGCCGATGAGCTGCACGCCGCGCCAGTCGGCGGTCGTGAAGGTGCCGAGATTCCAGAAGGTGATGTTGCGCGCCTGCGGATCGCGCGCGATGTACGAGAGGAAACCGGTGCCCGCCGCGCAGAGGGCGTTGATCGCTATGCCGGCGAGCAGCAGGGTGAAGACGTTCACCTTGCCGAACGAGGTGGACATGCGATAGACGATCATCGTGGCAGCGAACGACACCATGAAAGCGGCCACGGGTACCCCGAGAGATCCAAGGGGAGCGGCGAAGGAGAGCGCGGTGTTCTCACCGAAGACGAAGATCACTGCCGCGCCGAGCGCCGCTCCCGCAGACGTGCCCACGAGTCCCGGCTCCACGATGGGATTGCGAAAGAGACCCTGCATGAGCGCGCCCGAGACGCCGAGCACCGCACCCGTGAGGCCGGCCACCAGCACGCGCGGCAGCCGGAGGGCGAGGAAGACGTTGCGGTCGAGCGTATCGGTGGCGGCCGGCTGGAGCCATCCGAGCCCCTCGCCCACGTAACGCAGCATCTCCGCTGGCGTGTAGCTGGAAGCGCCGATCCCGGCAGACGCCAGCAGCGCCAGCAGGAGAAGAATGCCGAGGAGGATGTACGCCTGACGATGAGAGAGACGCGCGAGCATCTCAGGGGTGGATCATCTTGTGCAACTCGCGGATCGTGGCGGGCGTGCGCGGTCCGAAGTAGATGATCTGCTGCTCCTCGATGCGATAGATCCGCCCCGACTTTCCCGCGGGGGTGAGCGCTATGCCGGGCATCTCCCTGAACTTCTCGATGCTGCCGAGACGGTCGAAGCCGAAGTTGGTAGCGATGATCACGTCGGGCGCCGCTCGGGCGATTGTCTCTGGCGTGAGGCGGCGCATCCCGCCCACCGAGTCCATCGCGTTCTGGCCGCCGGCCCAACGCAGCATCTGGTCGGCGACGCTCCCCCTGTTGATGGCGAGATAATCGTTCACTATCCGACCGAAGTGCATGATCAGCACGCGTGGTTTCTTCTTGTCCGTCCACTGGAGCGTGTCGGCCCAGAGCTGGGCCATCCCGTCCTTCCACGCCGCCAGCACGCTGTCGGCCGCGCGCTCCCGGTGGAAGCGCTTCCCCAGCTGCGTGAGCAGCAGTTGCGCGCTGTCGAGCGTGCTCCCGGGCTTCATCTCCTCGATGGGGATCCCGACCTTCTTCAACTGGTCGAGCACGGCCTCGGGACCCACGTTCCCATCCGTCAGAAAGACGGTCGGCTTCATGGAGATGATTCCTTCCGCGCTCAGCGCACGGTGATAGCCGACCGTGGGCAGCTCGCGAATCGCCGGCGGGTAGATCGAGCTGAGATCCACCGCCACTATGTCGTCGTCGGCGCCGATGGCGTACATCATCTCGTTAAGCTGCTTCGACACGCTGACGATTCGCTCGGCGTGCTCGCCGCCTTCGTCCTTGTCGGCGAAGCGGCCGCACGACGCCAGGATCATCGCAGCCGCGACCGCGGCGAGCGCCAGGCGCGCGTGCCGCGGAAACGGGAGTTGGGTCTCGGGAATTCTCATGTGCAGAAGTACGTGAAGGGGTGGGCGAGCGTTGGGGGCGTGCGTTCGCTCAGACGGTGTTCACCAGCATCACCACGCCGACCGCGGCGAGCGCGTGCCACCAGCTATGCCAGCCGAGCATCGCCGCCCTGTCGCGATCGCCCGCCCGCACCGCCAGTCCACACGATCTCGTGCACCATGATGGTCTGCCTCACCTTACCTTCGGCGTAGCGCCAGCTCTCCACCGAAGCCACCCTGAGCCCGCGCGCCTCGCACTCGCGGAGAAAGGCGGGGAGCGCGGTGCGTCCGGGATCCGCGATGAGCGCCGTCCCCGTGCGCGCGAGCGTGCGTGCGAGCGCGTCCGCGACGATGGTGGTGTAACGGCCCTCGTACAGCACGTCGGCCGCCACTACCCGGTCGAAGGTCCCGAGATCGGCGGGGAGATCGCGCCAGTCCACGAGGCGTACGGCGGCGTCCTCGCCAGCGACGCGCCAGGCATTGGCTCGCGTGAAGAGAAGTGCGTCGGCGTAATAGTCGGTGGCGAGCACTTCGAAGCCCGCGGTGAGCGCGGCGACGGTCACGAGTCCCAGCCCGCACCCTAGCTCGAGGAGCCGAAGCGGTTTGCCACCTCGCCCGCCGTCCTCGCCAGCCAAGCGGTCCGCTAGCGCGTAAGACGACGGCCAGAGGTCTGCCCAGTACGGAAGCCGCTCGTCGCGCTCGAAGTCGTCCTCGCTCAGGAGATCTTCGGCGTTGCGCGGCGCGATGAGCTCCAGCTCGCGGCCAAATGCGGTGACCGCGAGCGGCTCGACCACGAAGCGGCGTTCGAGTTCGGGGAGCAGATCGCTCGCGCGCAGCTCTCCTCGCCCGCCGCGTTGGGTCACAGCGCGAAGCGCGACGAGAGCTGCGCATCCTCGCCGAGCGGGATCGCGCTCAGCGTTTCGCCTGCCTCGAAGCGCTGGCGATCGTGCGGCACGACCAGCAGCGCGTTGGCGAGCGCCATCGACGTGAGAATTCCCGATCCCTGCGGGCCGGTGAGCCGCGCGGTCAGGGCGCCAGCGTCGTTCACGCCCACTATCGCGCGCAGGAAGTGCGTGAGCGGTGCACCGGTGTTCACCGTCTCGGTGAGCGTCACCTGCACGGGCTTCCGGAAGATGCGCTCGTGGCCGAGCATCCTTCGCAGCATCGGCCGCACGAAGAGCTCGAAGGTCACCATGGTGGACACCGGGTTCCCGGGGAGCCCGACCCAGGGCATTGTGCCGAGCCGGCCGAAGCCGAGCGGTGCGCCGGGGCGCATGCGCACCTTCCAGACTTCGAGCTTCACGCCGAGCTCCGCTAGCACCGTACGGATGTAATCGTACTCGCCGGCCGAGATCCCGGCGGAGGTGATGAGGAGGTCGCACCCTACGGCGCTTTCGATGCGAGCGCGGAGCTCCGCGGGGTCGTCGCGCGCGATGCCAAGGTTGAGCGGCACACCGCCCGCCGCGCGGATCATCGCGTGGAGCGTGTAGCTGTTGGAGGTGACGATCTTGCGGCCATCCAGCGCCTCGCCGAAACGGTCGAGGTCCACCACCTCGTCGCCCGTGGCAAGGAAGGCCACGCGCGGCCTGCGGTGCACGTCCACGCTTGCCGCGCCCACCGATGCGAGGAGCCCTATCTGCGCGGGGCCGATAGGCGATCCCGCGGCGATGACCGTCGTGCCGCTCCGGATGTCCTCGCCGCGGCGGCGGATGTTGCGGTGCGCGTCGCGTGCGCTGCGGATGGTGACGCGGGCGTCGCCGGCGTCGGTGTCCTCCACGCGTACGACGCTGTCGGCACCCTCGGGGAGCGGCGCGCCCGTCATGATGCGCGTGGCCGTGCCCGCGACGACCGGGTGCGAAGGGAAGGCGCCCGCGGCCACGGTCTCGAGTACCTCGAGCGTGACCGGGCGCGCCTCGCTCGCGGCGCCTACATCATCCGCGCGGACCGCGTAGCCGTCCATGGCGGAGTTGTCCCACGCCGGGATGGTGACCGGCGAGGCGACGGGCGAGGCGAGCACGCGCCCGAGCGCATCGGAGAGTGAGACGCGCTCGGTACCGAGCGGCCCGACGCCAGCGAGGATCCGCTCGCTCGCCTCCGCCACCGGGAGCATTCAGCCACCCACCGGCGTCGTCAGCTCGGCCAGGCGAACCGCGATCGCATCCTGCACGCGCTCCACATCCTTCACCGAGACAGTCCAGTTGTTGCAGAGCGCCGAGAAGATGAGCATGCGCCCGTCGGCGGTGGTGACGTAGCCGGAGAGCGAGCGCGCGTTGGCTATGAAGCCGGTTTTCGCGTGCACGTTCCCCTGCGCGGCGGTGCCGCGCATCCGGTACTCGATGGTTCCATCGATGCCGGCTATCGGCAGCCCTTCGTAGAAAGCGTTGAAGGCCGTGTCGCGCCGGACCGCTGAGAGGGTGCGCACGATCGTCTCGGGGGAGAGGTAGTCGTAGCGCGAGAGACCGCTCCCGTCGCGGATCACGAAGCCATCGGGCTCCGCGCCCCAGGCGAGGAGCTGCCGCTCCACCACGCTCGCGCCGCTGTCCGCTCGTCCAACGCCGGCGCGCTCCAGGCCGAGCGTACGAAGGAGGATCTCGGCGATCTGGTTCTGCGACGGCTTTTCCATGGCGTGCAGGATGTCGCGCAGCGGAGCCGATTGATAAACGAAGAGCGTATCGAGCGCCTGGGCCGTTGTCGCGCCGGTGCACTTGCCGAGCTGCCGCGTGCGATTCTCGACGCGGACTCCCCGCTCGGCGAATGCGCTGCGGAGCGCAGACAGGTAGGCTGCGTTCTGGTCGGGGAAGACCACGTCGATCGTGTCCACCGCGCCTGGCGCGATCCACCCGGTGAGCACCAGCCCGCGTCCCAGACTGTCGGGGAGGACGGTGAGGTCGGAAGTGGAGCGCCGGTAGCGCGAGCTGCGGATCGCGCCGCCGCCTCCGGGAGCGAGCGTCAGAGTGTCGGGCGCCCATCCCGTGCGCGCCGCTACGCGGAGACGCGGGTAGTGCGCGGAGGGAAGGGCGGTTATCCGAACCGGCGAAGCTGCGCGCCGCCCGCCGTGCACCACCACGCGGCCGTAACCCTCGTTGAAGAAGAGCTCATCGACACCCGCGCTGTACGTGTCGCCCAGATCGTCCCATGACCAGCCGTAGCCGAGCTCCGAGCCGGGGAAGGCGTCGAAGCCCGAGATGACGCGACCCCTCACGCTCTTGATGCCGCGCGCCGCGAGCGAGTCCGCCATCTCGCGCATCGGGATCATCGCGTCTTCGCGCATCGCGTCGCTCACGCTCGGATCGCCGCGGCCGTCCACGAGGAGGTCGCCGTGCAGCACGCCGCCGCACACCGGGCCGGCCGCCACGAACGCCGTGTTGAAGCGGTAGTCGGGGCCGAGCTGCGCGAGCGCCACCGATCCGGTGACGATCTTCATGTTCGACGCGGGCATGAAGAGCTTCCCCGCGTTGCGCGAGTAGAGCGTGTCGCCGCGGTCGGGGTCCACGATGAGGATGCCCCAGTGCGCGTTGCGGAACTCCGGCTGCGCGACCATCGAGTCTATGTCGTGCTGGAGCGCGGAGAGCGCGTTGGCCGGCGCGGCACCAGTGAGCGGCGACTGCTGCGCGGGCGTCGGGGTCGGCTCGGCGGTGCGCGGGGACTTCTCCGGCGGGAGCGCGGGCTTGCCGGTAGCAGGCGGCGGAGTGGTGGGAGGGGTGTTGCCGCCCGTGGCGCAGCCTGCGGCGAGGGCGCCGAGGACGAGTACGGCGAGTCTCGGGAATCTCGGGGCGAGCGCGGTCATGCTTCGCCCCGGATGATGCGGCGCTCGACGAGGTCGGCCACGGATTGGAGCCAGGTGGGATCGGCGAGGGGAATCAACGGGATACCTCCGGGGAGCTCGGCGACGTCGGTGACGATCGCGAGGTAGTGGGACGCGACGTCGGACGTCGCATCGTACAGCGGTTCGCCGCCGGCGGCGGCACGGTAGATCTCGATCCTGGGGAGCGCGGAGCGCTTGAACCCTTCACACAATACAACATCGGCGTCGGACATGTGACGCTCGGCGATCACTTCGGGCGGCAGCTCCTCGCTCCAGCGCTCCACGATCGCGAACTTGTCGGGCGAGATCATGGCCACCTTCTCGGCGAGCCCTTCGTGGTAGTGCCGATAGGTGTCCGTGTTTTCGGGGTCGAGATTGAAAGTATGTGAGCCGTGCTTGATGGTCATCACGCGGAAGCCGCGACGGCGGAGCTCCGCGGCGAGCCGCACGGTGAGCGTGGTCTTACCGTGATGCTTTCGGCCTGTGATGGCCACCATTGGTGGATGACGCATGCTTCTCCGCGAGCGCCAGGTCGCCCGGTGAGTTGATGTTCATGAACATGAAGGCGGGATCGCCGAAGGTCGCCACCTCGGGCGCCGCGATCCGGGCGACCTTCACGTCGTCGAAGAAGCTCACGACGCGACGCTCGCCCTCGTCGAGCCTCCGCTCGATCGGCGCCAGGCAGCGCTCGGAGTAATATGCGCAGAGCGGCTCCACGCCGCGCTTCGAGTCGCTCTCGGGGACTACTACGTCGGCGAGCTCGCCGAATGCTCGCAGCGCCACTATCAGCCGTGCGGGGACGAAGGGCATGTCCCACGCGACCACGATCACGTCGCTCCCCGCGTGCGCGAGCGCCGCGTGGATTCCGCCCAGGCTGCCGCACCCAGGTCGTACGTCGCGCTCGACTCTCACACCCGGGAGCCACTCGGACGCGGCCGCGTCGTTGGCTATCAGAAGGAGATCATCGGTGGCTGGAGCGAGCACTTCGACGGCTCTGTCTATCACGCGTGTACCGCCGACGCGCTCGAGCCCCTTGGGAAGTCCCCCGTAGCGCGTGGCCAGCCCTCCGGCCAGGATGACGCCCGTGCAACGCTGCGTCACGATCGGTGGATCTGCGGCTGGCCGCTCACCGCGCGTCCCACGATCGTCATGCCCGTGGCGCTCGCGATCTCCGCCGCGATGGAGGACGGTACCGACGGCGTGGCGACCAGCGCGATATTCGCCCTCGCCGCCTTGAAGGCCAGCTCGCCCGAGATGCGCCCGGTGACGAGCAGTATCGAGTCGCGAGGATCGCGTCCGTCGAGGATCATCGCCCCGATGACCTTGTCCACCGCGTTGTGTCGCCCGATGTCCTCGGCGTGGCAGAGGAGCTGCGTACCGTCCGTTAGCGCCGCGGCGTGCAGCCCGCCCGTCTCCTGATAGCGCTCCCCGCGCGCGAAGAGCTCCTTGAAGAGAGATCGCATCTGCTGGAGCTCGATCTCGGGGGCCGCCGCGCGTCGCCGGGGGAGGGAGCTCATCGAGCCGAGGATCGTCGTGACGGCTCCGCATCCGGACGCGAGCACGCGCCTCCGCTCCGCATTTTCGACCGCGTGGTAGCGCTCCTCGGGCACCTTCACCCAGAAGCCGAGCTCCTTCGCGCAGGGACGCATCTCGAGGAGGTCGGCCATGGTCTCGATGTACCCCTCGCCGTGCAGCCACCCCACGACCAGCTCATCGAGCTGATCCGGCGTGCACATCCAGGTCACCGCCGGCGCCCCGTTCACCTCGAGCCACACCGGCACCTCGTCCACGATCGCCAGCTCCTGCGTCGTCCGATGGCTCATATGCCGAATGATGTGGGGCGGGGTAGGGGTAGGGAAGGGAGCATGTTGCGGCTGGCGGCTGGCGGCTGGTGGCTATCGTGGTAGCGGTTGGGTTCATCGCGCGGACCTGCGGACGCGGAGGTCGCGGAGGGGAACTGAGAGGGCGCGGAGAAGGCTCCGGACAGTAGGGCCCTCTCTGGCCGATCCGGCTGCAGCTCGGCGTCCGAGTCCCTCTCGGTAAGGAACGCGGAGAACGCGGAGGAGCGCGGAGAACGCGGAGAACGGCACAAGGAGCAGGCCACCAGCCGCAAGGAGCAGAAAAGACATAAGGGGAACTGCTCCCTCACCTCCTGTTCTGCCCGGGTGGGCAGGACTCTGGGTGCGGGAGCAGTTCCCCTTGAGACCCATGGTTCGAGATCTCTGCCCTACGGCATTTCTCCGCGTTCTCCGCGCTCCTCCGCGTTCTCCGCGTGAACCGCGGGCAGCCTTCTCCCTCGCAGACCAGGCATACCAGCCGCGATGATGCCAGCCCCCGAGATGATGCCGATCACCGGCGCCGAACCTCGGCGCTGAGGGTATCGCTCTCCCTCACGACGACGCTCTCCACGAGCGCCCGCCCGCCGAGCGCCGCCTGGATTTTATCGAAGAGGAACCCCGCCAGCTTCTCGCAGCTCGGCACCAGACCCCCGTCCCTGAACTCCGGCACATCGAGGTTGATACGCCGCCCATCGAAGCGGTCGCGGACCTCGCTGCTCAGAACATCGTCGAGCGCGGCGAGGTCTATCAGCATGCCGCTCGGCTCATCCACCGTGCCGCTCACGGTCACGTCACACAGATAGTCGTGCCCATGAAAGGCGGGCTTCGCGGCACGGCCGAAGACCCGGGCGTTCTCCTCGGGCGACCAGTCCTCGCGGTAGTACCGGTGCTCGGCGGTGAAGCGGACGCGGCGCGTGAGGGAGACGCGGAGCGAGGTGCGTAGCCCCGCCTCAGACGCGGTCTTCGCCACTCTCCGGAGTCGGCGTGTCGGGCGGCTCGTACGCGGTGCCCTGCTCGATCGCGCGCTGCACGTCGTGCGTGCCGTAGAGGTCAGCCTCGAGGTCGTCCTCCTCGCGCAGCGCGGCAGGGTCGGTGGTCATGTCCGCGTCGCCGCCCAGCTGGTCTTCGCCGCGCGCCTGGGCGTCGGCGATGGCCTCGTCGGCCGCCTCGTCCTCCTCGTCGCGGCGCACCTCGTCCACCACGAGATCGTTCTGGTAGCTCGTCAGTCCGATCACGTCCGAGAGGATGTGGTCGGCTATCTCACGCTCCGATACCGTTCCCACCCGCCCCGAGAGGTGTACCTCCCCGCTCTTCACCTTCACGAGGATGTTGTCGGCGTCGATCGTGTCGTAGTCGTCGAGCTGCGCGCGGACGAGCTCCTGCAGCTCCTGGTCGCTCAGGTCGTCGAGGTCGAAGGTGTCCTCGTAATCGTCCGCCATAGGTCGCTCCTGAGTTCTATCGAGAGAACATGTAAGAGATTCCGAGCGTCAGCACCCTGTGGTGCGTCCACTGGTTGTCCCCGGCCGACCTGTCCAGGATCGGAGTTCCCTCCCCGATTGGTGGAGACCTGAAATACGCGGCCGGGTACGAGAGCTGGAACATGTTGTCCGACAGCTCGAGCCGCGCCGAGATGTTCCCCTTCGGGATGAACCTGAGCGCAGCCCGGAAGTTGAGTGCAAAGGGAGTGCCCACCTTGAAGCCACCAACGTCGGGGCTGCCGCTCCCGCTCACCACGCCGAGCCCCGCGCCGACGACGGGGACGAAGCGGTGATAGCTCTTCTGACCCGTCAGGTTGAGCGCGAAGCCCACGTCAGCCATGTAGAGCCCGAACGACTCCTCTCCCACGAGTCGCTCGTTCCCGACCTTCAGCGGATCCTTCACCATCCGTGAGGTCGCCACGCGCGCCACGTGCGCCGTGGCCTCGACGGGGCCGCCGAGCCGGATGGAATAGCGCGCGCCGATCACCGGACCACCGGTGGGCCCCACGCCCGCCCTGCCGATCGCGCCCTGGTAGTCGCCGCCGTAGACGGTGATCTCCTGCTTGAACGGGATGTCGTGGTAGGGACTCTCCGACGGCGGGTGCCCGACCTGCGCGGCTGCTGGAGCGGCGGCGAGCAGGAGCAGTGCTGAAATCGATGAGAGCTTCACTGGCGCGCTCCGATCTCTCTGAGGTCGATCCCGGTCATCTCGCCGGGGCGCTCCACGCCGAGCATCGCGAGGATGGTGGGTCCCACATCCCGCAGCGCGCCGCCGCCGCGAAGTGGGCGGTCGCCATCGGGGTCGACGATGACCAGCGGGACCGGGTTCGTGGTATGCGCGGTATGTGGCCCGCCGGTTTCAGGGTCTATCATCATCTCGCAGTTGCCATGGTCCGCCGTGACGATCACTCGCGCGTCCGCTTCCTGGGCGGTCTTCAGCACTCGCGCGAGGCACTGGTCCACCGTCTCTACCGCCCTGATGGCGGCCGGGATGACGCCGGTGTGCCCTACCATGTCGCCGTTGGCGTAGTTGCACAGTATGAAATCGTGGTCGCGATCGTGGATCGCCCTGCACAGCACATCGGTCACGCCGGGCGCGCTCATCTCGGGTTGGAGATCGTAGGTCGCCACTTTCGGGCTCGGCACCAGCTCGCGCACTTCTCCGCGGTAGGGCACCTCGTAGCCGCCGTTGAAGAAGTAGGTGACGTGCGCGTACTTCTCCGTCTCCGCGGTGCGGAACTGCGTCTTGCCGTGCGCCGAGAGCACCTCCGCCACGATGCGCGCGAGCGTGAAGGGCGCGAACGCCACTGGCACCGTGAACGTCTCGTCGTACATCGTCATGGCGACCGCGCTGATAGCCGGCCGCCGGCCGGTGTCGAAATCGTGGAAGTCGGGCTGCGTGAGCGCTCTCACGATCTGCCGCATGCGGTCGGCGCGGAAGTTGAAGAAGATCACTCCGTCGCCATCGCGGATGGGCGCCACTGGCTCTCCGTCGCGCGCGATCACCACCGGCGGGATGAACTCGTCGGTCTGTCCGCGCTCGTACGCGTCGCGTATCGCGGTGACGGGATCGGTGGCCGTGGGCCCGATGCCGTGCACCATAGCATCGTACCAGAGCCTCGTGCGGTCCCACCGCTGGTCGCGATCCATGCCGAAGTATCTGCCACCGAGCGACGCGACCACCGCGCGACCGTGCGCGTACTCGGTCGTCTGCTGCATGAAGCCGAGCGCGGAGCGCGGGAGGGTGTCGCGTCCATCGAGCAGGAGGTGCAGCGCCACGCGCGGCATGCTCTGACGTTCGGCGAGGTCTATGAGAGCGAAGAGATGGCGATCCACCGCGTGCACGCCGCCGTTCCCGAGGAGTCCCGTGAGGTGGAGTGTGCCACCGCTCTCACGCACCCGGCGACAGATCTCGAGGAAAGCCTCGTTCTCGAAGAAGGAGCCGTCGGCGATGGCTTCGTCTATGCGCACCAGGTCTTGTGGGACGACGCGTCCGGCACCAAGGTTGAGATGTCCCACCTCGCTGTTGCCCATCTGGCCGCAGGGGAGTCCCACGGCCAGGCCCGAGGCCTCGAGGAGCGTGTGCGGGTGGCGCGACACGAGCGTGTCCCAGGTGGGGGTCGACGCCATCGCGATGGCGTTACCTTCGCTCTCGGCGCGATAACCCCACCCGTCCAGTACCATGAGGACCACAGACCGTTTTCCGCTTCTCGGCATCTTTGACCCGGCTTAACGTGCGATACCTTACTCATCGGCGCCTCGCGCGCCGACCACAATGTATTCGCCCTCACACTCTCCATCCAGCGATGCGCCTCCTCCCGCTGCTCTCGCTTCCCCTTCTCGTTCCGATCGCCGCGAGCGCGCAGGCGACGGTCAGGAGCAACGCGCAGCTGCGCGCGACGCCGAACGGTGTGCCGATCGCCACGCTCCATGAAGGCGCCACCCTCGAGCGTGGAAAGACCAGCGATGGGTGGACCCGCGTCACCCTCGAGGGCTACGTGTACAAGACCGGGATCGGCGGGAAGCGCGACACGTTCAGGATCTCGGCCGCGTCGGACGGAGTGCTTCTGCGCGAGAGCCCGAGCCCCAAGGGAGAGCAGCTGGCGAGCATGAAGGAGGGGATGGGGCTCGTGCGTGTGGGCAGCCGCGGCGACTGGCTCAAGGTACGGCGCACGGCGTGGGTGAAAAGCTCTCTGCTCGAGAAGGAGAGCTCGAGGAGCGTTGCAACCGCGAAGCCTGGTGCCAAGCCGGGTGCGAAGTCTGACGTCGGGACCGAGTCCGGGTCCGGCGCGAAGCCCCGATCTTCCGCGGCGGCGCCATCCTCGGGCGGCGGCGCAGCGGCGGAGAGCGAGTCGGGCGACGCCACCACGACCTCGCATGGAGACGTGGCGGCTGCCGGCGATTCCGCCAGGAAGAGTGACGCCGCGGGCACCATGATAGCCCACCGCACCACGGAGCTGCGACTCGCGCCGGGAGGGAAGCGCGTCGCCGCTGTGGACTCCAACGCCAGCGTGTCGGTGATCGCTCGCGAGCGGGGGTGGACCTTCGTGCGGGTGGAGGGTTGGGTGCCCGACAGCGCGCTGGTCCCCGAAGCCGGTACCATGTTGACCGCGATCAGCGCAGCGGACCTGCGCGCGCAACCCGAACGGTACGACGGGCAGACCGTGCGGTGGGAAGTGCAGAAGATAGCGCTGCAGACAGCCGATCCGCTCCGCAAAGAGCTAGCCCCTGACGAGCCGTACCTCCTGGCCCGGGGCCCGGGCGATGAGCATTCGCTCCTCTATCTTGCGCTCCCGCCATCGCTCGTGGACCAGGCACGGCGCATCGAGCCGTTGGCGCGCATCGTGGTCACCGCTCGCGTCCGCGCGGGACGAAGCGAGCCGTCCGGTGTACCACTGCTCGACGTCATGAGTATTGCGGAGAGATGAACTGGCCGGTACGCAGATGAAATTCGGGGAGTTCCTGAGGCGCCACGCGCGCTTCGCGTGGGCGGTGGGCGTCGTCATCGCGCTGACGCTGATCTTCGATGGTCTCGTGCTGCAGCGCCGCGCGCGCTACCAGAGCGAGACCGAGCGGCTGCGCGCAGGGATGAGCGACTTCGAGCGCGCGCGTACCGACGCCATCCTCGGCTCGCACGAGCAGCGCTTCGACATGATGATGGAGCTCCTCCGCCGTCAGGCCAAGGGCGACAAGGAGATCCATCTCGCCATCTCCGTGGACAGCGCGCGCATGTACCTGGAGCGGGAAGGCGCGCTGCTGCGAACCATCCCCGTGGAGGTCGGACCGGAGCGCAGGATCGGGATCGCGCCCGACACCGTGCGGCTCGCCGCCCCGCGGGGAACGCGCTCGGTGCAGGCCATCCTCGGGCCCAGGGATGTGTGGGAGATCCCTGGCTGGGTGTACACGGACCGCGGTCTCACTCCACCGGATCACTCGCGCCTCGCGGGCGCGCTCGGCCCGCGGGCCATCGTGCTCGACGGTGGGACAGTCATCTACTCGATCCCCACCGCCGGCCCACTCAACGACTCGTCGTACATCCTTCCCGGGAGCATCCGCGCGAGCGCGGCCGACCTCGACGCGATCGCGCCGAATCTGGCGAGCGGGATGGCCGTGTACTTCTACTGAGCGACTCCCGCAGAGCATGCGCTTCTCCGCCTTCCGCGACTCACCACGCCACGCCTGGACGCTCGTCGCCATCACGGTCGCCGTGCTGGCGGGCAGCGCCTGGCTCGCGTACTCCACCGTGCAGATCCGCTTCCGCCGCGACGTGAACCGGATCGTATTCAACCGGAACTGGGATCTTCTCGAGCAGCTGAAGCGCCAGGCGGGAATCGTGAACGACTCGCTCCAGCAGGTGCTCGCATCGAGCCCGGCACCGTCTGCCGAGCAGCCGTACATCGTGGTCAGCATCGCCGACCGCCGGCTCTGGTACAAGCGAGGCGACGAGACGCTCTACACCACGCGCGTCGCGGTGGGGAGCGGGAAGACGCTCGTCAAGCATGGCGGCCGGAGCGAGTACAAATTCGACACGCCGCGCGGCCGGCTCGTGGTGCAGAGTAAGGAGGCCGATCCCGTGTGGGTGCCGCCCGACTGGCACTACCTCGAGCTGGCGAGGAAGAAGGGATTGGGGCTCGTGAAGCTCACGCGCGGCGAGAGCATTCCTACACCCGATGGCGCCGCGGTCACCGTCAGCGGGAATGACGTGGTGAAGCGCTACCCCGACGGGCGCGAGGTCGCGTTCGGCCTTGGCGCGGAGGGGAAGGAGATCGTGGCCGGCGGCAACGTGATCGTCCCTCCGTTCGGCACGAACCAGCGCAAGTACGCGGGCGTGCTCGGCACGCATCGCCTGAACCTCGGCGATGGCTACGCCTTGCACGGCACCGACGCGCCTGGCTCCATCGGCCATGCCGTGAGCCACGGCTGCGTGCGACTCCGCAACGAGGACATCGACTACCTCTACAGCGTGGTCGCGCCGGGAACCCCGGTGTTCATCTACTGACCCCGCCGTTCACCTCGCTTGACCAACTGGTCAGTCAGAGCGATCGAACAAATGAGGCGGCCGTTCCCACCGGGAATGGCCGCCGCTTAGCTTCTCATCGGCCCGACGCGGGGCCAGCGCGGTAGATGAGCCGGGACTCGCCTTCCCGAAGCGCGAGCGGCACGCGATACGCAGAACCGCCGTCGGGCACGCTCCGTGGATGAGCGCGCCATAGATGATCTGGGCAAGAATAGGAGACGTCTGTGAATCACACGGAGGATGGCGCCCCGGCTGGGCGGGCCAGACGCCCGTTGCGTAGCCGGTTGGCGCGTGGTGCCTTCTCGTGCGTCACTGTCGCTTCGGCGGTGGCGTTCATCTCGGCGTACCAGCCGCCGCGGAGCTTCGAGCGCGCGCCGTTTGCCGCTGACAGCGCTTTTGGCGATGTCATCCCCGCTCTGCGGGTGGACCCCGTCCCGGTTGGCTTCAGCGGCGCGGTGAGCATGGAGTTCGCGCTCCCCGGCGCGCGTGTGGCACAGCCGGTCGAGGTGCACGTCACGGGTCGTCCGGTCGCGAGCCTCGCCTACACCTGGGAAGCGGTGGACGACACCATCCCCGTCGCGCCGCTCCGGTCGCTCACCGGAGACTCGCTCGTCACGCCTACCAGGCCGGGCCTGTATCGTCTCGCGCTGGTGGGCGAAGGGCTGAACCGCGTAGTGGAGAGCCTCACCCTCGCCGTCCTCGTTCCCTTCGACCAGAAGAAGGGCTCCATGCTCGACGGCTACCGCATAGGGACCTATCTGGGAGAGCGTCACAAGGGTGTGGACGATCAACTCCCGATCGGCTTCGTGCGCGTGATGGAGGGGGATGTGGATCTGCCCATGAGCGAGCACCTGCGCCTCGGCGATCTCCTCACCCACGACGGACAGCAGGGATGGCCTCGCTTCATAGCAGTCAATCCGCGCATGGTGGACAAGCTGGAGCTCGTCATGGCGCGCATCGCCGGCACCATCCGCAAGGCGGACGTGGATCTCGTTGTGAACGTGCACTCCGGTTACAGGACGCCGTCGCACAACCGCCGCGTGCCGCTCGCTGCGACCGACAGCCGGCACCAGTACGGCGACGCGGTCGACGTGGCGATAGACGCCAACGGCGACGGGAGGATCAACGCACGCGATGCGCGTCTGGTGGCCGAGGCGGTCGACTCGGTGGAGGCGCAGTTCCCGGAGCTCATCGGGGGGGTGGGGGTGTACACCAGTTCGCGTTATCATCAGCCTTATGTTCATATAGACGTGCGCGGAAGCAGGGTGCGCTGGCGGGGCTGACCGATGACCGAGCGAGGAAGGGAAGATGAACGAGTCGTTGCGCGATCGTATTCTCCGGAGGCTCGACGCCCTCCCGGATGAACGTGGTTACCAGGTGCTCGACTACGTCGAGTTCCTGGAGTCGAAGTACGCCGACAAGACGGCACAGACGCCGAACCTCTTCCAGCGTTTCACCGAAGGGGTGGAAGACAGTCTGCGAGCCGGGCGCGTTTCGGCCAGCACCATCGCCGAGACGATGGGGCTGTTGAACAAGGCGATGGGGGTGCTCTCGGGCGTGGCGGCCGCGGGCAAGTCGGTCGCGAGCGATGTGATGGGAGCGGCTACCCGTTCCGCATCGTCGACGTCGCATCCGTCTTCGTCAGCGCCGCCTTCGCAGGAGTCGTCGGCGCGGCCGGCTCCGCCCCCGCCGCCAGCTCCCCAGTACTCGCCGCCGCCTCCGCCGTACGCGCCGCCTTCGCCGCCAGCCGGTCCGCCGCCGCACCCTGGTGAGCAGCGCGGCTCCTGGCCCAAAGACACTCCTCCCGGCTTCGGCGAATGATGGCGCCCCGCGAGAAGCGCGGCCCGCGCGTGCCGGCTCGCCGCAAGAGGAGCGTCGCCGCCCGTACGTCGGAACGTTCCGACGAACGCGCCTCGGCGAAGCGCACCCTTGCCGGCACCATCCGCCAGATCCCGGCGTACCTGCGCCTCCTCGGCGGCCTCCTCACCGACGGCCGCGTGTCGCGCCTGGACAAGCTCATGGTGGTGGGCGCTATCGCCTACATCGTCACGCCGATCGACCTGATTCCCGACTTCATCCCATTCTTCGGCCAGGTGGATGACGTCTACCTGCTCGTCCTCTCGCTCACGCGCCTGATCTCCAACGCCGGCCTCCCGATCCTCACCGCTCACTGGGCCGGCGATATCTCCGACCTCACCCCCGGCCGCCTCCGCTCCGTCCTCCTCGCCGCCTCCCTGTTCTTGCCGAGGAGGATCAGGAGGAGGTTGAGGAGGGGATAGGGGGAGGGAGAGCAGAGAGCAGAAAGCAGTGAAACCCCAGGGTTCAGGGGGCAGGGTTCAGGGTGCAGGTACTACCTCGGAGTCGAGACCTCGACCGTCGGGCAGTTCCTGAACCCTGAACCCTCTAGCAGTTCACTGCTTTCTGCTCTCTGCTTTCTGCTTTCTCTCACCCTCTCTCTTGCCCCCTCTCCCCCTGAAGTCTAGCTTTCGCCATGGCTACCAGTACACGAACGCAGACGCGGCCCGCTGTATCCACGGAAGTGGATGGCGGGCCTTCGCGCATCGGTGAGCAGCGGGGGAATGGCGCCTCGCGAGTGCGCGCGGAGAGCGGTTTGACATTCGATGACGTCCTCCTGGCGCCGAGTCATTCTACGACTCATCCGAAGGACGTTCGCCTCAGCTCGCGGCTCACCACCGGGATCACGCTCAACGTTCCCTTCGTCTCGGCGGCAATGGATACCGTGACCGAGTCGGAGATGGCTATCGCGCTCGCTCGCGCAGGCGGGATCGGGGTCATCCACAAGAACATGTCCATCGACCGGCAGTCGGCCGAGGTGGACAGGGTGAAGCGCTCCGAGAGCGGGATGATTCTCAACCCGATCACACTCGCGCCCGACGCCACGCTGCGCGAGGCGAACGCGCTCATGATGCGCTTCAAGATCTCGGGCGTGCCGATCGTGGATCGGGAAGGGAAGCTCGTGGGAATCATCACCAACCGCGATCTCCAGTTCGAGCGCGATCTCGATCGTCCGCTCGAGCAGGTGATGACGCGCGACAAGCTGGTAACCGCCGCGGTGGGGACGACGCTCGACGAGGCCGAGCGGATCCTGGGCCGGCACCGGATCGAGAAGCTCCCGGTAGTGGACGAGGGCGGAAAGCTGCGCGGCCTCATCACGGTCAAGGACATCCACAAGCGGCGTCAGTATCCCGACGCCAACAAGGATGAGCATGGACGCCTGCGCGTCGCGGCCGCGATCGGCGCGGCCGGTGACTTCCTGGATCGCGCGGCCGCGCTCGTAGCGGCGGGAGTGGATGCTCTGGTGGTGGACACGGCGCACGGGCATAGCGAGGGCGTGCTGCGCGCCACCTCGCGCGTGCGCGAGCGGTTTCCCGACACTCAGATCATCGCGGGTAACATCGCCACGCGAGCTGGCGCCGCGGCGCTCGTGGAGCGCGGAGTGAACGCGGTGAAGGTGGGTGTCGGTCCCGGCTCGATCTGCACGACACGCGTGGTGACAGGCGTTGGAGTGCCTCAGCTCACCGCGATCTTCGACGCGGTGGAAGGAGCCGGCGAGATCCCCGTGATCGCCGACGGTGGGATCAAGTACTCGGGCGACGCCGTGAAGGCGCTGGCCGCCGGCGCGTCGAGCGTGATGATGGGCTCGATGCTCGCGGGCACCGAGGAGAGCCCCGGCGAGTCGTTCCTCCTCGAGGGACGCCGCTTCAAGATGATCCGCGGGATGGGTAGTCTCTCCGCGATGCAGGACGGTAGCGCCGACCGCTACTTCCAGGAAGGCGAGCTCTCGCCGCGCAAGCTCGTCCCCGAGGGGATCGAGGGACGCGTCCCCTACAAGGGCCCCGTGGGCGATGTCCTCTACCAGATGGTGGGCGGGCTTCGCAGCGGCATGGGCTACGTGGGCTGCGCGACGATCGAAGAGCTCCGCTCCCGCACCCAGTTCGTCCAGATTTCCTCCGCCGGCCTCCGGGAGTCGCATCCGCATGATGTAACGATTACGCGGGAAGCGCCGAATTATTCGTGGTGACGGAGACGGCGAGGGTTCAGGGTTCAGGGTTCAGGGTTCAGTGACTGCCTCGGAGGACGGCTCTTCGCCCCGAGGCAGTTCCCTTCACCCTGAACCCTGCCTCCTGAACCCTGCTTCAAAACACCACGCCCTCGCCGCCTGGTTCCTCGGCCCACGGGGGGAGAATGCGGAGCTGCTGGAGCGGCTCGTGACGGAGGCGCTGCGCGATCACGTCTTCTGGAGACGCAACTACCATCCGGAGGATGGGATCACCATCCGCGAGACGGAGAAGCGCAGCGAAGGGTACGAGGACGCTGTGGCGACGCTGACGCAGGAGCTGATGGGGCTCCTGGCTGAGCTCAAGCGGGGGGTGCCCTTTTTCAGTGGTCGCTACAAGGGGCACATGAGCTTCGAGCAGACCATCGCTTCGCAGATCGGCTACTTCGCGGCGATGCTCTACAACCCCAACAACGTCTCGATCGAGGCGTCGCCGGTCACCACGCGGCTCGAGCTCGAGCTGGCGGCGCAGCTCGCGGCCATGATCGGCTACGACACGAGTGCTGCTTGGGGGCACCTCACCTCGGGCGGAACGGTCGCGAATTTCGAGGCGCTCTGGATGGCGCGGAACGTCATCTACCTTCCGATCGCGGCCGCCGGCGCGGCCGATGCGCTCGGAGTGACCATCGAGATCGAGCGGCTCGATGGCACGCTCGCGCCGCTCGGCGACCTGTCGCTCTGGGAGCTGGTGAACGTGCGCGACGGGGCGGTGATGGATCTCTGGGAGAGATTATGGCGTGTGGCCCCGCGCGCCGATGTGCAGCGCGCGCTGAGCGACCACTCGCTTTCCACGGTGGGATACCAGGACTATGCGCGGCGACTCGCGAGTGCCTATGGCGACGCGCTCCCGGCGAGCGTGGTCCTCGTCGCGGCCACGGCGCACTATTCGTGGGAGAAGATCGTGCGTGCGCTCGGTATCGGTTCCAATCAGCTCGTCTTCGTTCCGGTGGACGCGCACTACCGCATGGATCCCGACGCTCTCTGGCGCACGGTCGATGAGCTCACGGAGAGCCACACGCCGATCATGGCGTGCGTGAGCGTGTGCGGCTCTACCGAGGAGAGCGCGATAGACCGCCTGGACGAAGTACTCGCCGTGCGCGAGCGCGCGGAGCGCGAGCTCGGGGTGACCTTTCACGTCCACTCCGACGCGTGCTACGGTGGCTACGTGGCCGCGGTCACGCGGCGCTCCGACGGCTCGCGCCGGTCGGCGGCCGAGATCCGCGCGTCGATGGGAGCAGACGACGCGGAGGAGTGGCCGGATGAGGGGTGGGTTCGCGCGCTGGCCGCGCTCGAGCGCGCCGATTCCGTCACCATCGACCCACACAAGCTAGGCTACGTTCCCTATCCCGCGGGGGCGCTCCTCCTGCGCGATCGTCGTGCGCGCGAGCTGGTCGCGGTGGATCCTCCCTACCTCCTTCCCACGCAGGGGCTCAACTCCGCGCAGGATCTCTTCCTGGGGCGCTTCATCTTCGAGGGCTCCAAGCCCGGTGCGGCGGCAGCGGCGGTGTGGCTGAGCCACAAGGTGCTGCCGCTGGATGAGCGTGGGTACGGCTACCTGATCGAGCGGACGATGGTGGGTGCGCGGCGAATGCACGCCGCGCTGGAAGCGGCGGATTTCGGCGAGATGCGGATCGTCCTTCTCCCTTCCCCCGACATCAACATCGTGTGCTACGTGATGTGCCACCCGTCGCTCTCAACGCTGGCGGCGGTGAATGCGTTCAACGAGAGTATCTACGCACGGATGAGCCTCGGCGTACCGGGAGCGACGCCGCCGTACATCATCACGCGTACGCGTCTGCAGGCGCCGATGTACAGGGGCGCGGTGGAGCCGCTTCTCGAGCGATTGGGAGTGTGCGAGGTGGACGAGTGGGAGGCGAGCGGTGTCGATGGTCTGGTGGTGCTTCGCTCCACGGTAATGGACCCTTTTCTGGTGGCACCGCCGCCGGCACCGGATCATATCGCGGGATTCGTGAGTGCTTTGCGCACTGCAGCGCTCGCATCCCTTGACAAAGCGCCGCCCGACTAAGAACGTATTCCGGTTTGGGACGATTAACGCGCATCCTACCTGCACAGCTCCGCGGCACCCTGTCCCTCGTAGTCTCCCACCACATCCGTATCTAATCGGAGAATCGCATGAGTCTGTTCGCGACCAAGAGCATGGCCGTACTCCAGGCGGAGGCGGGCGAAGAGAACACGTTACGCCGGACGCTCGGCGCCGTGAATCTCGTCACCCTCGGTATCGGGGCCATCATCGGGGCGGGCATCTTCGTTCTCACCGGTACAGCCGCTGCGCAATACGCTGGTCCCGCGATCGCGCTGTCATTCGTCCTGGCCGGCGTCGGCTGCCTCTTCGCCGGGCTCTGTTACGCGGAGTTTGCGTCGATGATCCCGATAGCGGGGAGCGCGTACACTTACGGGTACGCCACGCTCGGTGAGTTCATCGCCTGGATCATCGGCTGGGATCTCATCCTCGAGTATCTCTTCGGCGCGGCGACGGTGGCGGTGGGGTGGTCGGGGTACTTCACGGAATTCATGAAGGAGATCGGGATCCATATCCCGGCCGCTCTGTCCAACGCTCCTTTCGACGTCGAGGGAACGCATACCCTGGTGCGCACGGGCGCGGTGGTCAATCTTCCGGCTGCCTTCCTCGTGCTCTTCATGACGGTCCTCCTCGTGATCGGCATAAGGGAGTCGGCCCGCTTCAACAACCTGATCGTGTTCGTGAAGCTGGCCATCGTGTTCCTGGTGATCGGCTTCGGCTTCATGTTCGTGAAGCCCGACAACTGGCACCCCTTCATTCCGCCCAACACGGGGGAGTCGGGCGCCTTCGGGATAAGCGGAATCTTCCGCGCGGCCGGCGTGATCTTCTTCGCCTACATCGGGTTCGATGCCGTGTCCACCACGGCGCAGGAGGCGAAGAATCCGCAGCGCGACATGCCGATCGGGATTCTGGGATCGCTGGTGATCTGTACGATTCTCTACATCCTGATGTCGCTGGTGATGACGGGCCTCGCCCACTACACCACGCTGAACGTGCCGCACCCGGTGTTCGTTGCGGTGGCCGCTGGCGGTCCCGGGCTCGCCTGGCTCGGACCCATAGTCAACATCGGCGCGATCGCCGGCCTCGCGTCGGTGGTGCTCGTGATGCTCATGGCGCAGCCGCGCATCTTCTACTCGATGTCGCGTGACGGGCTGCTCCCGCCGGTCTTCGCCAAGGTGCATCCGAAGTTCCGCACGCCGTACATCACCACGATCGCCACCGGGCTCGTGGCCGCCGTCGTCTCCGCGCTCTTCCCGATCGCGCTGCTCGGTGAGCTGGTGAGCATCGGCACGCTGCTTGCGTTCGTCATCGTGTGCGCCGGCATCATAGTGCTCCGCCGCACCCGACCCGACCTACCGCGCCCGTTCCGCACTCCGTTGGTGCCGCTCGTGCCGATCCTCGGGATCATCACCTGCGGCCTCCTCATGATCTCGCTCCCGCTGGATACCTGGTTGCGGCTCATCATCTGGATGGCTGCCGGGCTTCTGATCTATTTCTTCTACGGGCGCAAGCACTCCAACATCTCGCGCGGCGGGCCGTCGAGCGACGTCCCCTCGCTCAGCGCCGACGGGATCACCCAGCGCACTGGCCGCGACTGACGCGTGAAGCGAGCCCTGGCTCGCGCACCGATTATCTTTGCTGAAGCGGCGTCCGCGCGTGCGTGGACGCCGCTTCCATTGAATACGATCATGTCAGCCAATCTCCCCAACCTGCTCGCCGTCGCCCCGCACCGGCGCGAGGCAATAGAGAGTCTCGTGGCCGAGCTCGTGCCCGGCCGCACGGCCGTTCTCTCCACGCACATCAACGCCGACGGCGACGGCTGCGGCTCCGAGACAGCGCTGGCTCGCCTGCTCGAGCAGCGCGGCGTGCACGCGCGCATCGTGAATCCCACTCCGTGGCCAGCGATGTTCGATTTCCTCCTCGAAGGGATCGAGGAGCGGAGCGCCGATGGTGCGCAGGCGTTCGAGGGTGCCGACCTGCTGATCGTCCTCGACATCAGCGACGTGAAGCGACTGGGGGCGCTCACCGATACCGTGCGGGGCATGAAGGTGCCGCGCATGGTGATAGACCACCACGTCGCCTCCGACGAGCCGCCAGGGGAGCTCATCGTGAGTGACATCGCCGCGTGCGCCACCGGCGAGCTGGTCTTCGACTTCGCGCGTGTCCTCGGCCTCGAGATCACGCCGCTCATCGCGCGCTCGCTCTACACAGCGATCCTCACCGACACCGGCGGCTTCCGCTTCAGCAATACGTCGCCGCGCTGCCACGCGATAGCGGGCCAGCTCCTCGCCGCCGGCGTGGACCCCGAGGAGATGTACCGCCGCATCTACGCCTCGGTCTCCGTGGGTCGCCTGCAGCTCCTGCGCGATGCGCTCGCAACCCTCGAGGTGGACGGTGAGCACGGCGTCTCCTGGATCGCGCTCCCCGCCGGCGCCCTCGAGCGCTACGGTGTTCGCGCCGAGGAGCTCGACGGACTCGCCGAGCATCCGCGCTCAGTGGCCGGCACGCGCATGGCGATCTTCTTCCGCGACCTCGGCCACGGCAAGGTCAAGGTGTCCTTTCGCAGCACCGGCGAGGTGGATGTGAACCGCTTCGCCCGCACCTTCGGCGGCGGCGGCCACGCGAAGGCGTCGGGCGCCCTCATCAAGGGCGGCCTCGATGAGGTGCGGGAGAGGGTGGTGGAGGCGGCGAGGGAGTATTTGAAGCAGGGTTCAGGGTTCAGGGTGCAGGGTTCAGGAACTGCCACGGAGTAGAGATCTGCTCGTCGAGGTAGTTCCTGAACCCTGAACCCTTTGGTTGCTGAATCCTGCTTTCTTGTAGTTCCCGTCTCCCGCATCTACCTTCCGCTCATGGGTCTCTTCAAGCGCGCGAGTGAGGCCGACGGGGCGGTAGAGGACCGCATCCGGGCGGCTATTTCCGAGGTGGGTCCGCTGCTCAAGCTCGAAACCATACAAATAGTGCTGGTGGAGTTCGAGCGGGAGAGCGGCGTGGCCACGCTGCGCTTCGAGGGCGACTGTCCCCATTGCGATATGCCCGCCAGGATGCTGCGCGATGGGATCGAAGCACATCTGAGAACGCATGTGCCGGAGGTCCGCGAGGTACGCGAGGCCTGAGGCCCGGGAGATCTACATACCATGGCTGAACCGCTGCAGGCGCGGATCGCTGACGCGCTGAAGAGCGTGGTCAACCCGCGCACGGGGCAGGATGTCATCGCCTCCGAGATGATCCGTGACGTGGGCGTGACCGTGGAGGGACGGGTGCGCTTCAGCATCCTCCTCGCCGCGCAGGATCCGGCGTCGCTGGTGCGCGAGGCGCGCCAGGCGGTCGAGAAGGTGGATGGCGTGAGCGACGTGCGCGTGGATGTGAAGGATCCGTCGCAGGGCGCTGCGTCCGCGGCGACGACGCAGCACGCAGCACACTCGGCGCCCGCGGCTGCATCGCACGCACCACCCCAGGCGCACGCGCACGGGGCGCCGACGGGCACGCCGGGGCACTCCCGCTCGCTCCCGGTGATGGGTCAGGAGCCGCAGTCGCGGCGCGCGGCGGTGCCGGCGCCCACCCCGGTGGCCTACCCGAATCTCGGGCGCATCGTCGCGGTATCGAGCGGAAAGGGCGGGGTGGGGAAGAGCACCGTCGCGGTGAATCTCGCCGTCGCGCTCGCGCAGGGCGGCGCTCGCGTCGGACTCATGGACGCCGACATCTATGGCCCCAACATCCCGCGCATGATGGGCGTGGACGAGCCGCCGCGCGTCGTGAACGAGCGCATCCTCCCACTCGAGGCGCACGGCGTGAAGGTCATGAGCCTCGGCTTCCTCATCGAGCGCGATCAGCCAGCGATCTGGCGCGGTCCGATCGTCATGAAGATCATCACGCAGTTCCTGCGCGACGTGGCGTGGGGGCAGCTCGACTATTTCCTGGTGGACATGCCCCCTGGAACCGGTGATGCTCAGCTCTCGCTGGTGCAGGCCACCAACGTACACGGCGCTGTGATCGTCACCACGCCGCAGCCGGTGGCAACTGGCGACGCGCTCCGCGGCGCGCGCATGTTCCAGCGCGTGGGAGTGCCGGTGCTGGGCATCGTCGAGAACATGAGCTACTTCGTTTGCGACTGCTGCGGCACGCGCACCGCGCTCTTCGGCGAGGGTGGAGGGAAGAAGCTCGCCGAGGAATTGGGGCTTCCGCTTCTGGGTGAGATTCCGCTGCAGCCCGAGGTTCGTACCAGCGGCGACGAGGGGAAGCCGATCGTCGTGGCCGACCCCGAATCGCCGGTAGCGAAGGCGATAATGGAGACCGCACGCCGGATCACCGCCACCGCGGAGAGCGCCATCCCCGCATGACTACGGCGTGAGCGACGCCAGCTCCACACGGCCGATGGAAGACGCGCGGCTGCCGGACGATGCTCCGGTGGCCGCGTTGCCGTTGAGCTCACGCGATGGCATGGCGGCGATCCCCGCCACCGGCGACGCCCCATCGCACGGCACGCTGGTGAGCGGGCCGCTCGTGCGCACGATCACCACAGTCGCTCTCCCCGCGGTCGCGTCGATGCTGCTGATGACGATCTTCAGCACCGCCGACGCGTACTGGGTCGGCAGGCACATCGGGCCCGATGGGCTCGCGGCTGTCTCGACTTCGCTCTTCTGGATCTGGCTTCTGATTGCGTGCGCCGAGCTGGTGAGCGTGGGACTCACCTCCGTCGCATCGCGCAGGCACGGCGAGCGTCGCCACGCCGCGGCGGCCGACGCCGTGGGGAACGGCGTCATTCTCGCGCTCCTCCTCGGAAGTGCGGCGGCGGTGCTGGGGCACCTCGCGCTGGGCTGGATCTTCGGCATCATGGACACGCCCCCGCACGTCACCGAGCTGGGGCGCGTGTACCTCGGGACCTATCTCCTCGGCGCGCCGCCGTACTTCGGCTTCTTCGCAGTGGATGCGGCGTTCCGCGCGTCGGGCAACACGCGCACGCCCTTCCTCCTCCTGCTCGCCTCGGTGATATGCGCGCTCGTCCTCGATCCCGTGCTGATCCTCGGCCTCTGGCACGCGCCGCAACTGGGGATCGCCGGCGCAGCAGTGGCCACGGTATTCACGCGGTCGGTCGCCTTCCTCTTCGGCATCGCTCTCCTGGTTCGCCGGAGGATGATCCGCTTCGGCCCGATCTCCGCGGCGACGATGCGCTCGATCGCGCGCGTAGGGCTCCCCACCGCCGCGACGGGGGTCTTCTTCAGTCTCACCTACGTCTTCCTCACCCGCACCACCACGCTCTTCGGCACACCGGCCATCGCCGCGCTGGGCGTGGGACATCGCGTGGAGAGCTGGACCTTCACCGTTGGTGTCGGCTTCGGTGCCGCCACCGCC
>DATCXR010000043.1:0-23855 GCA_036565685.1 Gemmatimonadaceae bacterium
CGATACATTTTCCAGCGGCCGCTGGAAAATGTATCGAGTCAAGACCTGACCCCGCGGTTCGGCCCTCCTCGCAATTATTAGCTATCCGCCCCGTTCCGCTGTACATTGGGCGCCGCTCCAATCCTCGCGAGGCACCACCCATGGAGGATCTCCGGTCCCGCGTTCAGCAGTCGCTCTCCGGGAGCTATACGCTCGAGCGGGAGCTCGGCGGCGGGGGCATGTCCCGCGTGTTCGTCGCCGACGAGCATCGCCTCGGACGCAAGGTGGTCGTCAAGGTGCTCTCGCCCGAGCTATCGGCGGCTATGTCCGCCACTCGCTTCGAACGTGAGATCCGCGTCGCGGCTTCGCTCCAGCAGGCGAACATCGTCCCGGTCCTCGCGGCGGGCGAGCTCGACGGGCTACCGTACTACACGATGCCGTATGTCGAGGGCGAGAGTCTCCGCGCGCGGCTGGGGCGCGGGCCGCTTTCCATCGCCGAGGCGGTGAGCATCCTGCGCGACGTCTCGCGCGCGCTCGCCTACGCGCACGAGCGCGGCGTGGTGCATCGCGATATCAAGCCCGACAACGTGCTCCTCTCCGGACACACCGCGGTCGTCACCGACTTCGGCATCGCCAAGGCCATCGCCGCGGCCGCCGCCGGTCCATCAGGTGCTACGCTCACGCAGCTCGGCACGGCAGTGGGGACGCCCACCTACATGGCACCCGAGCAGGCGGCGGGCGACCCGGCCACCGATCATCGCGCCGACATGTACGCCTTCGGCTGCATGGCGTACGAGCTCCTTGCCGGGCAGCCACCCTTCGCCGGCCTCCCGCCGCACAAGCTGCTCGTCGCACACATGAGCGAGACGCCGAAGCTGCTCACCGAGCTCCGCCCCGACTGCCCGGCGGTGCTCGCCTTGCTCATCATGCAGTGCCTCGAGAAGGACCCCGCGTTGCGCCCGCCCAGCGCGACCGAGCTGCTCCGCCGCCTCGATGTCGTCGCGTCGCCCTCCGCGCCACAGGCCGCGATGCCCGCGATCCTCATCGGCGGCCGCTCGATGCTCCTGCGCGCGCTCGCCGTCTATGCCGTCGCGTTCATCGCCGTGGCGATCGTCGCGCGCGCGGCGATCATCGCCATCGGTCTCCCCGACTGGGTGTTCCCCGGCGCGCTCGCCGTCATGGCGCTCGGGTTACCGGTGATCCTGCTCACGGCGTACGCACAGTACGTCTCCCACCGCATGGCGACCGCGACACCCACCTACACGCCGGGCGGCACACCTTCGCTCGCCATGGTGCAGGGCACGATGGCGACGCTCGCCATCAAAGCGAGCCCGCACGTCTCGTGGAAGCGCGCGACGCGCGGCGGTATTCTCGCAGTGAGCGCGTTCGTGCTGCTCGTCGCCGGCTACATGCTCCTGCGCGCGCTCGGCATCGGGCCGGCGGGGTCGCTCCTCGCCTCCGGTAAGCTCTCGGCGAGCGACATGGTGCTGGTCGCCGCGTTCGACGCACCGGCGGCGGACTCCTCGCTCGGCTCGACGATCGCCGAGGCGGTACGGACTAACCTGTCGCAGAGCAGCGCAGTGCGCGTCATGCAGACGAGCGCAGTTGTCGCGGCGCTCGAGCAGATGCAGCGCCCCGACACGGCGCGCGTGAACTTCGCGACCGCGCGCGAGATCGCGCAGCGCACCGGCGCCAAGGCGGTCGTCGCCGGGAGCGTGGTGCCGGCGGGCAATGGCTACATCGTCACGGCGCGGCTCGTCGCCGCCGAGAGCGGAGACGAGCTGGCGTCGTATCGCGAGTCGGCCAGCGACGCGGGCGGCCTCATCCCCTCGGTGGATCGCCTTACGAAGGCGCTGCGCGAGAAGATCGGCGAATCGCTCAAGTCGGTTCGGACAGCGCCACGTCTCGACCAGGTTACCACCGCCTCGCTCGGTGCGCTCCGCAGCTACGCGGCGGGACTTCACGCCAACGACATCCAGGGCGACTACCCGACCGCGATCCAGTACTTCCATGACGCCATCCAGCAGGACAGCACCTTCGTGATGGCGTACGTGCAGCTCGCGTACTCGCTGCTGACGCTCGGCGGCCCCGGCCAGCAGGCGGAAGCCGACTCGGCGCTCACGACCGCCTTCCGACTGCGTGACCGACTGCCGGAGCGGGAGCGGTACAACGTGGAGGGCGCGTACTACATGACGGTGGCGCCGGACCGGAGGAAGGCGATCGCGGCGCTCCAGCGCGCGGTGGCGCTCGACTCCACGAATTACGACGCCGCCAACACGCTCGGCGTCGTGCTCAGCGACGCACGCGACTATGCCGGCGCCGAGCGTGCGTACCAGCTCTCGCTCACGGGCGCTCCGGGGAACGGCACGATCCTCACCAACCTCGCGGGGATGTACCTGGCGATTGGCCGGCACGCGGCGTTCGACTCCGTTATGGCGGTGTTGACGAGCAGCGGCGTGCCGTTTCCGACCGCTCCCATCCGCTACGAGGAGCTCTGGAACCGGCGCGACTACGACGCCGCCGAACAACTCGCGCGCACGCAGGCGGACACCGCCCAACCCAGCGCGGCGCTGGATGCTCAGAGCGCGCTCGTCGGCATCGCGGTGCTGCGCGGCCGGCTGCGCGAGGGCGAGCGGCGGTTCGCGCAGGTGAACGAAGCTAAGGCCCGCGTGCGCGGCGACACCACGAGTCCGTACGACGTCGCGTACTTCCACGCGACGCTCGACGGCGAGCTCCGCGACGATGCATCGCGCGGCCTCGCGACACTGGACGCCGCGCTTCGCAAGACGCCAGTGATGTCGGTCCCGCTGGCGCGCGACCGGAGCCTCTGGCCAGCGCTGGCCTATTCGCGCCTCGGTGCCCCCGCGAAGGCGCGCGAGCTGATGAGCCAGCACGAGGCGCGGCTGGACGGGCCGCGCCGTCGGCAGGAGGCCGTCTTCTTCGCCCGGCTCCACGGGACGATCGCGCTGGCCGAGGGGGAGGCCGACAGCGCCGTCGCCTGGTTCCGCCGGGGCGACGTCGAGGCCGACGGGCTGCCGACGCGCAACTGCACCGTCTGCACGCCGCTCTTTCTCGGGCTTGCCTTCGACCGTGGCAGTCAGCCCGACTCGGCTCGCGCGTACCTGACGCAGTACGCCGAGATGACCGGTACCGGCCGCCCACTCGTCGATCGCTTCTATCTCGCGCCCGCACTGTTTCGTCTGGGCGAGCTGTACGAGCACGCTGGCGACGCGAAGCGCGCGACGGAGTACTACGGTCGCTTCGTGGAGCTGTGGAAGAGCGCGGACCCCGAGCTGCAGCCGCGCGTCACCGAGGCGCGCTCGCGCATCGCCCACCTGAAGCGGGGTCGGGTCTGAAACCGCCTCTCATCTCGTATCGATTCACGGTTTCAGACCTGATCCCGCCTGCCGCTGAGCGACGAGCCGCGCTGCCGCGAGGTCGGCGAGCGCGGTGCCGACGGACTTGAAGAGCGTGACCTCTTCATCGCTCGCGCGACCCGCTACCGTACCCGCACACAGCTCACTCAGCTCGCCGGCGACGTCCTCCTCTTTCAGCCGCCCTTCGCTGATCGGGATGAGGATCTCACCCGCCTCGTTGAGCACGTTGACGCGACTGTCCACGTAGACGCGCGACTTCACCACCAGCTCGGTGTCGCACTCGCGTGCATCGCGCTCGTGGTTGCCGATGAAGTCCGTGTGCGTGCCGGGTTGCACCCACTCTCCGAGGATGATCGGCGTGCGCGAAGCGGTGACACAGCTGATCACATCCGCCTGGAGCGCGGCAGCCTCGAGATCCTCCACCA
The DNA here is from genome assembly GCA_036565685.1 of Gemmatimonadaceae bacterium. Classification (GTDB taxonomy): domain Bacteria; phylum Gemmatimonadota; class Gemmatimonadetes; order Gemmatimonadales; family Gemmatimonadaceae; genus JADGGM01. The sequence goes on from DATCXR010000043.1 coordinate 3,782, forward strand.
CCCGGATGTCGAGATCAGCGCGGCGGCTTCGCAGCTCCTCTACGACGCGCACGGCCTTCTCCCGGCTCCTTCCCCAGATCCCGATCGCGCGGATGGGCCGGACGGCGGCGTGGGCGAGCGCCATGTACGGCGCCAGGTTTCCCGTCCCGCACACCAGCAGTCGCGCCGCGTCGCGCCGAGCGAGATAGTCAGCCGCGAGCGCCGCCATGGCCGCCGTACGCCAGAAGGTGACTGATCTCCCCTCGACGAGAGCCAGCGGCACGCCGCTCTTCCGCTCGAAGAGCAGGATGTTCGCGTGCAACACATCGCGGTCTTCGCTGGCGTTGTCGGGCAGGTACGTGAACGCCTTCACTCCTATCACGTCGTCGCTCCACGCGGGTAGCAGCGCAAAGACGTCGTGGGACTTCTCGCCATCCAGTCGAAACATCAGGCGAGGAGGCGCGCTGGCATGCCCACCGAAGGTGGAACGCAACGCCTCGATCACCATGGGGAACTCCAGGACTCGATGTACATCCGCGGCTTCTATTACCTGCACTACGACCTCCGGCGACTCGTTTCGTGTGCACGCTGCCAAACGATGGTTGCGGATTCTACATCGTTTCCACCGATGGGGTCAGGTCGGAATCGTGAATCGGTACTGCCGGCTGGTGTGCAGTTCCTGCTTTCAGCTTTCTGCCTTCTGCTTTCTCTCCCCTCTCACTCCCCCCGCATCGTCACCGCCGGATCCACGCGCGACGCACGCCACGCGGGTACCCAGCACGCCACCGCCGACACACCGAGCAGCAGCGCGATGACGCCGGCGTAGGTGACCGGGTCGAGCCGCGAGACACCGAACAGCAGCGTGGTGATGGCGCGCGTCGCGAGCACCGCCGCGCCGATGCCGATCACCGTCCCGATCGCGGCCAGCGTCATCCCCTGCCGCAGCACGAGCGCGCGGAGCCGCTCGGGCGTTGCGCCGAGCACCGCACGCACGCCCAGCTCGCGCATCCGCTCGGCGACGCTTCCAGCCAGCACTCCGTAGATGCCGATCACGGCGAGGGCGAGCGCCGCGAGCCCGAAGCTCTCGAAAACGATGAGCACGAAGTGTCGTCGCGCCTCCGAGCGAGCGAGCAGATCGTTCATCGTGGCGACGCGGATGATGGGCACGTTGCGGTCGACCGACCAGATCGCACGCTCCACGGCTGGCGTCAGCGCCGCCGGATCACCGGCGGTGCGCACGGCGAGCGACTGGACCTGGTCCACCCACGGCCACTGTCCCATGGTGACGTAGATCGCGTCGTCCGCGCCGAGCGCCAGCGAGGTCTGCGTCACATCGCCGACGACCCCCACGACGATCCCCCACGGACGAGTGGTATCACCGATCTCCGGACCGATGCGCAGTCGCTCACCGATTGGATCGGCGTCGGGGAAGACGCGCCGCGCGAGCGACTCGCTGATCACTATGGCTTCGGGCGCGCCGGGGCGGTCGCTCGCGTCGAGCAGCCGGCCGCGCCGGAGCGGGATGCGCATCGTGCGGAACCAGTCGGGCGTCACCGCGTAGCGGAGCGCGCTGGGGAGGTCAGTGCGGCTCTCGGACACCGATTCCCACTCCACGCCGTAACCATCCAGGTCGCCGCTCATCGGCAGCTGGCTCGTGAACGCCGCGCTCGTGACGCCCGGGAGACGACGCACGCGCTCGAGCGCCTCCTCGAAAAACAGGTACGTGGCGGTGTCGCCGTCGTAGCGATGGCCGGCGGCGTCCACCTGCATGGTGAGGGTGTGCGAGGCGTCGAAGCCGGGCGCGACGGAGAAGAGGCGCGAGAGACTCCGCAGCATCAGCCCCGTGCCCACGAGAAGTACGAGAGCCAGCGCCACTTCGACGACGACCAGCGATTGCCGCAGCGTGTGGGACGCGCCGCCCGTGGTGCGCGCACCGCTCTGCATCCCCGTCCGCAGGTCGCGCTTCGTCCCCTGGAGCGCGGGGACGACTCCGACCACCACTCCTACCAGCGTGGTGAGCGCGATAGTGAACACGAGTGCTGGCATGTTCAGTCCGATGGCGTCGGCGCGCGGGAGCGCGGCGGGCGCCAGCGCCACGAGCGCACGCACACCGATCGCCCCTACGCCCAGCCCGAGCGCACCGCCCACCAACGCGAGAAGGAGCGTCTCGGTCAGAAGTTGTCTCACGATGCGCCCGCGCCCCGCGCCGAGCGCGGCGCGCATGGCCAGCTCATCTCGGCGACGCAGTCCGCGAGCGAGCAGGAGGTTGGTGACGTTCACGCATGCGATGGCGAGCACGAGCACCACCGCGGCGACGATGGCCAGGAGGGCGGGACGCACGTCACGCGTCACGGCATCGCGCAGCGAGCGAGTGTCGAGCCCGCGCTCCATCGACGCCCACGCCGGCCGCGGAAAATCGGCGATGGGCGTGGCACCGATCGCGGCGATCTCGCGGCGCGCCTGGTCGATGCTCATACCCCGAGCCAGGCGCCCCACCATGTACATGTGATGTCCCCACTCCGCGCTCTGGAACGAAGTGTTCGGCTGGTAGCGACGCGGTGCCCACACGTCTGCCGACGGCGAGAGCACATCCTCGAAGCCGGCCGGCATCACGCCGATGACCGTGTACTGGTCGCCGTCGAGCGTGACGGTGTTTCCGAGCACGGCGCGCGCGCTGCCGAAGCGGCGGTGCACCAGCGCGTCGCTCACGATGACGACGCGTGGCGCGCCCGGCGAATCATCGGTCGCCGCGAAGTTGCGTCCCACGGCCGGTATCACGCCGAGCACGTCGAAGTAGCGCGCGGTCACCAGCGCTCCTCCCAGCCGCTCGGGCTCGTCCAGCTCCATGAGCGCGGGCTGCCACCGGTCGGCCGCGGCAAGTTCGGCGAAGGATCGGCTGCGCTGCGAGATCTCGTGGAAGGTGCCGTACGTGACTTCGATCGGCTGCCCTGCGGAGCCGTAGTCGGAGAGGTGCACGATGCGACCGGCATCGGGGTACGGGAACGGCTGGAAGAGAACCGGATAGACCGCACCGAAAATCGCCGTGCTGCCGCCGATCCCCAGCGCCAGCGTGAGCACGCAGACGGTCGTCAAGCCCGGGCTCCGGCGCAGCCGGCGCGCCGCGTAGCGCAGGTCGGACGCGACGGCTTCGACGATGTTCTCCCACCCGTACTCGCGCACGCGCTCGCGCGCTACCGTGGTATTCCCCATCTCGAGCAGCGCTGCGCGCCTCGCCTCATCGGGCGAGAGCCCGCGCGCCCGGTGCGCGGCCGCCGACTGGTCGAGGAAGTGCTCGACCTCGTCACTCACGTCGCGATCGGCGTCGGCGCGGTGCACGAGCGCGCGCGCACCACGCGCGAGCTGTCGCCAGAGCGACATCGGTCACCCCTCCGCGTTGAGGAGCCGGGCGACCGCGGCGGCGCGCCGCTTCCAGTCGGCCGCTTCGGCCTCGAGCCGCTTGCGACCGGCGCGCGTGAGCGAGTAATACCGGGCGCGCCGCGAGTTCTCCGACGTGCGCCACTCGGCGTCGAGCAATCCCGCGCGCTCGAGGCGCTGCAGCGCGGTGAGGAGCGAGCCGGGATTCACCTTGAACACGCCGCGCGAGATCTGCTCCACGCGCCGCGCGATGCCGTACCCGTGCATCGGCTCGAGCGAGAGCGTCTTGAGGATGAGCATGTCGAGCGTGCCCTGGATGACGTCGGTATTCGGCTGGCTCACGGCGGCTCCGGGAAGATGACCGGTACGAGAATAGCCGTCGCTCCTAATGATTGTCAAGATATGACAGACAACACCGGTTGGGTCAGCTCTGAAATCGTGAATTGCTACGGTCGCTACGCCGGCCGTATCCAACATCGTCATTCCCGCGGAAGCGGGAATCCATGTTGCTCAGCCGAACATGGATCCCCGCTGTCACGGGGATGACAGGGGGTATGATTCCAGAGCTGACCCCACCTCTACCCGCTCTCGTCCACGATTCTCGCGATCTTTCCTCCCCGGAGCTCGAAAGTCGATCTGCCGACCAGCCGGAGCGTCTCGCCCGCGCGCAGCTCCGGACCGAGATCGGTCGCCAGCACACCCTCGTAGTCGATCTCCACCTCCGCGCCGCGTGCGGAAGGCGTGTAGCGCCGGATGGTCTGCCGCCGACTCGTGAAGAGCGTCGCCGCGCGCTCGGCCAGCGCGCGGAATTCCTCACGCCCGCGGGCAGAAGCGGTCACCCGCCCCGAGTCGATGTTTTCGAAGGTCACGTCCGGGTGGAGCAGCTCGACCATACCCGGCACATCGAAGGAGTTGTACGCGGCAATGTAGCGTTCGATCAACGCACGCCGCGCGCTGTAGTACTGACGGTGAAGCTCGCGCACCCGCTTGGCGAAGCTGGGTACCGGACCCTCCACGACCACTCCCGGCACGACTTCCCGAATGGGGAGGGCGCGTACCGGCGACGGCGGGGCCCCGAGCTCCTCCAGCCACGATGACAACTCCTCTGAGGAGCTCGCGAACACGATTCTCCCCAGCCCCACCCAGCCATGCGCAGCGGAGCACATAGGACAGTGCTCTCCGGACGTGAATACCGTCGCCTCAGCTCGCTCCTGAGTGGTCATGTTCACCGCCGCCCAGCGCGCCAGCTCGAGCTCCGGGTGGCGAGTAGGGTCGCCCGTGCCCACGCGATTGTGGTCCTCGACGAGCACGGCTCCATCCGATGCGACGAGCACCGAGCCGAATGGCTCGTTCCCCTCTTCCAACGCCTTCGCCGCCAGCTCGACGCAGCGACGTAAATGATTCAATTCGGACTCCGTGGGCATGCGCGTCTCCGTTCTGTCGTAGTCAGGACATGGCAATCAGGAGCGACTGGTCAGACGGTCCGATCCATCAAGATCCAGGCGCATCTCGGTCATGGTGACGCGCATGCCGAGTCGCTCGTAGAGCTGCCTGGCTCGAGTGTTGACTGGAGAAACACCGAGCATGAGGCACGATGAGCCGAGCCGCCGAGCCGATTCGATCGCCGCGAAGACCAGCTGCCGGCCTATCCCGATTCCGCGAAAGGACGGATCGACATACACGTCGTGCAGCCACGCTGATCGTTCACTCATCTCCTCGATGCTTGCGGCCTCCATTCGAAGAAATGCGTAGCCGATGGGCATCGCATGCTCTTCCGCGATCAGGAGCACGACTTCAGGCCGCTCGAGCTCCGCTGTGAAGAAATCGAGGTAGGCGCGAGCTCCGCTATCGGGTAGGATGAAGCGTTTATGGTCGAGCCGGGCATGCATCTGCGCGAGAGCGAGCCCGAACTCGGCGACGGCCGGGAGGTCACGCGCTTCGGCTGGTCGGATACGAATTGTCATCGCTGCCACTTAGGCCGCGATGCGTTCCATGGTTCCTACGGCAGCAGAAGCTCGTAGTACGCGAGCGGATCTCCCTTGTACACGACCCTGCCCCGTTCTCGAAAGCCACACTTCGCGTAGAACCCTCCCGCTCCGGCCTCGGCGTCGTAGGCATCGAGGCGGATGGCGCCCGCCGGCCAGGCAGCGGCGACCGCACAGGCATCCTCGAGCGCCAGCCGCCCCAGCCCCTGTCCCTGATGCGTCACAGCAACCACCATCCCGGTGAGGTACAGCGGTCGCTGCACGGGAGTGAAGTACGAGACGTCGATCGCCCACGGCTTCTTCGTGGCTAGCCGCAGGACGGTGAGGATCCTCCCGCCATCTCGCCCGACGCGGACTCGCGCGTGGCGCTGAGCCAGAACCGCGCTCCGTTCGGTGACGAGCGCCGACCAGGGCCCCTGACCGTACCGTGCAGTTAACACACCGGCCGCCGCGTTATGCAGGGCGGTAATGGCTGGCGCGTCCTCGACCGAGGCGTTCCGAAATTTCAGTGATATCGCTCGTGATAGCGTCACCGGAGGGGTCAGACCTGCGCCTGGCGAAGCTCGTGCACCGACTCTGACAGCACGGTAAACCCGGATCTGGCGAACAATCCAGCAATGGCTACGCCGACCACGATGTCCGGCCACGCCGCGTGAGTGAGCCAGACACCGATCGCCGCCAGGATGACGGCGGAGTTCGCGATGAGATCGTTGCGGGAGCAGAGCCAGACCGAGCTCATGTTGATGTCGTCGCTCCGGTGGCGCCACAACAGGACGAAGCATATCCCGTTGGCCGCCAGTGCGAGCACACCAATGCCCCCGATGGCCTCGAATGCGGGCACATCAGGCACGATCAGCTTGTAGAGTACCTGGCCGAAGGCAACGAGTGCGAACACGGCCATCATGAGTCCCTTGAACAGGGCGGACAGCGCCTTGGTCCTCTGACTCTCCGCGATCGCGTAGAGGCTGAAGGCATAGACGAGCGAGTCGCCGAGCATGTCCATGGAGTCCGAGACGAGCGAAACAGACCCGGCCATCAGGCCAGCGAGCAGCTCCACGATGAACATCGCGGCATTGATGACGAGCACACCCTTGAGGACCGTGGCTTGCGTGTGACGCAGCCCTTCGATCTCACAGGCTTTGTCGGTGCAGCAGTCGCCCATGAAGCTCCCAGCAATGCTTGACGCAAGGTAACTCCCTGGGCGGGATCAGGCCTGGAATCGTGAACTGATACAAGCGCCGCTTGTATCAGTTCACGATTCCAGACCTGATCCCGCCGTGCAATTCCGACAGCGACACTACCTGGTAGCCGCGGTCCCTCAGCGCCGGGAGCACCCGTCGCAGTACCTCCACAGTGCGGCTGCCGCGGTCGCCTCCCTCGTGCAGGATGATGACCGACCCGGGACGCACGTTGGTCATGATGTAAGCCGCCGACAGCGATGCGGAAGAAAGCTGAGCGTCGAACGGATACACCGACCCGAGCGCGCAGCGATAGCCCTGCTGCTCCATCGTCGCGACCATGGCGCCAGTATACCATCCGGAAGCGGGGCGCAGCCAACGAACCTTACCGAACTTGCCCAGCACGCTCCCGGCCTCCCGCGCCGCAGCCGCGAATTCCTCGTCCGTCAGACGGTAACTCGGCTCGTCACGCGTGAGGTGGTTGCCGATCTCGTTCCCATCGGCCGCGATCTTCTCGACGAGTCGTTCATTCCCGGGTACATGCCCCGAGATCAGGAAGAAGGTGGCTCGTGCCCCGTTGGCGCGCAGCAGATCGAGAATCTCCTGCGTGTGCACCGAGTCAGGACCGTCGTCGAGAGTCAGTGCCACCGCGCGCTCCCGCGCGGCGATCGAATAGAGACAGCCGCGCGATCGCGACGCGATCAACGGCACTAGCCAGCGCGGGGCGGTCCAGAGCGAGAGGGTGAGCACGCCCAGACCGCAGGCGCATCCCATCAGCAGGCGGAGAGGGTACCGCATACGCAGGAGATCTGCAGTCGCGGTAACAATTCCGCCAGCCGGGACCGCCGTTCCTTACTTCAACCGCACGGCGAGGTGATCGGTGCGTAGCTGTACTTCGTAGGCATCCAATTCGGCGAACACGTGGTAGACGCCGTATTCATGACGCGCGATACCACCATGATTTAGCACCGCCCTGATCCGCGTGGCTGCCCACGTTCAGATCGCGCGGATGGCCCTCACTCGGCGCGGAAAGTCTTTGTCGTCGCCGTGTCGCCTGCCGTTGTCCGCGAAGTCGATGTGCCCCGCCATGTCGGCGTCGTTCTGCGTGGAAGCCCAGTACTGGCAGTTGTCCACCATCCCGGCGTCGCGGAAGTCGCCGATCCCGGCGGCTTTGAGGTTCCGGTACATCTCCGCCAGCTCGTCCATCGACGGCAGGAACCAGCCGCGGATCCCACTCACGTTGAGCTGCGCGCAGAGATCGGCGGCGCTCCCCGGCTCCGCGCACGCGGCGAGAATGTCCTTCGTGTTCTGCAGCCCCGTCCCGATCGCCGTGCCGGCAGCCCCGGGGATGGGTCGGCGGAAGCACCCCCACTTCGCGCCGAGGCTCTGGTCGAAAGGAGCCGCCTCCAGATAACGCCAACCGTCGCGGCGGTGGTCGGGATTGATGTAGAAGATCAGACCACCAGCGGGCCCCACGTCGCCTATCTCGTATTCACGAGAGGAGAGCCACACGCTCATCTCCCCCGCGCCGCGGTTGGCCCAGAGATGATACGGTATGAGACGCAGCGGCTGCGCTTCCGCCAGTGCATCGGTAACGTGCCGCCCTACCGTATCGAGCACAGTTACTTCGACATCGAACGACCTGTCCGCCGACGGCTTCAACTCGGCGTTCGCGGCAACGAGCGCGGTGAGCGCGCGCCCGCCACGCAGGTCGGGCCACTCCGCGCCGTAGACTATCGGGCCCCGCTCCACCGCCAGCCGCCCCTGGTTCTCCCTCACCCGCGCGTGCGCCTTCACGCGCTTCACCTCGACCGGGAGCTCGATCTCGATCCTGTCGCCCTCGCGCCACTCCCGCTGGATGGTGACGTACCCCGACCGATCGGGCACCGCCGGCACGCTCTTCCCGTTGACGGCGATCCGCGCGGAGCGGTCGCTCCGCTCCACGTAGCTGTACAGATCGCTCGGCACCGGTCGGCCGCGCGCCCACCCCGGGATGCGCAGCCTGATCGCGCCGCTCACTCGCTCGGGCGCCGACACCGTGATCACGGAGTGTCCGTCCCACGGCATCGCGCTCTCCACCGAGAGTGAGAGCTGCTTCCCACCCACGGTGAACGATGCCTCGCTGGAGAGATAGAGGTTGACGTAGATCGCGTCGGCCTCGCCCTGCGCGTAGATGAAGCCGGGCATCGACGCGAGGAAGCGTACGAGGTTCGGCGGGCAGCACTCGAGCGCGGCGTGCTGCCACCGGAGATCGCGGCCGTCGCCGGCGCTCGCCAGCCTGTTGACGTAGAAGAAGTGGTCGCCCGCGGTGGAGACGCCGCTCAGCGCGTTGTTGTACATCCCGCGCTCCATCACGTCGATGTACCCGCTGTCGCCCGTCGCCAGGAAGAGTCGGTGATTCAGCGTGATGAACATCAGCACGGCGCACGTCTCGGCGTACGCGGTGATGTTCGGCAGCACGTACGGCTCCCCGAAGCCCTCGTTCCCGGTGGATCCTATACCACCAGTGACGTAGAACTTGGTAGCTACAGCATCCTGCCACATCCGCTGCCCGGCAGCGAAGTAGGGTTGGAGCCCGGCGAGGACACCGACGTCGACCAGCGATACCATCAGCGACGCGCAGTTCACCGCGTGCCCCACCGCCTCGCGCTGCTCGAGGACTGGCGCGTACGACTGGTTGTGCCGGCTGCGGCCGACCGAGTCGGGGCGGCCGCGGATGTCGAGATAGTGCTTCGCCAGATCGAGATGCCGCTTGTCGTGCGTCACGCGGTAGAGCTGCACGCAGTTGATCGCGTCGCGCTCGCCGCCCGAGAAGGGAGGGTCGTGCAGCCTGAAATCCTCCTCGATGGCCGCCGCGGCGCTGATCGCCTGGTCGAGCAGCTCGCGCTTTCCAGTGATCCGATAGTGCGCGGTGGCGACCTCGAAGCCGTCGTTCCGGCGCGCTCGCGCCGGATCGTTGGCCAGCCGCCGCACGCACTCGCCCACCCGCGCCTGCAGCGCCGGATCGGGGTGCACGGCGAGCGACATGATAGCCGCCTCGAGGACGCCGCGCGTGAGCCCTCCGTGTCCGTCGGCGATCATCAGCTTCCGCATCTCGAACGGGATGGTCACCGCGGCGTTGCGCTCGAGCTTCGGCCGCCAGAAATCGTCGCTGACTCTCACCGCCGAGTAGGGCGTCGGCCGGATCGGATAATCCGCCACCGGCGTGTACTCGGCGTTCCGGGCTGCGTCGCCCGCGATCGGAGTGCCCACGTCGTCGCGCAGACGGCCGAGCGGGCCGTCCGCCGCTCGCAGACCACTGTTGACCACCTGCGCGAGCGCACCCACCGCCGCGGGGGCGGTCAACAGAAAGGCGCGGCGAGGAATCCTGTCGTCCATGTGATCTCCGGAGAGGCGGGTTGAGCTCTGGAATCGTGCATCGATGAGGCCGGCGTAGCGGCCGTATCCAACACCGTCATTCCCGCGGAAGCGGGAATCCATGTTGCTCAGCCGAACATGGATCCCCGCTGTCGCGGGGATGACAGGGGGTACGATTCCAGACTTGGCCCGGTCGTTTACCGCACGTTCGTCGTCATCCGCGACCGGTGCCCGGTGCTCGTCTCCCAGTAGTCCATCCACTGCTTCCTGATCCCGTCGACCTTCTCGATCAGCTCAGCGCTCGGCTTCTTCCCGGGCTCCACCACGAGCACCATTCCCGTGTTGAAGTCCCGCTGCGAGTGATCCACGTCGGGCTCGCGCGGGCCCTCGGCCGCGATCACGTCCTCGATCGTGACTTTCGTTCGATCAGCCTTGTAGATCGGATTGCCATTATCGTCCTGCCCGGCGCGCTCGAGGTTCCTGAGTATGAAGAAGTCGGGCACCTCGCTCGGCGACACGAGCCCCATGAGGTAGAGGTCCAGATACGACCACCCGGTCGCCGGCACGTAGTAGTTGTCGTCGAGCTGCGTGAAGGTGCCGTCGTAGTTATCCTGCCACACACCGCCTCCCATCGCCGACGCCTCGATGGGCCGCTGATAGGGGAACGGGACCGGCGCCTGCAGCCCCCTGTCCCAGTGCGTGGGACCAAGCACGATCGTCTCGCCCTTCACCTTCGCCGACACGAACGCCGACCAGCGATGTCCCATCTCGTGCCCGATCTGCGTGATCGCGTAGTCGTACGGCGGAATCTTCCCGTTGGTGGTTCGCTGCGCGAGCTGGTGAAGGTACGCGCCGATGTTATGGCGGTTGTCGTCCGTCAGCCCCTCGGGCGGATACTCGGCCATCTGGTTCGCACCCACGTACACCGGCTGAACGAACTGCCACTGGAAGCGCCCCTTCGTGCAATAGCTCGAGAGATTTCTCTGCTCGGCACCGATCCCGGTGACCTTGCCGCCGTTGGGGCCGCCGCCGAGCGGACCCGTGCTCGGCGTGCCCGCCTCGGGGTTGTCGATGCGGAAGTCCGAGTAGTACGCGAGCATGTCGAACTTGTCGCCGAGCGCCTCGATCACCGAGCAGGTGAGATCCACCGACCTCGGCGACCTGACGTAGTGGAAGCTCTCGTACGCTACCGCGAATGGACCGTCCTGCTTCTTCACCGAGGAGAGATCGAGCGCGGGGCTCGCCAGACCGGCAAGCGTGACCTGCTGCGGGGAGGTCTGATCCACGGCAGTCGAGGTCGCGCGGCCGGCAATCGCGGGCGGACCCTGACCCACGGTCGATCGCGGAGCGTCGGGGCTCTCCACCGCGGCCGACACATAGAGCTGCCTCGCACCGCGGTACTCGGCGGGGAGCGTGCCCTGCACCGAGATGCTGCTTCCTTCCACTGTCACCGTGGGCTGCACACCCGCGCCGAACGCGACGTAGCGAGAGGTACGCGGAGCCCCACGCGCACCGCGCGCACGCGCGCCCATGATCGTCCACACCGCGCCGGCGTCCGAGTCACCCGAGCAGACCCCAGCCGGCTTGGTGGTGCTGATACACACGCGATAGCTGATCCCCACGATGCTCGAATCGCTCTCCGGGAGCACCGCCCCGCGCGTGCCGATGCTCGCCTTCAGGAACAGGCCGTCCACGGCGGTCAGTCTAACGCTGGTGATGTCGAGATTGGCCGCCACGCTCGCATTCGCTTCGTCCGTGATCGTCGCGAGCTTGCTCTCCTTCTCCGCCGTCACCATCGGGTAGACGCCGACGATGGCGTCCTGCGCGTGCACGTCGTTGTACGACAGCTCTATCGTCCCGTCCTTCCGCAATACCGCCTGGAAGTGGTTCACCGTAGGCGTCCACGTCATGTCCTGGATGCCGCCCACGGGCTCCGTCAGATCCCACGTCACCACCGCGCGGTCGGACGTCTCCTTCAGATAACGCTTACCGTACATCCGCGGTTTGAAGAACACGCTGATCGCCGGAACGGTGTTGACCAGCTCGGACGCCGCTTCCTGCAGCAGTGCGAACCTGTCCACCGACAACCCGCCACCCCGGTTGCGACTGTCGCCGATGCTTTGCGCGGTGACGTTACGGCCGCCACCCGGTGGATCGCCGAAAGTCATAGACCCGGTCACTCCAACCGAGAACGAACGCCAGCTCTTCCCGGAGAAGGGGAACGCGAAGTTCTTCAGCGTCGCCTCGGCGCTCGGCATCTCCGCGCCGAATTCCGCGTCCCACCGCAGCGGGAGGTTCTCGACTCGGTAGCCGCTGCCGGATGGCGTGAAGCGCAGGGTGCGATGGTCGAGATCGAAGAGGTTCTTCGGCCCCAGCGCATCCTCGTTCAACGTGAGGACGATCAGGTTGCCCTGCGTCGTGACGGTGCCGATCGACTTCCCCGGCTCCCGGTTGAATTGCGCGTGCGCGGTGGCGGAGGAGAGCAGCGCGAGTGCCGCAGTCGTGACAGCGATCGAGAGGCGCCCGATGGATCGGGTGGTGAAGTTCATATCGATATTCCTGCGGCTCCGTTGTTGACTGAATCACATACGTCGATGACTCCGCTCACGTTCTTCCAGCGAAGTGTGGCGCGAGGTCCATTCACTTCCGGGTCAGCTCGATCACCCCGCGCGGGTGGCCCATCCCGAATCTCGCCGATGCCTGCCCCGCATCCCAGTATCGTACCTCGCTCACGTCCAGCACTCGCATCTGGCGCAGGTAGCTGGCATCGCCGAGCTGGGTGCCGTTCATGTACACGTCCACCGACGTGGGAGTCATGTCGGTCGCCGACGTGGGGCCCCGGCTCGTGAGCCACTCCGGCCTGAGCTTCGCGATCGCATCGTACAGGTTGTCCGAGTTCGTCTTCGCCAGCTCCTCGCTCGTCAGCACCGCCGATCTATCCTGGCCGCCACGCGACTGCGTCGTCGCGCCAGCGCACCCCGCCAGCAGGCAGGTGACCACGAGAGCGGCGAACGCCAGCAGTCGGCCGGGCGCATTCATGGAAATGGGATCCGTATTCCCAGTGTATGACCCGTATGACCCGACGGAGCACGCGCTCCCAGAGGCGGCGGTGGAGGGAGCGTGACATCCGTGCCGGGGTTGGGGTTGGTGAGCTGGACGACCGCATGGACGAGCAGCGCGAACCCCGCTAGCACGCCGGCGCTGGTGAGGATGGTGCGACCTCGCGATAGCTCGCTCCGGCGTACGTCGACGACTTCCGATCTCCCGAGAGTGAGTGACTGCAAAGTCGAATCGAGCGCTATGCCGCGATACTTACGCTCTATCGGAACCGCAACCGTCAGGGAGTCCGGCCCGCGCGCGGAGAGCTTGCCGTCGATCTCCGTCGAGTACACCCCCAGCGCATCCGACAGCCGCTCGGCCGCGGAGGAAGTGATGAGAACGCGCACCTCCTCGTCCGAAGAGACCGCCCCGGGCGAGACAGGCACATAGTGATAACAGCCGCTACTCGACATTAAAGCCAGGAGCAGCGCCCCGGCCGCGCGCCAGCGGAGCACACGGGGCGAGCACCGCTCGTCCCGTGCGTCACCCCGACACGCGCCGGCGCGCCGTGATAGGTCCCGCCGCTGCATCAACCCGCCGGCGTCCGCTGCAGGTCGCCGCACGCGATCGGGTTCGTGCCATTCCAGTTGGTCGACGTAGCGGACGGCCGGACGCGGACACTGTACGAGGTGAGCGAATCGAGCTCGCCGGCGATCGCCGGAGCGACCGACGCCGTTCCCGACGAGCCCACCGTGACATCCGGGTAAGACTGCGATGTGGCGAACAGCACCAGCCCGTCGGGCACTTCGTCGGATGCGGGCTCGGCGACCGTGCAGTCACCGCGGAAGATGCGCCACTGGTACGTGGCCGACGGATCCCCGGTTATCGTGAAGCTCGCGTTCACCCGGAAGCCGAGATGCTGCTCGGCGGCGAGCGTACCGGCGACCGTCGCCGGTTCGATCGGCGCGGCCGTGGCGGTCCACGTCGCGGTGACAGGGAACTCCTGTCCGCTGCTGCGCAATTCCGTTGGGTTGTCCAGAGGGCACCCGGTAAGCGCCACCGAACCGGCAAGCAGCAGAAGCGACGACGCTCTCCGCATGGCTGCGTTCTCCTGTCTTCGTGTCATTGTCCACCCCCTGCCCACCAGAGCTTCGTAGACATCCCGTCCAGGCCAATCGGGATCCCCGTCGCGGTGACCTGGTTGATGTTGTTGCTCAGCTCCGATCCGGGAGTGCGGACCCGTTGTGGAATCCCGGGGAGGACCGCGTTCGGCACTGGGGCCGGCACCACCGGATAGCCCGTCCGTCGCCAGTCATCCCACGGCTCGACCTTGAGGAAGTTGGCGATGTACTTCTCGGTGATGATCTCCTCGAGCGGGTTCGCCACCGTCCCCAGATCCGGCCGCGCCGCGAGGTAGGTATCGATCTCCCCGGGCGCGACGCCGAGCTTCTCCATGTTAGCGCGGATCCCCTCGCGATAAGGTGCGTCGGCCGCAGCAGCGCCAGTTACGATGAGCCGCGCCTCCGCCTCGGTGAACTTCTGGTCGGCGTAGCTCACGACGTTGAGCGTCGCGTCCTCGTCGGAGAAGTACGGCCCGATCCATGAAACGGTGGAATCGGCGATCGGCGCGGTGCCGTTCGCGTGGCCCACGTACTTCGTCGTGGCAGCGGGATACGTCGTGGTTCCGCGTACCGAGTCGTACACGACCGGCGTGAACATGATCGGCAGCCGCGGATCGTTGCGGCTCTTCAGCTTCTCGACCAGATACTCCGATGCCACGAACACGTTCTGCTGGTCCTGGAACATCCAGAGCGGATTGCGCGCGTCGTCGCCGCCCGGATAGACGAAGTCCGCGTCGTCGTCGTTGCTGGCCAACGCGCCCGCGAGCGCGGTGAGCGCGTTGTTGGCGCGCTGCACCTTGTCCTCGCCGGTCGCGTACGCGATGCGGAGCTGCGCTCTCGCCTGCAGGAAGTGCGCGAGCTTGAGCCACTTCGAGATATCACCTTCGAAGAGGAGGTCGTTGGTGTTCGGCGCGCGACCGGTGGTGCTGCTCAGATCCGCCACCGCGCTATCCAGCTCGGCCAGAATGCCAGCGTACACCGTCTTCTGGTCGTCGTACTTCGGCTCGCGAATCTCGGGCTTGAACGCCTCCTCGTACGGCACCGGCCCCCAGAGATCGGTGATGATCTGGAAGGTCCACGCGTGGAAGAGCCAGCCCAGTCCGCGATAGTAGATGTCGCCGGGTTCGGTCGCATCCCGGATCATCGTGTACGATGCATTCCCCGGCCGCGTGTAGAAGTAGTCCCACGCCGACGAGGCATCGGTCTCTGACAGCTCGTAACGCTGGACCTGCGAGTACGACCGCGTTTCGCGGTTGAAGGAGAACTGCTGCATCCACTCGGCGCCCCACAGCGAGTTCTCACCGTAGTACGTCGAGTGGATGAACTCCGTCATGAGAGCGGGCAGACGAATGTCGACGACCGCCGTCTCCGGAGCGTTCGGGTTGTCGTTGACGTCCAGGAAGTTCTCGCACGCGCCCAGGCCGAGCACGAGCAGCACGGGAGCTACCCGGGCCGCGCTTCGAAAGAATCGCATTGTGTTCCTCTTGGCCATGAGTCGCTCGATCAGAAGATGGTCCGGACGCCGAAGACGAAGCTGCGCGTCTGCGGTGCGCTGAACCAGCGGAAGTACTGGCCGCCGGCGTTCTGGCCGCCGTAGACGTCTCCCTCGGGGTCACCGAGCGAGAAGTCGCTCCACACGGCCAGGTTGCGCCCCGTCACGTAGACGGTTGCCCCCTGAAGATTCAGCCGCTGAGCGATCGCGTCCCCCAGTCGGTACGAGAGGGAGATCTCACGCAGCTTCGTGAATCCGGCCGGCTCGATCTGGTTCTCGTGGCGATCGAACCCGTAGATGCGCGGGTAGTAATCCTGGTCCTTGAACAGGCGCACCGTGTTCGGCTCGCCGGTGTTGATGTTCACGCCTTGCTGCACGGTCCACGTGTAGCGGTCGGCCGTCAGAATGGAGCGGCCGTTGTTGGTCTCGTACTGGGTCTCGAAGTTGATGATCTTGCCGCCGTTCCGCACATCCACCAGCGCCGAGAGACCGAAGTTCTTGAAGTGAATGTCGGAGAAGACGCTCCCCGTCCAGTTGGGCGTCACCGTGCCGAGGTTGCGCAGCTCGTCGGACCGTATCGGGTAGCCGTCGTCGCCGATGAGCATCGTCCCCTTCGCCACGTTCTGGAAGCACGGGTCTTCCGCGATACAGTTGCGTTTCCATCCGTAACCCCAGATCACGCCGTACGGCTCGTTCTCCATGATCCGAACCTGCGGCCAGGCGTAGCCGGCGAGGTAGATCGACGTGACGCCCGGCGCGAGACTGAGAACCTTGGACTTGTTCTTCGCCCAGTTCACGTTGATGTCCCAGGAGAAGCTCCCCATCTCGACCGGCCGTCCACCGAGGGAGAGCTCGACCCCCCTGTTGCGCACGTCGCCGGCGTTGCGGACGATGTTCGAGTAGCCCGTCACCGACGACGATGGCACGCTGAAGATCTGATCGTAGCTCGACCTCCTGTACGCCGAGATGTCGGCCCTCGCGCGGCCGCCGAAGAAGCGCAGCTCGAGGCCTATCTCGTCCTCCACGGTGGATTCCGGCTTGAGCTGCGGATTACCCAGCTGGGTCGATGCGGTGAACGAAGGGACCCCGCGGAAGGGGAACTGGATCGCCGGTCCGCCGAACTGCTGCTGATCGTTGTTGGCTCCCTTCGCCAGCGTGCCCGTCACGTAGCGGGTGGAGAGAGAGTACGCCGGTGCGTCGTTCCCCACCTTGGCCTTCGAGATACGAACCTTCCCGTAGTCGAGCCACGATGGATGCCAGTTCAGCGCGTCGGTGAACACGACGGCGAGCGACGCCGACGGATAGAAGTACGAGTTCGCGTTCGTGGGAAGTGTGGAGCTCCAGTCGTTGCGACCTGTCACCGTCAGGAACGCCCAGTCGCCGTAGCCGGCCGTGAGCGAGCCGTAGGCGCCGATGATGCGGTATTGCGTGGGCAGATTCGCGCTCGTCCTCTGCGTGGCGAAGTTGGAGAGATTGTAGTAACCCGGGATGACTATGTCGGTGCCCCTTCCCTCCACGTAAGCTGCATCCTCCGAGTAGATGTTGCCGCCGACGAGGCCGTTGACCGTGACGCCGGTATTGAAGAGCGGCCTGCCATCCATGATGAGCTGCAGGTCGTCGTTGATCGTCGTGCGGGTGGACTTACGCTGCTGCGTCGATCCGGACGTCTGACCCTGGGCCGTCCGCCACGGCCGCTCGTTCAGGAAGCGTCCGAACTCGCTGACGTAGGAATCGAGGCCAAGGTTGTTCGCCAGGTGTATTCCCGGCGCGATCGTGAACCGGAACTGCTGCGACGCGACCCAGCGGTTGGTGCTCTCGGTGTTGTACTCGTTGTCGATCAGCCACTGTACCGACGGCGAGCTCGTGCCGAGCATCACGGGCGATCCGTCGGGCATGTAGCCCGTCCGCGCGTCGGTGGTCGGCGGGAGGTTGAGCAGGGCGCGATCGACCCCATCGTACGCCTGGTCGGAGTAGGGGTTGTCGCTCCGGATCCGTTGGATGCTCGTGGTGGACTGCAGCCGGCTGCCGAGCGAGAAGCTGACGTTGCCGTTCATGTTGAGCCGCTCGAGCTTCTCTATCGGATTGACGCCGCCCTGGTGGAGGTACGACACGCCGAGCGTGTACGTGCCGAAGTCGCCCATCGAGCCGGAGCCGCGGATGGAATTGTTCGACGTCAGCCCCGTCTTGTAGAAATCGGCCCTCGCATCGCGGAAGCGGACCTGCCCCAGGGAGTCGAATACGACCTGCGGAATGCTGTCGATGTTCGGTCCCCAGTTGTTCGTCGTCGCCGGGTTCGTACCCGGGTAGCCGGGCTCGCACCATCCGCCCTGGCTGGCGATCTTGCCGTTGCAGAAGTAGCCACGGCTCCCGGCCGCCCAGTTGGTGATGTAGCCCTCGATGATCGGCCGGTCGAAGCGGAGCTCGGAGTTGAAGTTGAACCTCAGCGGCTGTCCCGAGCGGCCCTGTTTCGTCTTGATGACGATGGCACCATTGGCCGCGCGCGATCCGTACAGCGCGGTTGCGGCGGCGCCTCGGAGCACCGTTAGCTCCGAGATGTTCTCCATGTCGATGTCCATCTGGCGGCTTCCAGCGGAGCCGGTCCCCAGTGGATTGCTTGGCCCGTCAGTCTCGGTCGATACCGGAACGCCGTCGATCACGAAGAGCGGCTGGGTATTCCCGGAGAACGAGTTCTCGCCGCGGATCGTGATGCGCGCGCCTGCGCCGGGACGGCCGCTGGAGCTGGTCACCGCGACGCCCGCGGACTGGCCGGCCAGCGCCTGCATCATCGTCGTCTCGGGGTTTTTCGCCAGCCTGTCCGGGGTGATCGTCTGCACGGCGTAGCCGAGACTCTTCTCGTTGCGCTCCACACCGAGCGCGGTCACCACCACGGGAGCGATCGAGTACGGGAGCTCCTTCATCCCGAAGTCGACCGTCGCCGTCTGGCCGGCGGCCACGTTCACGGCTCGCTCCTCGGGTGCGTAGCCGAGGAGCTGCACGCGCAGCGTCTGTGCCCCCGCTGGAACATTGCGAATGACGAAGCGGCCATCAGCGTTCGTGCCGGTGCGCAGCTCCGTCCCCTTCACCAGCACCATCACGCTGGCGAGCGGCGTCTTGGTCGCGACGTTGACGACCTGGCCGGACACCGTCCCTCCCGGCCCAGCCTGCGTCGTAGTCTGCTGCGCCGCCGATTCGGCGGAGACACCCGCCGTCGCTACCAGCACGCACAGCACTCGACACGCCCAACGTCTCACTGGCGTCCAACTATCCATTGGCTCCCTCCCGCGGAAACGGTCGACGGTACTCCCCCATCAGAATGCGCAGGTACTGCTTACGGACTGGTATCGCTCTCTACAGCTCCTTCGTGGTCTGGCGCGGGGACTGCGGGACGCACGGCGGCGGAGCATCGCGGCGGCCGCGTCGTGCCGCGCCGGCGCGTGCATCGCGTCCTCGAGTGGAGTCTCGCTTCGCTTCTTCAGCCTGACGCCGCTGCTCGCGCACCCACCATTCGGGGTTTCTAGCGTGGACGAGGCTGTCCATCTGGGCGCGCGTGCGGTTGGCGACGTTCGCCCGCACGGGCAGATATCTGTTTTCGGGGATGAGCCGGGAGATCAGCTCGTAGAGGGTAGGGTCTTCTGATTTGAGGCCGGCGCGCTCCCTGCCGCCGTTGCCGACGTACCACTCGACGCCGCCCGCCCAGTACTCGTTGAACGTGTTGCCGGAGTAGCCGTCGGCGGTGCGAAGGCAGCTGGCCTTTGCGTGCTTGTAGGCGTCGACGATCTCCTGGAACCATCCCGGATCGAGATTGCCGATGCCGGAGCCCATGATCGAGTGCGAGAACTCGTGCACGCAGATGTTGGTGCCCCAGTATCTCGTGTGGTAGAAGCCGAGCACGTTCTCCTCGGCGCAGCTCGTGAGCGTACCACCCATGCCGCGTGCGCGAGGGTTCCAGTATCCCTCGGCGCTCATCGAGCCAAGACCGCCCGACTCGTAGTAGCGAGAGCGCTCTCCCGGTGTGAGGCGGGGGTCGAGGTACTTGGGCACCCTCCAGCTGCGCTGCTCGGGGATGTCCATCGTGTACTCGGTTTCCGCCATGACCACGATGCGCGCGCCATGCGCGATCATCGTGTCGCGCACGTCGGGGCGGCTACCGAGCATGTAGTTGACCTGATCGCGCACGATGGCCAGCGCGGCATCGGATACGCGGGCCGATCCGAGAATCGGGAAGCCGTTGGCGTCGGCGTACTTCTTATAGAAGGAAGTGTCGAGCCGGAAGCGCTCCACCAGCTCCTCGCTCGGCGCGGTCACGACGTAGGCGAGGTAGTCGCTGACGATGGCCCGAGGCCGATCCGCCGGCAGCTTCGGCGCGACGAAGGGGCGCAGCTCCGCGGGTGGCTTCCACTCCGGCGGCTTGCAGTCGGGGATACGAGCTCGCGGAGGGTCGATGACGCCGGCCGGGCGTGGCGGCGCTGGCTCCGCCGTCAGAGTGTCGGAGGGGGAATTGGGCCACGGGCATTCCATGATGGCCGGCCGTTCGCGCGACCGAGCGCG